>JAFRLI010000212.1 GCA_017431255.1 Victivallales bacterium
AGATCGACCAGACCAACCGGCAGCTGCAAACCGCCCGGTCTATGTGGACGGGCATGGGCAGCGCGGCAACCGCCATGGGTACGGCGCTCATGAACAGCTCCCGTGCCACGGGCATGGTGGGTCGTTTCTTCTCTACAGCGATCACGGCTCCGGTGACGGCACTGGGCACTGCGGCGATCAAGACCTCTATCGACTTTGAATCATCCTTTGCCACGGTGCGAGGCTTGGATTGTCGAGGACCTCTTTGTTGAGTTCGAGGATGCGTCCCGTCAACGGTGCGCGCAAATGATGCACGCGATTGACCAAATGGAGGTGGACAAAGAGGGAATCCATATCGATTTCGTCATCGATTTCGGGCATATCGACACTCACGATTTCCGAGATTTTCTCTGCCAGGAAATCGGTAATGCCGATATAGGCGACGTGGGTTTCCTCGTCGCAGTCTGCCCAAATATGGCGTCTGGAGAATACACGAGTATCTTTTTTTTCTGCCATTTCTGTCTCCTTCTCGGCTTTGCCGCTTCTGCGGCGTGAACATCGTAGTTTTCCTGGTTCTTCCTCGCCAAAATGATTTTCAAGAGGTCCCGGAGGTGGCTCTCAAAAGTTTTTTCACAGATATGCGAGGAAGCGACAGGAAAAACAATTTTACAGTGTTATGTTACTATATAGATTGAAAGTTTCAAATAGCCAACCCTCAAAAAGTGGAAAAACAGCGTGTTTTTTCTGTTTTTTTGCCAAATTTTAGGAGATTCCCATGCCCGAAGGCACTAAACTCTACTATGTGAAATACCCGGATGGAACCCAGGAAGGCCCGATGGACGAGGACAATCTGCTCATCCTGACCAAGAATGGGAAAATCACCCTGGACTGCCAGGTCCGCAGCACTCTCATCCCTATCTGGAACAAGGCCATTGAAATGCCTGCGCTCAAGCCGCTCCTGCAACAGGCCGCCATCCGCCGCCTCGAACAACAGCACGATACCTTCTGGAACAAAGTCAAGGCCCGCATCAACCTGCGCGCTTCGGATGAGATTGCCGGCACGGGGCTCGTCAAGGCGAGTGTGAAGAACAATCCGAATGCGGAGTTGGCTTTGCGAATTGCGGCGGCGGTGACGGATGCGCTGATTCTCGGGGTCTGGGCGCTGGCGCTGTTCTTTGCATTTGCGTGGCTGTTTGCGCACGGGCACGTCTCTCCCGAGCGTGTCTGGTACTATGGATTCATGATTTTCTTTGTCTCCACCGTGTTTTACTACGTGGAAGGGATGTCCCGCTGGACGCAAACGCCCGGCCAGCGTTGCTGGGGCGTGTTCCTGGCGCGGCTTTCCGGTGAATCCCACTGGGAAGGACGTGCGTTTTTCTACACGGTCCTGATGCTGGTCTTCGGGATTTTCACACCGTTGTTCTATGTGGTGGCTGGCACCAGTCTGCAAGAACTGGTCACGCGGACTCGCATGGCGAAAATCATCTACAAAAACGCACGTGACAACTAGGAATGCCCCCCCGCGAACTCACATCCAGACGCATCTCCCCCTGCCTCTTTCGATACGTCGCAGGCAACTATGCCCTGCCTTTGCTCTGTTGCCTTCTGGGATTCGCCGCACTCTTCCTGCTCAACAATGTCTTTGACGGGATGAACGACATCCTCAAGGCCAAGATGCCCACAAAGTACGCCCTCCTCTTTTTTCTGGCAC
This sequence comes from Victivallales bacterium, assembly GCA_017431255.1. Lineage (GTDB taxonomy): Bacteria > Verrucomicrobiota > Lentisphaeria > Oligosphaerales > Oligosphaeraceae > RGIG2581. Next base: position 1,691 of record JAFRLI010000212.1, read on the forward strand.
AACAACCGCAGCACCTCGCCCTCGTCGCTCCCATCAGTTCCCTGCTCGCCGCCAGTTTCATGACCCTCATGATGGGACGAAACAACGAACTGACTGCCATCCGTGCCGCCGGAATCTCCCTCGCTGCCGCTGGAATGCCCGTTTGGATTCTCGCCGCCATCCTCTGCGCCGTCACCATGGCCGTAAACGAATCCTGGGGCGCACGCTGCGCACGTTACGCAGCCTCCCTCGAAGAACGCTACCTGGACAAAAAGGCCAACAAGGAAGGTCTCGCGTTTCACAACCCATCGGCTCATCGCGACTGGTCTTTCCAGGTGTTCCGAAGCGACGGCACCTCCGAGTCCGTCCTTGTCCGTCAATACGACAAGCATGCGGCCTCCCAATGGCTTCTCTCCGCGCAGACTGCCACCTGGTCCCCCTCCAAAGGATGGATTTTCCGCAACGGCGCGCTTCAGTATTTTGCACCGGACGGGGTCCGTCTGGAGGCTGGCACGGTTTTCTTCCAAGAGCGCGTGGAAGCCTTCCCGGAGACGCCAGACGACATGCGTTCCCATAGCATAGACTGGAACCTGATGAACATCCGCGAACTGCTCCAGGTGCGCCGCGCGGGCATCGTCAAATCCAAGCGTGCCCAAAACCGCCTGCTGGTGTTGCTTTGGAACCGCATCACCTTCCCCCTGGCAAGCCTTATCGGTGCGCTCTTCGGAGTCTCCCTGACCATCGCCAACGGACGTTCTGGCCTGGTAAAAGGCTTTGCCACCGCCATTCTGCTGTTGGTCCTTTTCTATCTGGTGGGACAGTTATTCCTGGTTCTCGGCAAAAACGGCTGGCTTCCTGCATTCCTTGCAGGTGCCGCCTCCAATCTCGCCTTCCTTGCGATAGGCATCACTCTCATGTGGAACAAACGATAATGGAAAAACTAGCACAAAAACGAGTAGCTCAAAGCATCTTTCCGGCACCGTTGGACGGCGAAACCGTCGAAATCGACCCACCTTCCCTCCAATGGGTCGGCGAACCCGACGTGAAGAAATACCGTATTGTGCTGCGCACTGCCGGCGGCAAAATCCTTGTCAACCATGAAACGAGCAAGAACTATCTTTGGCTTCACAAACCCCTCGGTCCTGGCGAGTTCGTCTGGAATGTCTTCGCCAATGACAAGGAACGCGGCGAATGGCGGTTCACGGTGCCCGAAAACGCACGCCCATTCATCGTCCCTACAGCACGGGAACTCCTGAATGCCCTCCCTGCCGAGCATCCCAGGCACTATCTACGACAAGGCGACCAGGAGGAACTCCGCCAACGCTACGCCAACAAAATCGAAATCCTCAAGCGCAACATCGCCATGGCACTGGAACAGGGATTCATGCCCTACCCCAACTACTACCGTCCCGACGGATGGGTTGACGGACGCCGCGTCCTCGATGTCGAGCGCGAGTACCTCGACCGCAATCTGGTCGCCTGCGCTCTCGGATATTTTCTGCTGGGGGACAAGGCCGCAGGTGCGTATGCAAAGGAAGCGGTCTTGCGCGTGTGCGAATGGAATCCGGCCGGTCCGATGTCCGTCAACGGCGAATATGGAGACGAAGCCGCCTTGAGCGTCTGCCGTTCCCTGCCGTTCTCGGTGGACTTGACCTGGGACCTCTACGACGAGCGTGAACGCGACTGGATTCAGGACACGCTTCTGGGACACGGTCGCCAAATCATGGCGCGTGCCATTCGGCACAATTTCCACTGCAAACCAGGGCAATCCCACATTGGACGCATGCCCGGCTATCTCGGCGAAATCGCCATCGTGCTGGCGAAGGAAGCACCAGCAGAAGCGGAGAGGTTCCTGGACTTTGCCCTGGAAATCTATGCAACGCTGTTCCCGCACTACGGCTGCAAAGACGGCGGCTGGGCGGAAGGTCCCTTCTACGCCAGCACTTACACCAAGTGGTATCTGCCGTTCTTCCTGGCGGTTGAACGCGCCACTGGCTTCACGTTCCTCACCAAACCGTTCTACCGCAGGGTCTCGCAGTTCTTTATGCACTTCTGCCAACCAGGACAGGAGGTTCATGCGTTCTGCGACGGACACTGGGACACGCATCTCGAATGGCCCGGTTTCCAAGCACAGGACCCCTTTGCCCTCTATGCGGAACGCTTCGGACCACAACTCGCACGCGACTTTGCGCGACAGTCCTTACAGAACATCGACTACTTCCGCCTCCATCTCCTCGACCAGTTCCTCCCTCCCATGCCACACCAGGACGACGGCGCAGCAGGTCCCGCGGAAAACTTCCACGTCTTCCCCGACACGGGATTCGTCTCCATGCACACGGACCTGGCACACCCATCTCGCGACATCGCCGTCTTCGCACGCTGCAGCAAATGGGGTTCCGCCAGCCACCAGCATGCCGACCAGGGCAACTTCGCCATTCTTATCGGTGGACGCGGATTCATCCATCCCACGGGTTCTTTCGGATATCGATACGGAGAACCCCACCACCGCGAATGGACTCAGCAGACCATCGCTCAAAACTGTTTCCTCATCGACGGTGTCGGGCAGCAAAATTTTTCTGCCGACGCATTTGGGCGTCTTCTCTCCTACGGCAGCGAGGGCAACCGCAGTCAGGTCGTGATGGACCTCTCCCCTGCCTATCCTGCCCTCACACGCGCCGAGCGCACGCTGGTTTTCACTACCTGCAGCGAAGACACCGCCATCCTTGAATTGCGCGACATCATCGAGGCGGAACACCCCGTCGCCCTGGACTGGCGTCTCCACTCCTATACCGCAAAGCCAGAACAGGACGGGGAGTTCCTCCTCTTGAAACGCGAAACTGGCACCGTTCGCTTCCAAATCCACGAAACTCCCGAATCCTACTGGATGAACGACCGTTACCAATTCCCGCTTGACGGTCCCGACCTCTCTCCTTCCGTCCAACGCGAACTCCCCACCCAATACCACCTCAACTGGCACTTCGCCCCCGCCACACGGCACATCATCACCGCCACCTTCCTCATCCATCTTTCCTGATCCCCCTCCCCCCTCGGAGTTCTTCATCGTGGATCGCGACTGTCGTAGAGGTATAGTCGTGTGTCACGTATATCCATTTTGCCCCCCAAAAGAAAAAAACGCCATGGCATTCCCACACAAGAGACTTCCTCCGCTCCCCGTTGAAGACACCCCTCTGGACAGTGGCCTTACCCCTGACGAGTTTGACCGCCTGGTCCTCTATGACTCCTCCAGCCAAGGCGGCGACGCCGTCATCCGTCGTGCGCGCCTCATGGGATTTGGCGACGACGTCAAAATCGGGCCGGGGGTAGTCATCCGCATTGGGACGAACACCATCGGGGAACACTCTTTTATTTCGATGTGCTCCTATATCAACGGCGATGTCCGCATTGGAAAGAACGTACTGATCGGGCCGCACTGTTCCATCACCGCCAGCAACCACAAGTTCGATCCGGCGACGCAGGCATTTACGGCTAGGGATGAGAAAAAGACCGTGGTGATAGGCGACGGTTCCTGGCTCGGCAGCAACGTTGTTGTGACCAGCAATGCCTCCATTGGCAAGGCGAACCTTATTTGCGCGGGAGCCGTCGTCACACACGACACTCCCGACTACGCCATCATGGCGGGGTGCCCGGCACGGCAAATTGGACGCATCGACCCCGTAACGGGAGAGTACATCTGGTTCTCGCACCAGCACGAGTAACCAGGAACGGCACGTTGCCCGATCCCGCTTACTTCAGTTTTCGCCAGGTTGTCTGGTTAAAGAGAGCATTGCTATTGGGGTCGAAAGAAGAGGTGCTGGCATTCGGCGTATTGAACCCCGAATTGTGGTAGATGACCTCATTGTTGCTGTTAATCCAGGCATGGTCGTAGCGGTTGTCGACGAACATCTTCTCGCCGGTGTTGGGATTGGAGACGGTATCCACGTCGCGGATATATTCGGACCATTTGTCCATCACGCGTTGATGGGTTCCGGAGGTGGAAGCCGCCAGTTCCAGTTGTTCGTTTCGGATTTGGTTTTGTACGCGGAGCCAATTGGCGGTGCGCTGTTCGGCAATACGGTTGATGACTGCCGTGAACTGCTGGTTCATCTGAAGATTTTTGGAAATCCGTTCCAATTTCTTTCGTGCCTGCGCTTCCAAGGCGGGCGGACAACTAAAGGACATGGGGCTGAGCAGTTCCACGACCGTGGCAAATCCCATACCGGGACGGTTCTCTGTCGCCAGCATGGGAATCCAGAATCCGACCATAAAAGGCTTGCCATCCCGAACGCCCTCGTAGCGAATGGAGAGTTCGGTGTACACCATATTGGTAGGACGAATCCCGTGCTGTTGCGCCTGGCGCAGTCGGGATTCTATCAGAGCGCGGTCGGGTTCCTTTTGATTGAAATGTGCGTCCACCAGGCGGAGATTTGTCACATTGTGGTCTCGTTGGGCGCCAGCGAGCAACTGGTTTGCCATCACAAGCGGATTCTGTAGGATTGGCACCTGGGAGATGGCGCCAGGGGCGGGAATCACTGCCAGCGAGGAAAACAGGATTTTGATGCGCTGGTCCGGGGACATGGTCCACACATACCAACTGACAGGAGCCGCGGGATTTGCAGTCCAAGTGGTCTTGCCGCCTCCCAGCCAGTTCGGTTCCATCGGATAGCACAGCACGGGAATCTGCGTTCGTTCATCCACTAGGTAAAACATTCCCTTTTGCGCAAAACCAGCAAGCGCCAAGGCAAACACCAGTACCAGTCCCATCAATCTCTCAAAACGCATCTTTCGCCTCCAAATGAACATTCGTTTCCCTCCCCCTTCTGTCCCATTCCTTGGGAAAGTTCTAATTAATGTAATCCCATTCCCCTCTTTTTCCTTCCCGTTCCCCGTTTTTTCTCTTGAACGCACGTTGCACGTTTGGTGGACAAAATCGAACTTGCGTTCGAAAACAATGTCCTTCCGCTATTTACGACTCGAACACTTTTCCAGGATTCATGATGTTGTTGGGATCCAGTGCTTTCTTGATGGAGCGTAGAACGTCAAGGAAGGTCTTGGAAACCACGCTGGGCATATATTTCAGGCGTTTGCAACCAATTCCGTGCTCGCCCGAAATGCGGCCACCGCGTTTGGCAACCAGTTCATAAAGTTCTTGAAGAACCAAGGGAAGCGTCTGTTCCCAGCGTTCGTCACTCCAGGAATCGGGGGCACTGACGCGGCTGTGGAGGTTTCCGTCACCCGCATGCCCGTAGCAGGGAATGATGACGCCGTAACGTTCCGCAAGACGCTGGAACTCCTCCACCACATCTGCAATGCACGCAGGCGGGACTACGACATCCTCGCCAGATTGTCGCGCAAAATAGAGGCTAAAGGACTCGGCGACACTTCGACGAATCTTCCAGATGCGCTCGGAATTGGCGGGATTGTCCGCCACGTAAACCATGAAAGCACCGTGTTTTTCCAGGAAGCCGCCCAGCACTTCCAGTTCGTCCATCATCTGTTCGGGATCATTGCCGTCAACGGAGACCAGCAACATCGCGCCCGCCTCTTGATACGGGAGGGTCTCGTTCAAATAACGGCAGGCAGACTGAAAGGACGCAGCATCCATATACTCGATGGAAGTGGGTGTGATGCCGGATTCCGTCATCGTGGCAGGAACTGCGTTGATGGCGCTGCGACTGTCTTTGAAGAGCACCAGCAAATCGAATTGATATTTGGGACGTGGAATGACCTTGAGGATGATTTTCGTGAAGAAGCCCAGCGTTCCCTCCGAACCCGTGAAGAGCGGAAGCAGATTGTAGCCCGTCACATCCTTCAACAGTTTCCCGCCGACCTCCAGAATCTCTCCATTGGGCAGTACGACCTCCAGCCCCAGCACATAACGCGCCGTCACACCATACTTGACGGCTTTGCCGCCACCCGCGTTCTCGGCGACGTTTCCACCAATGTAACACGTTTCCATGCTCATAGGATAACCCGCATACAATAACCCGTGCGGACGCAGGAACTCGTTAATATCGTTCGCAATGACGCCTGGCTGGACGACTACCATCATATTCTCCTTGTCCAATTCAAGGATTTTGTTCATCCGGTCCGTGGCGATGACAATGCCGCCGTAAACGGGGACTGCCCCGCCCGAAAGTCCCGAACCCGCTCCGCGTGGTGTCACCGCAATATGCTCCGCGTTGGCCAGTTTGAGGATGGCAGACACCTCCTCGGTGGATTGCGGACGCACGACGACTTCCGGCATATGGCGGTAGTGCTTGCCTGGAATCTCGTCGTGAGAATAGGGTTCCAGTCGCTCCTCATCCCGAAAGATGACAAAATTCTTGCCGCAAATCTCCTCCAACCTCGCAACAATCTCAGGCGTGACGATGGAATATTGGGCGGTCATAGCGCACCTCCTTGACGGAGTTTTGCATTGAGTGCAGGGACGACATCCATGACATTGCCAACGATGGCAAGGTCGGCCAGCGAGAAGAGTTGCGCTTCCTTGTCGGTATTGACGGCGACAATGCGTTTGGCAGTCTGCATTCCCGCCAAATGCTGGATGGCACCCGACACGCCCAGTCCGATGTAAAGTTCTGGGGTAACGGTACGTCCGGACAGGCCGATCTGGCAACTGTACGGGAGCCAGCCGCGGTCAACCACCTCGCGCGTCGCGCCGAGCGCAGCACCAAGCAGGGACGCCAGTTCACGAACCATCGGAAGATTCTCGGGTTTCTTGATTCCTCGCCCAACCACAACGACCTTCTTGGCTGCTGAAAGTTCCTGAGATTCATCGACAGGCACGGTGCTGAGAAGGAGGGAATGGGAGTGGTTCCATTCGGAAGGAGGTGCCAGACGGTGAATCGTGCCTTTGCGTCCTGGCGTCGGCTTTGCAGGAGGAGTGGAGCGAGGACGGACGGTTGCCATTTGTGGACGATGGTTGGGCGTCTTGATGGTGGCCATGATGTTGCCACCGATGGCTGGACGCGTTTGGAGCAGCAGACCCGTCGCCTGGTCGATGGCGAGTTCTGTGCAATCGGCGGTGAGTCCCGTCCGCATCAGCATAGCCGCATAGGGAAGCCAACTGCGTCCCGTGGAGGTCGCGCCACCAAGCACGATTTCTGGCTGGAACTGGCGGACAGTCTCCACCAGCGCCGCACCGTATGGCTCGGGACGGAACGTTCCCAGCCAGGACGCCTCGTAAGAGACCACTTCATCGGCCCCGCAGGCAACCAGTTTGTCAAGTTCACCCGTTTCCAATCCGTCAGAAAGGACAAGCGCACCAATCTGGCCCGGCATCAACCGCAGTGCACGCGTCAGCAACTCAAAGGAAATCGGAAGAAGCCTGTGGGCATAAACCTCTGCAATGATACATAGTTTCATGCTTTCTCTTCTCCTTTGACAAAACTTGCGAGCACGTCCACCGCCGATTCCAAACTTGCCTCGTCAAAAATCTGTAACTTTATGCCATTTCGCGTAATAGAGGGACGGAAGATTCTGACGACGCGCGTTGGGGAGCCCTCCAGGCCGATGTTGCCGGGAGCCAGCCCCAGTTCCGTCGTGTTCTTGACTGGAACCACGCGACGACGGGCCACCATCTTGCCTTTCAAGGTGGGCAGACCGACTTCCCCGACGGCCTTGGTAACACTCACCAGCGCTGGCAACTCGACCTTCCAACGCTCCACTTCGTTCTCGGTCTTTCGTTCCACCTCGATGCCGCCAGCGGTCGCTGTTACGCTGTTCGCAAAGGTGATGAGACCGAAGCCAGCAGCGGCCGCGATTTCGGGACCGACCTGCCCGGTATCCCCGTCGGTGGCACGTTCCCCCGTGAGGACCAAGTCAAAAGGACCGCTTGCGTTCAATGCGGCGGTCAGAATGGTAGCAGTGGCCTTGGTATCGCTTCCAGCGGCGGCGCGGTCGCAAATGAGGAGTGCGTCATCGGCTCCGAGTGCCAATGCTTCTTTCAGAGCCTTTTCCGCATTGGGAGGTCCCATGCTGATGGCAGTGACAGTGGTGCCGGGTTGCGCGGCCTTTAAGTCCAAAGCCGCTTTCAAGGCATACAAATCCAGCGGATTCACGATGGCTTCGTTCCCGTCCCGCACTACGGTCCCCGTCTTCTCGTCCATCCGTACTGTGCGAGTGTCAGGTACCTGCTTTATGAGTAAGGCAATTTTCATCATGGTTGCATTTGAGGAAGAACGTGAAGGGAGAAGCCTGAAAACCGAAAAAAAGAGGTCATTGCAAAACTGCCGCCCTTCCGCCAAAACGCCGCAAGCGAGGAAGCCATCGCGCCGCGTCATGAAGGCGGTTGGCATGAGAGTTTTGCCATTCCCTCAATAATATGACCGTCCTCGCACAAATTGCAAGATGAGATCATTGCAAAACTCTTTTGAAGTCCACAGACCCCACAGAATACACAGACCTGTTTGTCCGCGCCACGCGCGGCCAAACACTTGATATAAAACAAAAATACAAAGTGCAAGCCGCCGCTAAGCGGCGGATTGCATTCTGTGTGTTCTGTGTGTTCTGTGGACTCAAAAATGAGTTTTGCAACTACCTCAGATGGATCCCCCGGGGAAAAATCAAGCCGGGTTTCAACGATTATGGGGGGAGCTGTGACGTTTTTTGTGAGATTTCAAGGCAAAACCAACATTGAGTGCTAAATTATATGGAGGAAATTGCAAAACTTCTGCCCAACCGCCAAAACGACGCAAGCGAGAAAGCCATTGCGCCGTGAAGGCGGTTGGAATGAGAGTTTTGCCATTCCCTCATATGGCTGAACACCATCGTGATTCCTGTCTTCCACGCAAACTGACACGGGAGTTTGAGAAAAATGAGAGTCCAATCCATCTGTTCCATTCTAGCGACCGCAGCCATGTTGCTCTGGGCATCCTCTGCAGGCGGTTGCCGCACCAATCAAAAGAAACCAGACATCATCATCCCTAACAACGGAGAAAAGCAAATGGCGACATTCTACGACTACACGCTGACGGCGCAGACGGGGGAAACCGTGCAAATGAACACTTTCCAAGGCAAGGTTGTCCTCGTGGTCAACACCGCCACGGGCTGTGGATTCACCCCGCAGTACGCACCCATTGAGAAACTGTACAAAGACTATCATGACAAAGGGCTGGAAATCCTGGACATCCCCTGCAACCAGTTCGGGGCCCAGGCACCCGGTACGGATGAGGAAATCCACACCTTCTGCACCCTCCATTACAATACGACTTTCCCCCAGATGAAAAAGGCGGACGTCAACGGCCCCAACGAGCTTCCACTCTATACGTTTCTCAAGTCCCAGAAAGGATTTGCAGGTTTTGACGAACACAAGTTCAAGACCCTTCTGGAACAAATGTTCGCCAAAGAAGATCCCGATTGGGCCAGCAAACCGGACATCAAGTGGAACTTCACCAAGTTCGTCATCGACCGCCAGGGAAACGTTGTCGCACGCTTCGAACCCACTGCGGACATGGCCCAGGTGGAAGCCTGTATCGTAAAGCTGCTTGAAGCAAAATAAGGAACAGAAGAGGACAACATGAAGGTCATCGCAATCAATGGAAGCCCACGCAAAGGCTGGAATACGGACATCCTGCTGAAGAAGGCATTGGAAGGCGCGGCCGCCGCTGGCGCAGAGACCGAGATGGTCTATCTCTACGACCTCAAGTTCCGGGGCTGTGTGAGCTGCATGGCCTGCAAACTCCAGAAGGAACCGCGTCCCTGCCGCTGCATCCTGAAAGACGAACTCTCTCCCGTGCTGGACCGCCTCCACGAGGCAGATGCCGTTATCTTGGGAAGCCCCATCTACTTCAGCGAGGTCACGGGTGAGATGCGTTCCTTCTTCGAACGCTTCCTCTTCCAATACCTGAACTATGACGACTACAGCAAGCCCTTGAGCCCTGCCAAAAAGTGCGCCTGGGTCTTTACTATGAACTGCCCCGAATCCTTTTTTGACAAAACGGGTTACCATACCCTCTTCCAACGGTACGAAAACTGGATGAAACTCTATTTCGGCCATTGCGAAACCCTTCTTGCCACCGACACCATGCAGGTCAAAGACTACAGCCGCTACCACCTCGGAAACTTCAACGCAGAAGCAAAGCGCGTCCGACACGAGGAGGTCTTCCCGCAAGACTGCCAGAAGGCCTTCGAACTCGGGAAACGGATTTGCACGCAAACCGAGGGGTAAAGATGTTCCGCCCGCTGAGACGCTTCAAGCAGCAACTGCCCGAAGAAGAGACACTGGAAGTCTTGAAACATGCAAAGCGGGGAGTTTTGTCTGTCATCGGGGATGATGGCTGGCCCTACGGGATCTGGCTCAATCCGTACTATTGCGAAACAGACGGGTGCCTCTATTTCCACGGAGCAAAAGAGGGTCACAAAATCGACGCCCTGCAAAAGGACAGCCGCGCCTCCTTCACGGTCATCGACGAAGGGAGCCGTGACGAGGGCGGCTGGGCCTACACCTTCCGCAGCGTCGTGGTCTTCGGACATATCCAGTTCGTGGAAGACCACGCCACCGCCCTGGACCTTTGCCGCAAATTGGCGCGGCGATTCAATCCCAGCGAAGATGACATCGAAAAGGAAATCCAGATGGCAGGTGCTCGCGTGCAAGTATTACGCCTTGTGCCAGAACACATTACAGGAAAACGCGTCCACGAGGCATGACTGCGGACGCACCCAGTCGCTGAACCAGTTGGAACTTCTTGCAATGCACACCTATACAGCAGATGACTAATCCATGATTCTGAAAGGGATTCCACTCGTGTTTTCGGTCTGCAAGGTCACCGACTACGATGGCGTTGACCTGACGAAACCTTTTGTCTTCACAGGATGCACCGACGACGAAAAGTCCCTTGTTTGCCCTACGGACCTTGTTCCTCAGAATACCGTAATGCGCGAGGATGGTTGGCGTGCTTTCCGCGTCGAAGGCGTCTTGGACTTCTCACTCATCGGCATTCTGTCCAACATTTTCTCTTGTCTTGCCAGCCATCACATCGGAATCTTCGCCATTTCCACTTTCAACACCGATTACATTTTCACCAAAAGCGAAAACTTTGACCGTGCCCTTCAAATGCTGGGCAAGATTGGATACACAATCCTTCCATAGGAACAACAAATGAACACGCTCCTCACTTTTTTTACTTCCCTGATTGGCTTTTTTGCGCTCTTCGCCGCCATCTGGTTGATGCACCGCCCCTTGAATGTCCATGCATCCTCCCAAAGAGGAGCACGGCTGGGGCACCGCGTCCTCGAATGGATTCTGACCGCATGGATATTCTTGCTGCTCTTTCAAGTTTATGGTCTTCTTTCCTCGAACCGGGGTTCGGAACCCACTTCACGCCATGAACAGGAACAATCCAGAACAATCGAACGCAACCGCGAGGCAATGCGAATGTTCGAAACCTGCATCAATACCAATGATTTGAAATTGGGCGAGGAACTGATTGCCTCGACTGCCGCATTTACGACACCGGTCTCTCCCACACCCCTGTTTGGCGCAAAAGGCTATCTGAGCGTCGTGGACTTCATGCGACGAAGTTTTCCCGACGTGCAGTGGAAATTGGAAAACATGGTCGCGGATGAAACCACTGTCGCCGTGCAGTGGCGTTGCACGGGAACCTTCACAGGAAATGCCCCATTTGCGGGACTTCAGCCGAATGGCAAGCGTTTCTCGACCACCGTCATGAACTTCTACACGTTCGACAACGAAGGCAAAATCACCGGAGATGTCGCCGCAACCGGTATCGCCGGAATTCTTCAAGGCATCGGTGCCCTCCCCTAACCTTCCCAAAGGAAGTGGTGACGAAAACCCGTTCAAAATATCACGGGGATAACAATTGACTTGGTAAAGGTAATTGCAAAACTCCTTTTTGAGTCCACAGAATACACAGAATACACAGAAGGCAATCCGCCGCTTCGCGGCGGATTGCACCTTGTATTCTGTTTCATATCAAGTGTTTAGCCGCGCGTTAGCGTGGATAAGCAGTTCTGTGTATTCTGTGTGTTCTGTGGACTCCCATAGGGTTTTGCAATTACCTTGGTAAACAAAAAGCCCCGCGTCCAGGAAGATTCCAGGACGCGGGGCGGTGATGCGGGAATCGGAGATGGGATTTACGGCTTTGAGAGGACGGAGGGATCGTAATCGCTGGGAGCCTCGTAGCCGAGGAGGTTGATGGTGGTGGCGGCGATGGAGGAGATGCCGAGACCGCTCTTGAGTTCCTTGGCGTAGTCGCCCTTGTATTCGGGATCGTAAATGATGCACGGAACGGGGTTCAGGGAGTGGGCTGTCTTGACCTTCTTGACGCCGTCGACGACCTTGACGTCGCCCGTCTTCTTGTCATGCTCGTACATGTCGTCGGCATTGCCATGGTCGGCGGTGATCAGGAGAATGCCGCCCGCCTTGTCAATGGCGGCCTTGAGGCGTGCAATGCAGAGGTCGACAGTCTCGACGCCGATTTTGACGGCCTGGAAGACACCCGTATGCCCGACCATATCGCCGTTGGGGTAGTTGAGGCGGATGTAGTCGTATTTACCGGAGAGGATGGCGTCGACGACGACATCGGTGATTTCAGCACCTTTCATCCAGGGACGTTGTTCGAAGGGAACGATGTCCGATGGGACGAGTTGGTAGTCTTCGAGATCCTCGTTGATTTTTCCGGAGCGGTTTCCGTTGAAGAAATAGGTGACGTGGCCGTACTTCTGGGTCTCGGAGATGGCGAGGGTGCGGACGCCGAGTTCGGCGAGGAACTCGCCCGTGACACGGTCGATGGCGGGCGGAGAAACGAGGAAGCGGCTGGGACTGTGAAGGTCGCCGTCGTACTCCATCATGCCGGCATAGCAGACTTTGGGGCGGCGTCCACGGTCGAACTTGTCAAAGTCGTCAGCCTCGAAAGCGGTCGTGATTTCGATGGCGCGGTCACCGCGGAAGTTGAAGTAGACGACGCTGTCGCCATCCTCGATGGTTCCGACGGGCTTGCCATTCTCGGCGATGACGAATGCGCCGAGGTCCTGGTCAATTGCGCCAGTTTCTTTGCGGAGGGTCTCGATGGCTTCGTGTGCGCTTGCGAATTGGCGTCCTTCCCCGTGCACGTGGACATCCCAGCCGCGGTGAACCATTTCCCAGTTGGCGTTGTAGCGGTCCATCGTGATGAACATACGCCCGCCGCCCGAAGCAATGCGTGCATCGCAACCCTGCGCCTTGAGTTCATTCAGGAACTCCTCGAAGGGGTCTACATAGGTCAATGCCGAAGTTTCGCCGACATCGCGCCCGTCCAGCAGAATGTGCACGCGGATTTTCTTG
>JAFRLI010000213.1 GCA_017431255.1 Victivallales bacterium
ACCACTAACCACTAACCACTAACCACTAACCTCTCACCACTAACCTCTCACCACTAACCTCTCACCACTAACCTCTCACCACTAACCACTAACCACTAACCACTAACCACTAACCACTAACCACTAACCACTAACCACTTCTAGGCCGTGGGATGTGCTTTGGCGTAGACTTCGACGAGTCGTCCGATGTCGATGTGGGTGTATATTTGTGTGGAAGTAACGGAGGCGTGACCCAGGAGTTCCTGGACGGTGGGAAGGTCGGCGCCGGCGGCGAGGAGATGGGTTGCGAAGGAGTGTCGGAGTTTGTGGGGGGTGCAGTCGGCGGGGAGTCCTGCTTCGGCGAGGTAGAGTTTGAAGGAGCGTTCGAGAGAGCGCGTGGTGAGGCGTTCTCCGCGGGAGTTGAGGAAGACGGGTCCGTGCGCGCGTCGGTTTGCGAGGCCTTTTTGTTCGCGGATGAGGAGGTAGTCGTGGAGGGCCTTGATGGCAGGCCGTCCCAGAAAGCAGAAGCGTTCCTTGCGTCCTTTGCCACGGACCTTGAAACGAGAGGCGAGGAAGTCAATGTCTTCGAGGTCGAGTCCGAGAGCCTCGCTGATACGGAGACCGCCAGAGTAGATGACTTCGAGGGCAGCGGAGTCGCGTGCGGCGGCGAAATCGGGGTCGGAGCGTCCGTCGTCGTCCTTTGCATGTGCCCAGTATTTTTTCGGGGCATCGAGGAGTTGTGTGACCTGTTGTTCGGAAAGGACCATGGGGAGATGCTTTCCAGTGCGCATGCCGTCCACAAGGGAGAAGGGATTGGAGCGGACGCGCTTTTCACGGAGGAGGAATCGGAAGAAGGAACGCAGGCTGGAGAGTTTTCGGTTGATGCTGCGTTTCTGCAGCCCTGCGTCCGCCAGGTACATTCCGTGGCGGCGCGCCAGAGAATCGCTGACGGCACCCCAGGCAAGCCCCTCCTTCTGGCGCAGGCGCGGCTGTAGTTTCAGAAACTGCGCGATGTCCAGCAGATAGTTGCTGACCGTGTGCCTGGAGGCTTGTTTCTCCTGTTGCAGGTAGCGCACGAACGACTGCACCGAGGCGTCTTCTGCAAGAGCCTTGCGCTCCTCGGTCAAATCTTCGACCGTGGCCTGCTTCTCCCGAAGTTTTTTGTCCCGAACTGTCATGATGGTTCGTTGATTCCGAAGTCGCGGAGTTTACGCTGTAGAGTTCTGCGGGAAATGTGGAGTTTTTCAGCGGCGTGCGTGCGGTTGCCACCACACTCCTCAAGCGCCTTGAGGATGAGTGACTTCTCGTTGGCGTGAATGTCCAAAGGCTCCTCTGGTTGTGCAGGCGTGTTGCTGGACGGTTCCTCGTACTGCTTGCTGACGGCGGTACGCAGTTCCGCCGGAACATCCCCCATCGTCAAAATTGCGCCCCGGGCAAAGACTACCATCCGCTCGACACAGTTTCGCAACTCGCGGACGTTGCCTGGCCAGTCGTACGCAGCCAGCACCTTTGTGGTCTCAGGGGCAAAGCCGACGATGTGCTTGTCGTTGTCGTTGTTCGCTTTGCGAAGGAAGAAGTCAAGGAGCGGCTCGATGTCCTCGCGGCGTTCCCGCAGAGGAGGAATGGAGATGGAGACGACGTTGAGGCGGTAGAAAAGGTCCTCGCGGAAGGTGCCCGCCGTGACCATTTCCTGCAGATTGCGATTGGTGGCCGCCAGCAGGCGCGCATTGACGGGTAGGGATTCCTTGCCGCCAACGCGCTCGAAGGTGCGATTCTCCAGAACGCGCAGCAACTTCACTTGGGTCGCAAGGGAGATTTCCCCGATTTCGTCCAGGAAGAGCGTGCCGTCGCCAGCGGTTTCAAAACGTCCCTGGACGCGCTCGCTGGCACCGGTGAAGGCCCCCTTTTCGTGTCCAAAGAGTTCGCTTTCCAGAAGGTTCTCGTTGAGAGCGGCGCAGTGGACGGGCACAAATGGCTTGTCGGCACGTCCCGAAAGCGCGTGGATGGCATGGGCGATGACCTCTTTTCCGGTGCCGCTTTCGCCCGTCAACAAGACGGTTGCCTTGGTGGTGGCGACCTGCAAAACGCTCTCGACAACTCCCTTCATCGCGGGGGAGACGTGCACAATCTGGGAGAGGACTTTCTCCTGCGCGGAGCCGACGGGGGCGCCGTTGGCTCCCGCGAGGCTTTTCTGGGCACGTTCGAGCATGACCTCCAGATTGTCAAGGTCGACTGGCTTCGTGAGATAGTCGTAGGCCCCGAGTTTCATTGCCTCGAGAGCGGTCTGGATGGAGCCGTAGGCTGTCAGCATGATAATGAGGGGACGGTGCTTCCAGGTGGAGACTTGTCGGATGAAGTCCATTCCATCCATGCCGGGCATGCGAAGGTCGGTGAGTACGATGGCGACGTTGTTCTGGCGCAGGAGTTCCAGTCCCTTGAAGGCGTCTTCTGCGAGGAGGACGTGGTATTTGTCTTCCAGGGCGAGGCGGAGCCCTTCGCGGGTGTTTCGCTCGTCGTCAATGATGAGGATGGTGATGAGGTCGGGCATATGGATTAGTTTTGAAGGAGTCGTGTTTGTCGGACGTGTCGCGGAAGGCTGACGGTGAACGCGGCACCTTTGCCAGGTTCTCCTGAGATGGAGAGGGAGCCGCCGTGTGCGTGGACAATGCGGTCGACGATGAGTAGGCCAAGGCCGGTTCCGGAGGATTTCGTGGTGAAGAAGGGGTCTAGGATTTGGCGCATTTCCTCTTCGGAGATTCCCTTCCCGGTATCGAGGAAACGGATGTTGACGTAGGTGTCGTCGACCGAAACGTCAATGGAGAGGGAGCCTCCGTCGGGCATTGCCTGAATGGAGTTTTTGATGAGATTGAAGAAAGCCTGGATGAGTTGGTCTCCATCGCCGAATAGGATAGGGACGGAAGAGGGGATTTGAAGTTGGACCTGGATTCCTCGGTTCTGGATTTCATTTTTCATGAAAGTGAGTGCGGTGGCGAGGAGTTCCTGGATGTTGATGGGAGTCGGCGTGAGGGGAACGGGGCGGACTGCGGAGAGGAAGTTTTTGACGATGGTGTCGAGCCGTCGGATTTCCTGTCGGCTGGTTTCGAGGAACTCGGCGGCCTGTCGGGTCTCCTCGGAATCGGGCATTTTCCGGATGAGCCGTTGCAGGAGTTGGATGTGGATTCCGAGGGAGTTGAGGGGATTGCCGAGTTCGTGCGCGACGCCGGCGGCGAGTTGCGTGATGGCTTTGACTTTCTGGGTCTCGGCATTGACCTCGGCGGCCTGGACGGATTCGGTGACATCCTGGAAGATGAGGGTGGCCAGGAGTGCGTCTGCCCCACGGGCGGAGGGATTGTCCGCAATGGGCATGATGTAGAAACTCAGAAAGCGATGCTCTGGGTAGAATACCTCGATTTCGCGACGTGTGGCGGCGGGCAGTTGGATGTCCTGGCGCAACAGTTCCTGCCAGGAAAGTTGCTTGAAAAACTTGCCGATGGACTGCCCGACATCCTCGGGGGAGATTCCGAGCAGAGGCTTGGCAGCGGAGTTGACGAACTGGATGCGAAGACTGCTGTCTATGACGAGGACCCCCTCGCGAATGGTGTTGAAGATGCTTTCGAGGAATCCCTTGTCGTTGATGAGACGCAGAAGGTATGCCTGGAGGCTGTCGTTGTCCAGTTTGTCAAGGCGGTTGAGCAGACGGTCCGCGAATCTTTTCTGCTTGTCGGGCATAGGTCAGTCTTTGGGCGGAGGAGGTTCGGGGAGTTTGCAGGAGAGTTTGCAGACGGACTGGATGCCGTAGATGAGATAGACCAGGGTGATTCCGACGCAGAACCAGACGAAAGTGGGACGCCAGCTCTTGTGGGTGATGGCGAAGACAGTTAGGATGATGATGAACAGGAAGAGGAGGAGTTTGAGGAAACGCGGCATGTTCGGCCACATCGTCTGTCCAAAATGGCAGTACGGGACATTGGAAATCATGAGAAGCGAGGCGAATACAACGAGGACGGCGGCAACGATTCCTGCCGCGTTCGTGCCGATTTCCTGGGAGGCGAGTGCCATGGAGCCGGCAAACATTGCGCCTGCGGGAGAGGGCAGTCCCTGGAAGACGCCGCGCGGCATTTCCTTGGTGGGTTTGAGGAATCGATACAGGCGATAGAGGACGCAGAAGACATAGAAAAGGGCGATGACGGCGGCAAGCCAGGAGGAGACCGTGGTGACTTCGTCTTTGAGGATGAAGAAAATCATGGCGCCGATGGCCGCGCCGAAGTCGGTCCCGTCCGCGATGTCATCAAACATGGCGCCGCGTTTTGTGGAGCCGAACCGTCGCGCGAGTCGTCCATCGAAGAGGTCGAAGAACTGTCCGATGAAGACGCAGACCATGCAGTGGATGTATTTGTTGTGGCAGGCGTAGTAGATGGCGGTGAGTCCGCAGAGGAAGTTGACGAGCGTGAAAGTGTTTGCGTACCATTCGTCGGGGATGATTTTGCAGTAGCAGGAGAGGAATGCCAGAATGAGGCACGCGTAGAGGAACACGGTGAGGAAGGTCGAGTTGATGAAGGGAAGGTCGTGGATTTGATGAAGCGCGGAGATGGAGAGGAGGATGGTGACGAGGGCGGTCTTTGCCTTGCCAAAGAGGTTGGCTGCCTTCTTTTTGACGAAGAGGCGGGAGACCTGCCCGATGACGTCAATGATGACGAATGCGATGACGGGGATGGGGTCCAAGGGGATTTTGACCTGTTTGCTGAAGGCAAAGAAGAGGAGGACCGGGAAGTACATGCACTTGTCGGAAAGGGGGTCGAGCCATTTTCCGGTTTCCGTCCCGAGGTTGCAGTGCCGTGCGATGGTTCCGTCGGAGAGGTCGGTAATCATCCAGAAAGCGAACCAGAGTGTG
The DNA here is from genome assembly GCA_017431255.1 of Victivallales bacterium. Lineage (GTDB taxonomy): Bacteria > Verrucomicrobiota > Lentisphaeria > Oligosphaerales > Oligosphaeraceae > RGIG2581. The sequence continues at coordinate 4,871 of JAFRLI010000213.1, forward strand.
GCGAAGGACCAGTTCCCCTTGTAGGCAATCCAGCAGGCGATGAACCCCATGGGAAGCCGCATGAGGGAGATGGTGTTGGGATGACACAGGGGACACTTGCGGATCCATTCGCGCGTAGTGGAGTTATGGCAGCCGCCGACGACGAAAAGGCGTTCCAGACCCAACATGGCCAGAACCAATGCTACAATGCACCAAAGATGTTCCATGAAAGTTGATGTTCGTTTTTGTGAAAGGTGTGAGAGTTTATTTTTTTATTATAATATAATATAGCACGAGAAGTGGTTTGTGCTAGTGTTCGCGCGGTTGTCGAATGATGGACCAGATGAGGATGCAACCGAGTACGATGGCAAAGAGGTATCCCAGTACGCCGAGGATGGAGATGTCCCAGAGGAGTGGCGGGGTCTTGGCGTAGAGGACGATGGCGGAGGCGATGAGCATGCCCCCGATGACGATTCCGGCGCAGAGGCGATTGAAGGCGATGTTGAGGGCGTTGGTGAGACTGGGCATTTCCTCGATGTGCTGACGCAACGTCAGGTCTCCTTTGTCGAGTTTGAGCAGAGACTTTCGCAGAAGGATTGGTGCGGCTTCAACAAGTTCGCCCCAGTCCTCTGCCGTACCAAGGAGGTTGCGCAGGTTGAGGACGGGGTTGATGCGGTCGAGGGTGATTTGCTGGATGAAAGGTTGGAGTTCGTTGTAGATTTGGAAATCGGGAGCCATCCCTCGCCCCATGGCGTCGGCATAGCCAAGTGCGCGCATCATGTTGTAGATGTTTGGCTTGAGGCTGAGGCGCTGATGGCGGCAGAGGTCATAGAGGTCCTGGACGACTTGCATGATGTTGAGGTGCGAGATGTCTTGCTTCATATGGATGTCGACGAGTGTCTGGAGTTCTCGCTCGAGGTCTTCCATATCGGGCTCGCTGTCGTCGTTCATGAAGCGCATGAGGACCTTTGCGGCGGAGTGGTTGTTGTTGGCGAAAATGTCGGTGAGGAGTTTCCCAAGGGAGAGTCGTTCTCCCTGGGTGAGTCGTCCCATCTGTCCGAAGTCCACGTAGCAAATCTTTGGACCAGGCAGGATGAACATATTGCCGCCATGAGGGTCTGCATGGAAGTATCCATACTTGAAAATCTGCTCCATGAGCAGGCGCACGCCCAGATGGGCGACCGCGTTCAAGTCGATTCCCGAACGTTGCATCGCTTCCAAATCGTCTGCGTGAATACCACGTATAAAGTCCATCGTGAGGACGCGTGGGGTACAGAGCGCGACATGCGGGCGCGGAACCACGATAGATGGCTCGTTTTTGAACTGCTGCGCAAAGCAGAGCATGTTCGACCGCTCCGACCCAAAGTCCAACTCCCGATGCAATCCCCGCGCAAACTCCTTCACGATTCGCGTCGGTTTCAGAAAGGACACATCGGGCATGTTTGCTTCCAACTGCCCGGCAAAGTATTCTAGAATCTCCAAGTCAACGTTGATGTTGCGCTCGATGTTGGGGCGCTGCACTTTGACAAATACCTCCGTGCCGTCCTTGAGGGTGGCATGGTGCCCCTGGGCAATGGAGGCGGAGCCGACGGGCCGCTCATCAAAAGTCGCAAAAAACTCCTCAATTTCGCCGCCGAGTTCCTCGTGGATGGTCTGGCGGACCTGCTCAAAGGGGAATGGTTCTACCTGGTCCTTGAGTTTCGCCAATTCGTCTGTGACGGATTTCGGCAGTAGGTCGGGACGGCTGGAGAGAACCTGCCCGAGTTTGACGTAGGTTGGTCCGAGTTCGACTAGCACTTTGCGCAGGCGTGTCGCAAAGCCTGGAGCCGTATTGCCTTCGCTTTCCTCGCTGTCCGAACCGAAACTGCCCTTCCACCCTAGCGGCGTGTGGAGGCGCAGGTCATGGAAGAGATAGCCGAAGCCGTTCTTCAGCAGAACCCCTACGATTTGACGGTAGCGCTGGATGTGGCGGTAGGTTCGCGAAATGTTTCGAATGGTCTCTATGCCTGGCATGTTGCTTTGTCCAAGAAATCCTTGCTCGGTCTTAGTTTTCCGTACGAATGTGGGAATTGCATAACTACCGCCCAACCGCCAAAACGATGCAAGCGAGGGCGAAGAGCAAAGGCTTGGTGTGGTGCCCGCGCCGTGATGGCGGTCGTGATGAGAGTTTTGCAATTTCCTCTAATGTAAATCCATCAGAGGGAAAAAAAAGGGCAGTCGTGAGATTTTTTCGGAAAAAGGTGCTATAGTTAATAAATAATTGTGTTTTGTATGTTTTGAAAACTTGGAGAAAAGCCATGTCGTTAGGACCAGGGGAAATCATTGTCATCGTTTTAATCGTGCTGTTGCTGTTTGGAGCAAAGCGGATTCCGGAATTGGCACGTTCGCTGGGACGCGCCTCGTACGAGTTCAAGAAAGCCAAGCATGAGTTGGAGGCGGAGGGCAAGGAACTCGTGGATACCGCAGAGGATGTCGCAAAGAAAGAAGACGAAAATACCAACCAAAAAGAAAGTTGAGAACGCTAGAAAGGCTGGAGGCTCTGGAGGCTCTGGAGGCTCTGGAGGCTCTAGAAACTCTAGCCCATCTAGCTCATCTAGAGAAACTACACACAAAACAGGAGAAAAAAGAGAATGGACAGACGCGAGTTTCTGAAACATGCGGCCACGCTGGCGTTGTTTGCGCCGCTTGCGAGATTTGGTGCCTTTGCGGCGGAGGACGTTCCCGCCATCCCTGGTTTGACAGACAAGAAAAGCGAAATCGCCGAAGGACCGCAGGTGGCACGGCGTCCCTACAAAAACACGGCGCTCACGGTTCCTCTGCTGGGCATGGGCATGATGCGCCTCCCGACAAAAGGCAGGGGAATCATCGACTACGAGGCGGCCCGCAAACTCGTGGAACGCGCCATGCGCGCTGGAATCAATTATTTTGATACGGCGTGGTTCTACCACAAAGGAGAGTCGGAAAACTGCGTCGGGGAACTGTTGTCGAAATATCCTCGCGAAAGTTACTATCTTGCGGACAAGATGCCGTGCCGTGTTTTGGAAACGGAGGCGGACGTGGACCGCATCTTCAAAGAGCAGTTGCGCAAATGCAAGGTGGAGTACTTTGACTTCTACCTGATGCACGCATTGAACGCCCGCACTTGGAAGAAGAGCCAGGAACTGCACGTCTACGAGTACCTGAAGAAGCAGCAGGCTGCCGGCAAGATTCGTCTGCTGGGATTCTCCTTCCATGACAATTACCAAGTCCTGCGGGAAATCGCGAATGCGAAGGAGTGGGATTTCTGCCAGATTCAGTTGAACTACATCGACTGGAAAGCATACCACTCCAAGGAGCAGTACGAGATTCTTACGCGTCGCGGCATCCCCGCCGTCCTCATGGAACCCCTCAAAGGCGGGCGTCTGGCGAAAATCCGTCCGGAGGCGGAAGCGATTCTGCGCAAGGCACGTCCCAACGACACGCCTGCCGCATGGGCGTTCCGTTTTGCCGGTTCGCTCCCGAATGTCTTGGTAATGCTCTCCGGCATGACGCGCATGGAGCACATGGAGGAGAACATCAAGACGTTCTCGCCCTTTGAACCTCTCACGGAACAGGAACGACTCGTCCTGGCGGAGGCCTTCGGCAAGGACGCCGTGGACGCAGTCCCCTGCACCACTTGCGAATACTGCCTGCCGTGCCCGGCGACGGTCAATATTCCCAGAGTCTTCAAAATCTACAACGGCTACAAGTCTTCTGGCGACAAGGAGCAGTTCAAGAAGGACCTTGGCGCACTTGACGCCGAGGACCACGGCGCGAAAGCATGCGTCTCCTGCGGCCTCTGCCTCAAGAAATGCCCGCAGAAGATTCCCATTCCAACCTGGATGGGAACCATCGTGCGCGAGCAAACGCTGGCGCAAAAGTAGCGCATCTGAATGGCCGCTTCACAAAAAATCATCACGGACTTCACGGAAGGCCCCCTGTTTTGGAAACTTCTGCGGTTCGCCGTACCTTTCATGCTTTCCAATGCCATGCAGGTGGCGTACTCCGTGGTGGACATGATGGTCGTAGGGCGGTACGTCGGACGCGATGGCCTGGCCGCCGTCGCGCTGGCAAGCCGTCTGTTTGTGCTAATGACGATGCTGTGCAACGGTTTCGTGTCAGGCGGTCAGGTGGTCGTGTCGCAATTGATAGGTTCGGGAGAGCGTCATCGTCTGAATAACACGATTGGTACGTTGTTCACGTTGACGATGGGCGTGGCGCTTACGGTGAGCGTGGCGGGGATTGTGTTTTGCGATCCGATTCTGCATTTGATGAATGCTCCAGCAGAATCGTTTTCTCGGACTCGCGACTATCTGCTGGTGTGCAGTGCGGGATTGTTGTTCGTGTACGGGTACAACATGGTTTCTGCTGTGTTGCGTGGGATGGGGGACTCGCGGCATCCGTTTGAGTTCATCGTGATCGCGTCTGTCATCAATATCGTGTTGGATGTCGTATTCGTGGCCTGGTTTGGCTGGGATGTCTTTGGTGCCGCGCTGGCCACCATCCTGGGCCAGGCGTTCGCATTCCTCTATTCGCTCACCTTTCTCTACCGCAACCGCGTCGCATTCTGCTTTGATTTCCAGTTTCGCAGCCTGCGTCCCGAATGGCGCATCCAGAAGAGTCTGTTCAAACTCGGCGTACCGTTTGCGGCGCGCATGGCGGCCGTCAACATCTCCATGATGTATGTTTACGCATTGGTCGGCAAAGCAGGTCCTGACGCGCTGGCGACCTTTGGAACGGGAATTACTTTGGATGATACTGCGAACAAGGTCTGCCAGGGCGTGATGCAGGCGTTGGCTGCCGTCGTGGGACAGAACTACGGTGCGCGGAAGTTTGCGCGAGTGCGGCAATCGGTCTACTACACGTGGGCGATTTCCGTTGGGTTCTACATCGTGTTTGGGTGTGCCATTCTGTTTTTCACGGAGCCGATGTTCGGTCTTTTCACGAAGG
>JAFRLI010000214.1 GCA_017431255.1 Victivallales bacterium
GCGAAGGCGGCGGGGTTGCGCGAGTTTGGGATGAGCGACCATTGGGTTCTCCCGCCCTACGAGGGATTTCCTCCCGTGGATTGGGCGATTCCTTTGGACGGACTAGACGACTATATCGCCGAAATGCAGTCTCTCCAGCAGGAATTGAACGACGGTTCTTTTACGTTGCGCATTGGGCTGGAGGTGGATTTCTTCGAGGAAAACTGGCGCGAAAACCTCGCAAACCTTTCTTCGTATCCGCTGGACTATCTCATCGGTGCCGTCCATTATGCAGGAGAGTTTCCCATCGATCATCTGGCAGACGATTGGAATGGACTTTCCCAGCAGGAAATCGATCGCATTTGGGATGTCTATTGGCGTAAAATGCAGGGGATGATTGAAACGCGACGATTCCAAATAGCAGCACATCTTGATTTGCCCAAAAAGTTCAATTTCTTCCCGAGTGGAGACTGGCACCAGCGTGCTTGTGAACTCCTGCCGCATATTCGCGAAACGGGAATGCTTCTGGAACTCAACACCGCCGGCTGGGAAAAGGCCTGCGCGGAACAGTATCCCGCCCAGGCCATTCTGACCGAGGCTTTGCGCCAGAACATCCCCATTCTCATCAGTGCCGACGCACATGACCCCCGTCATGTCAATCGGTATTTCCCCCGCGCCCAAAAACTCCTCAATGCATCCGCAAAATCGACATGAAGCCACCCGTTTCCTCTTGAAAATATCCGTTTCCCGTGTAAATTGTTTCATGAACCATTGTTAGCCGGGTCTCAAGAGGGAATTGCAAAACTCTCATCCCAACCGCCTTCACGGCGCGATGGAATCCTCGCTCAAACTCGGTGCGGGCACCGCACTGAGTCTTCGCCCTCGCTAGTGGCGATTGGGCGGTAGTTTTGCAATTGCCTCTCAAGTTCAGACCAGAGGAGAGTCTCAAATGAAGAAATCGTATTTTTTTGAAGAATTGACATCGTTGCTATGTGTGAAACCGCCGTTGCTGATGGTGGATGCGTTGACGGTGGATGTGGAAGGTCGTTGTGCGAGTGGGAGGAAGGCCGTGACGCAGAACGATCCCGTGTTCCAGGGGCATTTTCCCGAGTATGCGGTTGAGCCAGGTGTGTTGCAGGTGGCGGCGATGTCGCAACTGTCGCAAGCGTTGTTTGAGGAACTGTATCCTGGCGAGGGGATTCCGTTTGTGGCGGGATTGCGGCGGGTGAAGTTCCGTTCGCCCGTGCGTCCGGGCATGTTGCTTTCGTTGGAGGGGACCGTCGGCGAGGAGACGGAAACGGGCGTGGAGTTCTCCGTGAAGGTGACGGCAGAGGACGGTGCGTTGTGTTCTTCTGGATTCATCACGCTGGCGCGTCGTTCCAAGGAGTTTTTCCGTCCAGAACCTGCGGAAGGGGTGCCGCCATATGCCGAATCGATGGCACCGGAGGCCCTGCTTGCGCCGCCCAAACTGATGGAAGTCATTCCGCACCGATTCCCGTTCATGCTTCTGGATGGCGCGTATGGCTTGTCGATGGCGGGTGCCGTCGGTCTGAAGAATGTCACCGTCAGCGATCCCCTTGTGCAGTCCGTTACGCCTGCGCATTTCCCTGGTTTCCTGCAAATCGAGGCTGCCGCGCAACTGGGGTGTGCCGCCATGCTCTCGCAGCCCGAAAACCAGGGGCTGCTCGGCTTCTTCATGTCCATTGACGAGGCGACCTTCCTTCGTCCCGTCCTGCCTGGTGAACGCCTCACATTCAACGCCACTTGCGAACCGCGCGGCAAGTTCGGCATCGCCAACGGCGAGTTCTATGTCGGTGCCACCAAAGTGGCTATCGCTTCCATCAAATTTGCCTTGGTCCCCGCAGAAATGAAGGAATAATCCCAGAAAATGCTCCGCTTGCACGTCTCTGGCGGCATTCGGGATTATATTAAAGATGTAATTGCAAAACAACCGCCCAACCGCCAAAACGCCGCAAGCGAGGGCGAAGAGCGAAGACTCGGTGTGGTGACCACACCAGGTTTGAGCGATGAAGTTATCGCGCCGCGCCGTGAAGGCGGTTGGGATGAGAGTTTTGCAATTCCCTCTTCATACCATTCCTTTCCCTAAACCAGCCAACGGCGGTTCCCCCGCCAAAAGCAAAGAGCAAGAAACCATGATTGACATCAAGATTCTCCGAGAAAATCCCGAATTGGTCAAGCAGAACGCAAAACGCCGTGGGTGCGACGTGGATATCGACGCGCTCTACGCAGAGGACCAGAAGTACCTGGCACTTGTCCGCGAGGTGGAAGACCTGCGCGCAGAACGCAATCGCCTCTCCAAGGACTGCAAGACCGACCCCGCCGCTCGCGAGAAGGTCAAGGCGATGAAAGGAGAATTGGCGGAAAAGGAAACCCTTCTGGAACAAGTCAAGGCCGCCGTCGAAGAAAAGATGACCTGGCTTCCAAACTTCCTCTCTGACGAATGTCCCGCCGGGGAGTCCGATGCCGACAACCAGCCCATCCGCTTCGTCGGCGAAAAGCCCAACTTCGCCTTCAAGGCACGCGACCACCAGGAAATCGGTGACATCCTGGGCATCATCGACACGCAGCGCGGCGCCAAAGTCGCCCAGTCTGGATTCTACTACTGGGTGGGTAAGGGCGCGCAGTTGACGCAGGCAATGTACTTCTGGGCGCAGAAGGTGCTTGTGGAACGCGGGTTCACGCTGATGATGTCCCCTGTCGCCGCAAAGGCACGGACGCTGTTCGGGACGGGCTACCTTCCGTTCTTCAAGGACCAGATCTATGCGCTCCAGGACCAGGACCTCTGCCTCATCGGGACCGCCGAGCAGACCCTCGTCGGCTACCATGCGGATGAAACGCTGGACGGAGCGACGCTCCCGCGCTGCTATGCCGCCTACACGCCTTGCTTCCGCACTGAGGCCGGTTCCTACGGAAAGGAATCGCGCGGGATCTTCCGCGTGCACCAGTTCCATAAGGTCGAGCAGATTGTCTTCTGCAAGCCCGAGGAATCCCCGAAATATCATGAAGTCTGCCTCGCGAACGAGGAGTACTTCCTGCAACAACTCGGCATTCCGTACCGTGTCGTGAACGTCTGCGTCGGCGACATGGGGGCACCTGGCTACAAGAAGTACGACATTGAAGCGTGGTATCCCGGCTACAACGGCTACCGCGAGGTCACCTCCAACACCAACCTGACCGAATTCCAGTCGCGCCGCCTCAACATCCGCTACAAGGATGCGGACGGCACCCGTGGATTCGTCCACACCATTTCCGCCACAGGATGCACGGACCGTTGCGTCTGCGCCATCCTGGAGAACTTCCAGCAGGAAGACGGTTCCGTCATCATCCCCGAAGTGCTACGTCCTTACACGGGATTCGACAAGATTACCCCTTGATTCGAAACGAGTGGGGTGCACGACTCCTGGGGATGCCGCAAGCCGTGAGCAGCAAGCCGCATGAAACCCGAAGTGTACATTTCGCGTCAGCAAAGTTACGGCTGCATTTTGTGCGGGCGTTGCTGTCGTCGTTTCTATGTGTTGCTTCGTGGCGAGGAGGTGGAGCGTCTCGGCAAGCTGGACTGGGGCGATGAGGCGGACGTACCTACGGACTTTGCCGAGGAGATTCACGGACATCCCTATTTCAAGCGCAAGCCAGACGGCGGGTGCGTCTTCCTGGATCAGGACGGTGCCTGTCGCATGCACCGCCGTTTCGGCTTTGCGAAAAAGGCGCTTACGTGCCGCGGATATCCGTTCAACATTGTCTCCACCTTTCCCGGTGAGATATCCGTACTGGCGCGAATGGACTGCCCCGCCGTCGTTCGCGACGCAGGAAAACCCATTCGAGAGCAGAAGAACGACATTCTGCAACTTGTCTCAGAACTGCATTTCGGCAAGGGATTTACAGAGGCACAACTGCACGGGATGTCCCGCGACGCCGTTGCGCTTCTTTGCGCACAATGCCAGCATATCCTGGATGACGAGCGTCTTTCCATGTGCGATTGTGCACGACTTCTCATGTCCTTCGCGCTTCGCGCGGAACATCTGGGGGGAATCTTCTTGAACGACCCGATGATGCCGACCATCTATCCAAGCCTCATCGAAGGTCTCCGCGCCTCCCTTGCCGACCTCCCGAAGTACGGCATCGGTCCATTGCGCCGTTCTACTTTCCGGCAACTCCTTAGCTGTTACTGCCGACGCGACGAGGAACTCCTGGACCGCGGGCTTTCCCAACGCGTTCGACATGCCTTCCAAATCGCGCGAATCGTCCTTGGCTATGGCAATCTGCGGCGCATCGGCTGGGAACATCCGGATTTCCCCATCCGCAAGGCCCGGCTCTTCGACGGCGTTGCGCGCACGACCCCGCGAGAGGTATGGTCCCTTTACCGCAAATTCCTTTCGGTTCGTCTGGAATGCTTCCAGTTCTTCGGTGCCTCCTACTACGGAACGGATTTGTTCCACGGTCTCAAGGCACTCTTTTTGACGTATCCCATCACGCTGGCTCTCGCACGCCTGCACGCGGCTTCCCGCGCTTCCGAGGAATTGGCAGCGCAGGACGTCGAATATGCGGTTCTGGCAATGGATCATTGCCATGGACGCTCTCCCGCGCTCAATTTCAGTGCCTCTCGCATACGCGAGAACGAACTGGCCAACCATTTCACGGCACTGGTTAACATTCTGGGGAGGGAATGATGGAGCGCAAGAAAGGTACAGGAATCCTGCTTCAGCCGACCGAGGCGCGCGTGTTCCAGGGCGAAGAGATCGGCTGGGACTACTGGGACCCCGATTTCCAGGTCTTTTTGCACGAAACAGGAGAATGTGCACGCTTCTTCCCGAACGCCTCACGTCCTTCGGGGAAAAAAGGCCCCGTCCTTTTCTCCCTCGTCGATGGCAAACAGGAACTGGTCTCCCGCAGCCACGGTCTGGAAGGACGAAGCATCCCTCCACAAGAACTTCGGCGTTTCCAAAACGCACTGCAGGAACTCCGCAAAAACCTTGGCAACGACCCCACTCGGCAACTCATCTACGACGATTTCCGCCTGCCAGACCCAGAAGCCAATGCCCGATTCTACCGTCTTCAGGGTTCTTTCCCGCACAAACGGCTCTTCGTCCTTTGGGGATTCGATTCCTTTGATGAAAACGGTGCCGTGCAGCCTAGCCTTTCCCCGGAGGCCGCCATTGCAAAACTTTCCGAACATGTTGTGCTGCACTACCGCCTCAAGGTCATTTTGGTGTTTTGGATTCGCCTGATGCTTCTGGGCTTGCTCTTGGCGGTGGGAGTGTACGGCTTTCAGATTCTGCACGAGAAAGTCGAGCAGGTGTCACAAGCGCATGCAGCCGTGCCAAGGTGCCCGCGTTGTGACACGATTCTGGTCGATTCGTTATGCCCGTACCTTTGCCGCGATTGCGGGCACCATAACATTGGACGCACGACCAGTTGCCGCCTGTGCGCCCCCCTGAAACTCAACAATCGCAATTCGCCCATCAAGGTCTGGCCGCCCGTCGCCCCTGCACCAGGAGACCTTCTGCGCGTTACTTCCGAACTGCCAGGCACCCTCGTCGCAGATGATTGGCCACCGCGTCGCATCCAGCCAGGAGACAACCTCTTCTTCGTTTGGGACGAAGCAGGCGATAAGCTCGTGCGGTTCACTCCAGACGATGAAAAGACCGAAGAAGTCACGTTGCACGTCTCCGTTGTCGAAAAACCGATTGTCGAGGCCTTGCGGACGACCCAATGGAAACGCGAAGACGGCATTGCACTTTATCCGTTGGCCGTTACCACAGGGGAATACGCCGTTCTCAAGGACATTGTCGGCAACCGCTCCCTCGTCGTCGACTGGGGAGACGGACGGCCGCCTACGACGACGGACGGCTCCTCCCTGGCCTACCACTCCTGGAGTCGCCCAGGCACGTACCAGGTCCGTGCGACGGAACCGGGGGAGGGCGGCAAAGTTCTGGAACGTACGGTACAGGTTTCCGAATTGAGCGAGGTGCCTGAAGCATTTTTTGAACTGACCCCGTTGGTTGCGAACTTCGGCAGTGAAATTGCGGTGCATGACGTGTCTGGGCAGGTCGATGTCGCGCAGTACGATTTCCGTTGGGCAGATACCTACTCTTTCAGCCGTTCCCTCAAGAACCTTGGTCTTCACAGTTATGGTTCGCCTGGTTTCTACGAGGTCACCATGCGGGGATGGCGTTCCGACGGGCATTTCTTCGAAAGCAGCCGCATCGTGGAAATTGTGGATGACGAGTGGATGGTGATTCTTTCCATCGAACCCAATCCTGTCTTGCATGGACAAGAGTTCACATTGCGGGATATGAGCGTGGTTCCGCCAGGTCGCAAGGTCGTGGAACGGCAGATGCGCTGGCTGCCGTCGCGTCGTTTTGTGAATATGGAAGGCGAGGCGTTGCAGCATCATTTTGCGACGCCAGGCGCGCGCCGTGTCATTGTGCGGCTTCTGGATGACCAAGGGGAATTCCACTATGGACAGGCCGCCGTGACCATCCTTGAAGAACCGGAAAATCCCCTGAATCCCTAGAAGGTCTCCCATGCAGAAATCCATCCGCATCCTGGTCCTCAATGGTCCCAATATGCAACTTCTGGGACGACGCGAACCCGAAATCTACGGAAATCGAACCCTCGCCGACCTCGAAACGCTCATTCGCCAGGAGGCCAAGACGCTTGGCGTTCTGGTCGCTTGCTATCAAACCAACCACGAAGGCGAACTGCTCGACCTCATTGGCTCTGCACCAGGCACCTTCGACGCCATTCTCATCAATCCAGGCGCCTTGACCCACACCAGTCTCGCCCTTCACGACGCGCTCGCGGGAGTCGCTCTGCCCGCCTGCGAGGTCCACATTTCCGACATTCATTCCCGAGAGGAAATCCGCCACCGCTCCCTTACCGCCTCCGCCTGCATCGAACAAATCTCCGGACACGGATTCGACTCCTACCTCCTCGGACTCCGTGCGCTGGTTCAAGCGATAAGGACGCCTCGGAATTGAGAGCCCGGCCGTGCAGCGTGCAGCCAAGGTGTATCTGGAAGTGCATTGAGGCATCTCGCGCGATTTTTTGTGTAGAGCATTCGCTTTTCTGGGAAGTTGTGTCATATTATTGGAAAAGTGTTTTTCTGAGTTTTGTTTTCAACAAAAGTGAGGTAAGAAAGATGAACATGAAGTTTGCAAGTGTTTGTGCCGTGGTTGCAGCCTTGTTTGCGGGTTGCGCCTCCAACAATCAGAAGCAGGTGACCTCTGCCAGTCAGGAACGTTATTTCATGGGGACTTACACCGCCGTAATGCCCTACAGCATGATGACGCTTGACCGTGCCATCCTCGATACTTGCCAGCAGGCGCACCTCCTGCTCGTCTCCAAACAGACCAGTGCCACCAATTGCATCTACCTCTTCAAGGACATCAATAACATCCCGCTCGAAATCACTCTCCAGGAAAAGAAAGAACGTTCCAATACCGCCATTCGCCTCCATGTCGGACGCTTTGGAGACAAGGCGACCTGCCAGGAACTCCTCAAGGCCATTGACGAGGCCGCGTCCAAACTCAAGATGGCTATCTGATTCGGTATAATCGTTTTTTCCCAAACATAAGGTGGAAGGCATGAAAGTTTTACGAGGCATTTTGTTTATGGTACTTGCCGCATTTTCCCTGCTTGCGGTGGAGGGAGTCGTGGAGTTTCCGTTTGGGAAGCACGTTCTTTACGCCATCCAAGACGCGCCATCGCGGATGTCGCGCGACCTGTTCCGCGTCGAAGGCGGCAAGTTTAAGTACAACAAGCCATTTGCTGATTCCTCCTGCAATGTATTTCTCGTGAAGACCAAGAACGGGCGCTATGTCCTGTTTGACACGGGGAACGGTGGCAAACGCGGTACGCTTCTCAAAAAACTGGAGGAAATGGAAGTGCCCCTGTTCCAAATCCAGGAAATCTTCATCACGCATATCCACCCCGACCATGTCGGTGGTCTCCTGGATGAACGCGGCATTCCCCTTTTTCCAAAGGCTCTCATCTATATCAACCAAAAAGAGATTGACGCCTGTACCGCTTCCATCAACAAGATGAACAAAACCTGGACCCTGATTTCCCAGGCGTATGGTCGCAGAATTATGCCGTTCAACTACACCGACCGTGTCGGCCGTGACAATGTCATCGCCAATGTCGGTGCCGGGCACACGCCTGGACACACTGTCTTCCAATGGGGCAATCTCCTCCTTGCCGGCGATTTCCTCCACGCGGCCGCCGTCCAACTCGCAAAACCTGAAATCTGCACGGACTACGACTGGAAGTTCGGGGCTGCTGTCAAGACGCGTCGTCAAGTCCTCCAGCAGGCGGTTGATGAAAATCTGGTGATTGCCGGGTGCCACTTGCCCATGCCGGGTGTGATTACCGTGACTTCCAACGGCAAGGATGGATATGTCGGCAAATATTATGAAGCCGAATCGAAAATTCTCTCCCCGAATCCTGACGAGGAGAACTGAAGGACGCCAACACTGGAGAGCAAAAGACCCGAAGGTCCCGAAGGACCCAAAGGAGTGGTTGACATTCGGTTGACCTTTCCTTTGGGTCCTTCGGGTTCTTTTCCGTCGAAAAATGTCATGAAAAAGGCGTTTTTTTGAAGTAGACAATGTGAAAAGAACAATTACAGTATAATGAGGTAATGCCCAATCGCCTTTACGGCGCGGCGCGATGGCTTCCTCGCTTGTGGCGATTGTGCGGTAGTTTAGCAATTCCTTCTGTTGAATGAATGACTGGAAGAACGAAACCAATAGGAGACCTTGGGATGCTGAGACGCATTTTCATGTTGTGGTGCCTGGTGGCGGCGTGTGTGTCGTGGGCATTGCCGCCGGGAATCAAGGTGGATGAGAAAGGCGTGTTGACAGTCAACGGGATTGTGATGGAGGTGGTGCATTTTGCGCCGAAGTGGAAAAACGCCAGTCTGCAGTCCAAGGACTTGAAGGACGGGAAGCGCACGACGC
>JAFRLI010000215.1 GCA_017431255.1 Victivallales bacterium
CTTGCAGCGGAAAAAGAAGCGTCCCGCAGCGGTTGAGTTCACTGCGGGACGCGGATAGTTGGGTTGTGGACCTGTACGATGCAAATGGGAAAAAGAGGACGTGAGATTTGCAAAAGGCAGGTCGCAGGCATATTTTATTGTGGGTTGTTATGCAGTTTAATCTGAAACTCTCTGGAGAGCCGACCGATGAATCATCCCCGCATTTCGCTTTGCCTGCTGCTGGTCTGCGCCACCCTGCTCTGCCTGGCGCAGGAGGCCCCGAAGATTCCCGCGCACACGGTGGTGGACCTGCGTCCGTACACGAACATGGGTCTGGCGGACGAGAAGCCCGACGACGGCGTGGGGGGCTGGTCGGACCAGGGTCCCGACCAGGACGGCCGCGCCTTCGCGCCGCTGCTGAAGGAGAAGCTCTACAACGGGGTGCCGTTTGAGATTCATCCCGAGGGGAAATGCGTTCTGGCGATGAACGACAAGGACCATTTCCGCGGTGGTCCCGTGAACGTGGACATCCCGCTGCCGAAGCCCGCGAAGGCGCGCGCCCTCTTCATGCTGCACACGGGCGCATGGCTGAATATCGATGCGGGACACATCACGGTGAAGGACACCCAAGGCCACCAGAAGCGGTTCGAAGTAAAGGGCCGCACCGATCTGGGGGACTGGTTCGGAAACGGCACCCGCGTGCACAACGGCATCCCCGTCGTGATTGCGAAGAACAACAACCTCAAGGACATCAGCATCTACCTCTCCCGCTTCGTGATCCCCGAATACTTCGGCCCCATCGCCAGCGTCCACTTCACCACCAAACGCTCATGCATCTGGCTGATCCTCGGCGCGACGCTGACCGAGGAGGTGCTCCCGATGCCCGAATACAAGGAGCTGATCATCCAGAAGGGAGACGAGTGGCAGCCCGTGCAGTGGCGTCCTAACATGTACACCATCCCCGGCTCCGCGCTCGACCGCTCAGGCTATCTGCCCAAGAAGACCACGGACGAGCTTGGACACCTCATCCGCAAGGGCGAGCACTTCTACATGGAGAACCAGCCCGAAAGGCCCGCCCGCTTCCTGGTCAACGCCTTCCACGGGGACAAGCTCGCCTGGATTTCCCACAAGGTCATCGATGCGTGGACGCGGGAGATGTGGCTGAACGGGTACAACATGATCCGTCCGCACTTTCTGGACATGGGGCTGATGCTGAAGTCCGAGAAGGACCTGGAGTTCAACCCGAAGGTCCTGGACAACTTCGACTACCTGGTCTTCCAGTGCAAGAAGTACGGCATCTACATGATGTTCGACGCGATGACCAGCTGGATCGGCTACCAGGCGGGCGACATGTGGTCAGTCCAGTGGCGCAACCATGCCAACAGCTACAAGTGGCGCATCAACTTCGAGCAGAAGGTGAAGGACAACTGGTCCCAGGGCGTCGAGAAGCTCCTCACCCACGTGAACCCGTACACCCATACGCGGCTGGTGGACGACCCGATCCTCGGCATCGCGATCGCCTACAACGAGCAGGAGTTCGGGTTCATGCGCACCGTCCAGGAGCCGGTCGTCGGCCCGCACTGGCGCAAGTTCCTCAAGGACAAGTACGGCACGATCGAGGCGCTGCGCCAGGCGTGGGGCGTCAAGGACGCGCATCCCGCGACGTTCGATGAGATCCCCGTCTGGGACGCGACCCGCTACGGCGGCGTGAACGGCAACGACGCCGCGATCTTCGTGTGCCAGCTGGAGTCCGACTTGATGCGCTGGTACATCTCCGAGTTCCGCCGCATCGGCTTCCAGGGCCCCGTGACGGGCTTCAACTGCGGAAAGTCCACCGACCACTGCATGCGCCGGCTGGACGCCGCCTTCGTGGCGAGCAACAGCTACCACGCGCATCCAAGCGCCTGGACCTCGAAGGATTCCGTGGTCGCCCAGAAGAGCTCCCTGGAATCGGGGATCTCGTACTTCCGCGGCTTCCCCGCCTGCCGCGCGCCCGGCAAGCCGTTCGCGATCTCGGAGCACAACATCTGCTTCTGGAACCAGTACCGCTACGAGCAGGGCTTCGCGTCGGGGGCGTACTCCGCCCTGCAGGACTTCAGCGCCATCACCGCGCACGCCGAGGCAGTCAACATCGTGCAGGGGGATTTCGTGCCGTTCCAGCTGGCGCGCGACCCCGTCATGCGCGCCAACGAATTCCTCACGTTCTTCCTGTTTGTGCGCGGCGACGTGAAGACCGCGCGGCCGCTCACACGCATCCAGGTGCGCGAAGAGGAGATCTACTCGCCGAACGGCCCGAAGGGCGGAATGCCCGCCGAACAGAGCCTCCTCTCCCTCGTCGGCGGCCTCTCCCTCGAATGCATCCCCCGCGGCGGCACTCCGATGCCACTGCGCCCGAACGAGACCGCGTACCACCTCGGCGGCACCGCCAAGGTCATCGTCGGCGACGCCGTCATGGACACCCAGCACGATGCCGCCGCCTCCGCCGAAGCCGCCATCCGCGAACTCAAGCGGCGCGGCATCCTCCCCAAGGACAACCGTTCGGACGGCAAATACATCTTCGAATCCGAGACCGGCGAGCTCCTGATGGACACCAAGAAGCTGACGCTCGAGGTCAACACCCCGCGCCTCCAGGGCATCTGCGCGCCCGCGGGGACCGTCGCCAGCTTCCCCGCGTTCCGCGTCGAGAAGATGTCGCTGAAGGGCAACCTGGCCGTCGTGTCCATTGACGGGGACACGCCGATTCCGCAGGCGAAGCGCCTCGTCCTCGTCTACTCCACCAACGCGCTGCGCGAGGGGATGGCATTCATGACGGATGACATGACGACGCTCGTGACGATGGGCGGGAAGACCACCCTCGTCCAGTGCGGGCAGTTCCAGGTCGCCCTCAAGCACGACACTCCCGAACGCCTCAACCTCTACCCCCTCGACTTCGCGGGCAAGCGCCTCAAGCAGATCGCCCCCGTCATCGCCGAGGACGGCTGGGTGCGCTTCGCGGTCGACATGGCGAAGGACGGGCAGGCATTCTTCTACGAAATCGCAGTCGAATAAGAAGTTACAGAAACACGAAGGTCTCATAAACAAGAGTTCAGCCAGGAGTTTATCGACATGAAGAAGCTTGGTCTGTTGGCACTGCTCGCAACCTTTTCTTTGACAACATTGGCGCAGGACGCGAATTACGGCGCAATCGCGTTTCGCTTTGACGACAATCAGCCCCTCAGCAAATGGAAGGAAATGGCCGAGGTGTTTCAGAAGCACGACGCCGTTTTCTCGATGTCCCTGAACACCGATGCCATCCGCCATGACAAAAAGTACATCCAGGAGATCTGCCGCCTGCAGAGCCTGGGGATGGAGGTGATGGACCATACGCCACCCCACCACCCCTTCAACATGAGCGCGGAGCATCTGGACATTGCGAAGGACGCCAAAATCCACCACCAGACCGAGAATCGCCTCTATCTGGACTACCTCTACAAGCCCGTCACACCCAATAAGACCCTCTCCATCACGGTCGAGGACAATCAACTCTCCATTCCGCCCGAGCTGGTCAAGCGTTCGCAGGTGCTGGTGGACATCGGCGGAGAACTCTTCTGGCTCCAGCAGGACAAGGACAAGCAGCACTTCCAGATCTTCAGTTTCTGGAACGAGAACAATGTGGACCTCAAGGGGAAGAAAAAGCTGGACATCATCGTGCGGGAGAAAGGGAAAGACTGCCATCCCTATCCCGAAAACTTCCGATTCCTGATGCGGATCGCGCAGCGCAACTTCCGCGAAATGGGCTTCCAGCCCCCCAAATCCTGGATTCATCCCGGCGGACGCATGGTCACCTTCATGGCGGAGGATCTCGCCGACCTCCTGGCGGAAGGCGGCTACATCTCCGCCGCCACTGGCTGGTGCCCCTGGCAAAAGTTCACCTGCACCCCCAACTGGAAACTCGAGCGCTACCGCATGAACTGGTACGACTTCTCCCTCGAACGGAAAAATGTCGCAGAGGCCAAGGCGCTCCTCGCCTCGTGCTTCGCCAAACGGCGCCTCATCATCGTCGAAAGCCACATGCAGGGCCACATCGTCCCTGGCGGCTGGAGCGAATACCTCAAACGGCACGATGAACTGCTTGCATGGCTCCGACAAAACCATGTCCCCATCCTGACGCAGGCCCAGATGTCCGAGACGTTCTATCGGGACGGAATGCACATCACGGGAAACCTGCTCCCCAAATTGGACCGTGACATCGATGAGGACGGACAACCCGACGGCTGGGCCCCAGGCAAGGACGTCACCTTCTCCCAAAACGCCATCCGCTTCTCCCAAAACGGCAACGTCTTCCAGATCGCGGGGCTCGGCGGCGCCACCGAGGGGAAATGGCACCTCAGCGCCAAACTCGATCTCCCCGCCAACGCCACCGTCACCTTCACCGTCACCGCCTTTGACCGCAACC
>JAFRLI010000216.1 GCA_017431255.1 Victivallales bacterium
ACCACTAACCACTAACCACTAACCACTAACCACTAACCACTAACCACTAACCACTAACCACTAACCACTAACCACTGAATATGAAAGACTATACTTTGCTTTGCGAGCGGAAACTGCCTCAGTTGCGGAGTGTCGTGAAGGTGTTTCGGCACAAGAGCGGTTTGGAGGTGCTGTGCATGGAGGCGCCTGACCAGGAGAATATGTTCAGTTTGTGCCTGCCGACGCCGCCGGTGGACAATACGGGGGTGACGCACATCATCGAGCATTCGGTCCTGGCCGGCTCGAAGCGGTATCCAGTGAAAGACCCGTTCATGGAGATCATCAAGTCGAGCATGGCCACGTATATCAACGCGATCACCTACCCGGACCACACGGTGTATCCTCTTGCCACGGCCGTCCCTTCCGAGTTCTTCCATCTGGCTTCCGTCTATTTTGACGCCATCTTCAATCCTCTCCTCACTCGCGATACCTTCTGCCAGGAGGGCTGGCACTACGAACTGCGCAAACCCGGCGATCTCAAATCCGCTTTGCTGACCAATGGCATCGTCTACAATGAAATGTCAGGCGATTATTTTGATCTGGACAACACCATCGCCCGCGAAATGAACGCAGCCATGTTCCCGGACACGCCCAGGCAATTCGTCTCTGGCGGCATCCCCGCTGAAATCCCCTCGCTTTCCTACGAAAAACTGCTTGAATACTACAAGGTCCACTACCATCCGTCTCGTGCCAAGGTCTTCTTCTACGGAGACATCCCCACGTCCGAAAAACTGAAGTTCCTTGCAAAACAACTGGACGCCCTCGACTTCCCGCCAGCACCCGCTCCCATGCCGCCTCGTCAACGCCAAGTCGTCTGGAAGGCTCCTCAGCGCAAGAAAGTCTTCTATAGCCCCGAAATGGACATCGAGGAGGCAAAAGGCGCCTGGTCCGTCGGTTTCTTCCTCACCGACCAGTGGGACCCCCTCCTCGAGTTCGCATTCGAGTTCCTCGATTGTCTTCTTTTCGGAACTGCCGCCGCCCCCCTCAAAAAAGCCATTCTGGAATCCAAGCTCTGCGATGGTCTCTCCATCAGCGGCTACGATAACGAGACGCCCGAAAACTGCTTCCTGGTCGCCGTCAATGGCATTGCCCCCGAACAGTTTTCGAAGATGGAGGCATTGGTGGACAAGACGTTGGCCCGCATCGTCAAGAAAGGCTTTCAGGAGGAAGAACTTCAGGCAGCGTTCAACAGTTTCCGCATTGGCCAGCAAGCAATCACGACAAAGCACGTTTTCCGCCAGATGGAAAAAGTCTTTGACGCCTGGTCCTATGGCATCGATCCAATGACCTACCTCGACACGGATGCGGTACTTGCAGAATTGTCGCGCAAACTTCGCGAAGACCCGCGCTGGCTTCCGTCCATCCTGAAACAATATGTCTGCGACAATCCGCGCCGCATCGTGCTGGAACTTCTACCCGACGCGTCACTGTCCGCCAAAATGAAGCGCCGGCAGGCTGCGAAAATGGCGAGGAAAAAGGCCAAACTTTCCCAGGAGCAACTTGCCAGCATCGACCAGGAGGCTGCCGCCCTCAAGAAGCGTCAAGGGCGTCCCAATTCCCTGGAGGCTCTCGCGACCTTGCCTCGCCTCGAACGCAACAAAATCCCGCGCAAGCCTATCTTGCAAAAGACCGCTGTTTCCCGCCTCTCGAACAACATTGCGCTGGTGGATGTCGACGACTTCTCCAACGGTCTCTCCTATCTCACCTTCGCCTATCCCTTCTCCAGTTTCCCGAAGGAACTGCAGCCGCAGTTGGGGCTTTTCCTGGCGATCATGTCCGCCGTCGGCGAACAGAATCTTTCCTATGACAAGGTCTCCACTCGCTGGGCGACGACGGGTGCCAATATGGGCTTCTCCGTCCTCAGAGGCTTTCCGCACCAGAAAAAGGGCCTTGCTTCGCAGGAAATGATTCTCTTCCATTTGTCCGCGTTCGATGAAACCTTCGAGACTGCGCTCGACCTTCTCCAGAACCGTCTCTCGCGCACTGTGTTCACGGAACGTGAGCGCGTGCAGACTGTCCTGCGGCAAATGTGGGCGCAGGCCAAGGAGGAGGTTGCCTTCTCCAACCGGGGGCTCGTCGAATATCGTGCAGCCTCGGGGCTGAATGAACTGCTGAGCAGGCGCGAACTCCAGTCGGGTCTGGCCTCGATTCCTCCTCTCAAGACTGCGGCCACGCAGTTTGCGCACGAATATCCGGCGTTGTGCGAGATGTGGGAATGCATGCTGGAAGCGCTCTCCCGGGCGACGCCGGTCGCTGCCTCTTTCCTGGGGGCACCCAGTACGCGCAAGTCTGTTTTGCGGTTCCTTGAAAAGTTCCCGAAGGGGAAGACGTCCCGCGAGGGAAAAATCTCGACGGACTCCGTGCTGGGTCGTTTGGAGGCGCTTGGTGTGAACGCGGATGTGTCGTCGTGTGCGCGGGCATTCCGTGCACCGCTGGTGTTACAGTCAGGTTCGGCGGCTCTGTCAGTCTATGCCAACCTACTCAGTTGCGGCTACTTGTGGGACGAGATTCGCGTCAAAGGCGGTGCCTACGGAGCCAGGGCGAAGTACGATCCATTCCTGGGGTACCTCCTGTTCCTGTCCTCCCAGGACCCGCAGCCCGCCCGCACCATCCAGACCTTTGCCAACGTTCCTAAAATCCAGTTCCCCTGGCGCGATGAAGAGGTCGCGAACTCCGTCATTTCCACGCTCCGCGCTTCGCATGTTCCCGTTCGCCCTACAACTGCCACTACGAGCGCCATAACCTCTTATCTCTTCGAAATTACGGACGAATTGCGGATCCAGAGACACAACGAAATCCTCGCACTCACACCCGCGCAAATCCGCGAGACCGTCGAGAAGTTCTGGAGTCAGTCCCCGGATTGCAATACCTGCATCATCGGACCGGAACGCGCCTTCGCCAATCTGCATCCTGAAAAAATCGTCTTTTGAGACAAGGAGACCAGATGAATACCACTCCTGCGCAACCAACCAAAGTATTGGTCTATCTTGGAGCGCATATTCCCGTGGACCGCACGTATGTGGATGCGGTCCGCGCCCTGGGGGAAGGTCTGGTGGCTGGCGGCTACACGCTTGTCTTCGGCGGTTCCAACGAAGGAACGATGACCGTCCTGGCGGACGCCGTCATGCACAATGGCGGGCGTGCCATCGGGGTCTTCACCAAGGCACTTCCCGAAAGATGGATCTATCCGGGACTGACGCAAACCATCGTCACGGAGGATCTTGCCGAACGGAAAAGCACGATGTTCTCCCTTGCGGATGTCATTCTTGTTCTGCCTGGCAGTTTCGGGACTTGGGATGAATGTTTCGACGCGTTGGAGCGGCTCAAGATTGAGGCGATCCACAAACGTCCCGTCAAACCGCTTGTCATTCTCAATCTCAACGGCTTCTACGACGGCATCGCAGCACTTTTACAACGTTCCATTGAGCAACGATATACCACCCAAAAGATCGCGTCTATCCTTCATTTCTGCTCCGATGTCCCCGAAATCCTGGCTTGGATCCGGCAAGTTCGACCGCAAAAAACTTGAGAGGGAAGTTATTATTCAGAACCCTGGTTCATGGTAATGAATTTGAAACACTTTCCTCCACAAAATACACAAAATACGCACAAAT
>JAFRLI010000217.1 GCA_017431255.1 Victivallales bacterium
GCCGCAGACGAATGCACCGGCACCGAGTTTGATTTCGATATCGAAGTCAAAGCCGGTTCCAAGGATGTTCTTGCCGAGGAGTCCGAGTTCGCGTGCCTGGTCAATGGCCAGTTGCAGACCTGAGACCGCCAGCGGATATACTGCACGGATGTACACAAGACCTTGCTTGGCACCGATGGCATATGCGCCAATTGCCATGGCTTCGACGACGCTCGCGGGGTCGCCTTCCATGATGGAACGGTCCATGAATGCGCCCGGGTCGCCTTCGTCCGCGTTGCAGACGATGTACTTTTCGTCGGACTGCACGCCAGCCGCAATCTTCCACTTCATGCCAGTGGGGAATCCTGCGCCGCCGCGTCCGCAAAGACCGGAATCCAGAACTTCCTGAACGACTTCGGCGGGCGTCATTTCGGTGAGGGCCTTTGCGAGTCCCTGGAAGCCTTCTGCGGCGATGTACTCTTCAATATTCTCTTCGGCGATGAGGCCGCAGTTGCGAAGGGCGATGCGCTGCTGCTTCTTGTAGAAGGGCATCTGCTGGTAGTCTGTGATTTGCGCCTTCAAGGTCGGTTCGACAAAGACGAGGCGTTCGACCAGTTTGTGGCCGACGATATGGGTTTCCACGATTTCCCGTGCGTCTTCCGGCTTCACTTTCACGTAGAAGACGTTGTCGGGCATAATCTTAACGATCGGGCCCTGTGCGCAGAAGCCGAAGCAGCCCGTCTGGATGACGTTCACTTCGTTTTCCATTCCCACGGCCTTCACTTCGGCACGGAGGTTTTCAATGATTCTCGCACTGTCCGAAACCAGGCATCCCGTATCACCGCAGACCAGGATGTCCTTTTTCATCGAATCGGTCTTGGCACCCGCCAGACGCAGCGCCAACTTGCCTTTGGAGGCCTCGTATGCGGCCATCAAATCGGCTTTGCTCGTGATTTTCTTCATGCCTTTGCCTCCATGGCCTTGATTTCTTCAATCGCGGCGACCGCCTTCGCGGGCGTCACATGTCCATAAACCTTGCCGTTGATCACCATCACGGGGGCCAATCCGCAGCAACCGACGCAGCGCAACGTCGTAATCGAGAAAAGGCCATCGGACGTGGGAACCGTGTCGGCCTTGATTCCCAGAACGCGCTCCAGTTCACGCAACACGCCTTCGGAACCTTTCACGTAGCAGGCCGTTCCCAGGCAGATGTTGATTTCGTACTTGCCTTTCGGCTCCGTCGTGAAATAGTTGTAGAAAGAAACCACTCCAGAGACCGCACTTTCGGGAATGTGCATCTTGTTCGCGACATGCTGCTGCACCTCGCGTGGCAAATACCCGAAAAGACTCTGCGCACGGTGGAGAATCTGAATGAGACGCCCGCGACGACGCTCATCCGCCGGATCGATGTGGAACCCATCGATGAAAGCGTCCAGTTCGGCAAATTTCTCCCTGGCACTTTCTGAGAAGTTGTTGCAACCCATCTGTGTCTACCTTTGTTTCAGTGTGGAAACACGCCGCACTCACGGCGATCTATCTGATACTCAAAATAAACCAATATGAATATACCACAAATCCCCCCGATTGTCAAACCTCCACCCTTTAAGAAAACCGAAAATACGAAAAAAATATCATCTGGCACACCAAGATTCATGATTGTAGATTGCAAAGAGAACGGAGAGGATTATATTCCCTAGATGCCCTAGACGCCCTAGACGCTCTAGATGTGCTAGATGTGCTAGATGTGCTAGATGTGCTAGATGTGCTAGATGTGCTAGATGTGCTAGATGTGCTAGATGTGCTAGTACTCTTCTGCCTCTTCAAGGTTTTGCAGGGCCGCGCTCCGCCGCGGCCCAGAAGAACCCTCCGGGCACCAGCCTCCTCTGAGGCCACGCGAAGAGCGGACTGCAAAACCGACATTCAGCACGCTTTGCTAGCCCCTCTAGCCCCTCTAGCCCCTCTAGCGCTATTATAATTAAGGAGTAACCAAAGTGATACAATCTTGGATCGAGCGTGTGGAGCGCGAGCATCGTTTGGAGCGCGATGCACTGATGTCTTTGCTGGGAGACCCGTCTTGTGAGGAATCCCTGGCGTCTGCGGCGGACCGCGTTCGCCATGCGTACGTGGGGGACGGCGTTCATTTGCGGGGACTGATTGAATTCTCGAACATCTGCCGTCAAAACTGCCTATACTGCGGGTTGCGAAGAGAGAATACCAAACTGAGCCGATATCGTCTGAGTCCGCAGGAGATTCTAACGTTGGCGGAGAAGGCTCGGGGATACGGATATCGGACGGTTGTGCTCCAATCGGGGGAGGACGCGCATTTCACGCCAGAGGTTCTGTGTCCGATCTTGCGGGCAATCCACAAAATGGGGCTTGTGATCACGCTGTCGCTGGGGGAACGTCCATTTGAAGAGTATCAAGCGTTTCGGGAGGCTGGAGCTGACCGCTATCTTCTTCGCATAGAGACCACAGACGCGGCGCTCTATCACCAGATGGACCCTGGCATGAGCCACGACAATCGACTGCGCTGCCTTCGTGATTTGCGCTCCCTGGGGTATGAAGTCGGCACCGGAACCCTCGTCGGCCTGCCTGGACAGACCCTTGAATCTCTTGCAGACGACCTTTTATTCTACCAGAAAATGGATGCCGACATGCTGGGAATCGGTCCTCTCATCCCCAATCCCGACACCCCGCTTGGAAATGCCTCCCCAGGCGATTTCCATCTGACACGCCGATTCGTCTCCATGGCACGCCTTCTGATGCCCGAGGCTAACATCCCCGCCACCACCGCCGTCGAAACCATGGTTCCCGGCGGTCGGGAGATTTTCCTCTGCAGCGGCGCAAATGTCGTCATGCCGAATGTGACCGAAGGGGAGTTCCGCCAGAAATATGCGCTTTATCCAGGCAAGGCCTGTGTGGCCGACACCCCCGCGCACTGCCGAGGTTGCATGGAGGCACGAATCGGCCGCATCGGACGGTTTGTCGCTTCCGACCCTGGCTTCCGCCACCATACCCCCTAGCGCAATGGAACGGAAGGCAAGACCATATCTACGCAGCCGTTCCCGAACGGGGATGTGCCAGAAAGCGGGTATGCGAGCAGAATGGCAATGTATTCCCTATGCCGGCGTTCGAGCGGTTCTTTCCCCCTTCAAAAAACTCGTGCCGTTTGCAGCCAAGAATGTTGAGGAGGCATTTCCATCTAATTTATTTTGTACAGAATGACACCTGTTGCTTTGCAATTCTGGTATTTTGGATTATAGTTAATTGTGCAGAAATGTCATTTGGGTTTTTGAAACAGAGAAAGGATTTTGTACGATATGCGGAACATCAATGTCGGCATCATAGGGTTTGGCACGGTGGGTGCGGGCGTAGCCGAGGCCCTCATCAAAAATGGCGACCTCATCGCGAACCGGATGGGGTTCCATCCCGTTGTAAAACGGATTGCCGATTTGGACATTACCACGGACCGCGGTGTCGACGTCCCCAAGTCCCTTCTGGTCACGGACGCACATCTGGTGACGGACGCGGAGGACATTGACATTGTCATCGAACTCGTTGGCGGCACCACGTTTGCCAAGACCATCATTTTGCGCGCCATCGAACACGGAAAGTCGATTGTGACGGCGAACAAGGCGTTGTTGGCGACGTATGGAAAGGAATTGTTCGAGGCCGCGCGTGCGCATGGAGTGGACATCGGGTTCGAGGCCTCCGTCGGCGGCGGCATCCCCTGCATCAAGGCGCTTCGCGAAGGGCTCGCCGGCAACCACATCCGCTCCATGCTCGGCATCCTTAACGGTACCTGCAACTATATCTTGACCAAGATGGAAGCAGACCATGCCGACTTCGAGAGCGTCCTGGCCGACGCGCAGAAGAACGGCTATGCCGAAGCCAACCCCGCCCTGGATGTCGATGGCATTGACACGGCGCACAAGGCGGCCGTCCTTGCCTCGTTGGCATACGGTCGTTGGTTCACCGCCCAGGATGTCAGCACAGAGGGCATTCGCTCCGTTACCTCCCGCGACATCGAGTGCGCAAGCCGTCTGGGATACCGCATCAAGTTGCTTGCGATTTTGAAGAACCATGGCGGGCGCGTGCAGGTCGGGGTGCATCCCGCGCTGATTCCCATCAAATCCCTGCTGGGCAGTGTGAATGATGTGTTCAATGCCGTCTGGGTGGAAGGGGATGTCGTCGGCAAGACGATGTACTATGGTCGCGGGGCAGGGCGTCAGGCGACTGCGAGCGCGGTCGTGGGGGATGTCGTGGACATCGGGTTGAATCTGATGAACGGTTGCTCGCGGCGACTGCCAGCCTTCCCCGTCTACGACGGTTGCCAGGATTTGATTCCAGACGGCGAGACCAGTTCGCGTTACTACATTCGGATGCGCGTCCTGGATCAGCCTGGCGTGATGGCGAAGGTCGCTGGCGTGCTGGGACGGCACGACATCAGCCTCTCCAGCGTCGCCCAGGACGAAACGGAGTACCAGGACGGCGTCGTCCCGATGATTCTCCTCACGCACGTTGCCAAGGGGCAGGCACTTGCGGACGCGCTTTCGGAACTCAAGACGCTTCCGGAAGTCAAGATGGCGCCAGTCGTGTTCCGAATTGAGGACGCGCAATAGGAGTTTGGATGGAGAAGCCGGTGGACAACCAGACGCCTCAGCAGGAGGTTTCGCAAAGCATCAGCCCGTGGCTGGTGTTGATGTCTGTCGTGTGCCTGCTGGTGGCACTGGCGATTTGTCCTGTGATTTCGTTCGACCCGATGGAGGTCGATTTGCTGGACGGTGGTCTTACGAGCGTGCTGTACAAGCGGAACATTCTGGGAACGTTTGGCGTGCGCCTCGGTTGGGGATTGTTGCTGACCTTCGGGATTGCGACGTATCCGATGGTGTTGCTGGCACTGATTTCCTGCTGGCGCCGTCTTTTGTACCGCAAAGGCGCGCGTCCTGTCTCCTGGGAGTACGTGCTTGCATTTCTGCTGTTCGGGTGCGGGCTGGCAATGCTTCTTGGCGTCTGGCCTTCGGGACTTTCTGACGTGACTACCATCCTCAACTTGCAGACCCTTCCCGGCGGAACCATCGGGCAGCGCCTCTGTGCTCCCGATGGAAAACTCATCTACCTGATGAACAGCACCTGCGCCGCCGTCTTTTCGGGGCTGCTGACCATTGTCCCGCTGGCAGTCATCTGGTATTTTGACTGGGCACTTCTGTTCCAGGGGATGGTTCCCAAACCCGCTCCCCAGCCCGTCGTGGAACCAGTCCCCACGACGTCGGAACCGTTGGTCGCAGAGCCGCCTGCGGAACCAGAACCTGCGACGTTTGAGCCGGAGCAACTGGATTTGCCGCTGCCCAATCTGCCACCGATGGCAGCACCGAAACATGCTTCTCGCCGTTCCGTTTCCTCGCCCAACAATGCTCCACAACGACACACGGAACCCTCTGTCCCCACCGTGGTGACTACCAGCAACGGCACGTATACCCTGCCGCCCGTTACCCTGCTGAACGAGGTCGATACCTCTTCTAACGAGGGAACCAATGCACGCGAAATCGAACAGAACAAACAACTCCTCCAGAATACCCTCGACGAGTTTGGCATCCCTGCGGACGTCATCAATGCCATTGCCGGACCGCAGGTCACACTCTTCGAGATCAAGGTTCATTCGGGAGTCCGCCTCGCCAAAATCACGGCTTTGGAGAAAAACTTCTGCATGGCATTGAGCGCGAGCAGTATCCGTATTCTGGCACCCATCCCTGGCAAGGACCTGGTAGGCATTGAGATTCCCAACAAGAAACGGATGGTGGTTCCTGTGTATTCCCTGATGACGGGACGCGCATGGAACTCAGCGAAGGAAGGCATTCCCTTGCTGCTGGGGCGCAACATCAGCGGAAAGGATGTCATTTTGGATTTGGCCCAGGCCCCGCATTTGCTTATTGCCGGTACGACAGGCGCCGGCAAGTCCGTTTGCATGAACCTGCTCATCATGTCCCTTTTGTACCGGTTTGGACCGGAGGACATGCGGCTGATCATGGTGGATCCGAAAGTCGTCGAGTTCCAGGCTTATTCCAGGCTGCCGCACCTGGTCACCCCCATCATCAACGAACCGGAGAAGGTTGCCCTGGCGCTCAACTGGGCCATTCAGGAGATGAACCAACGATACTTCACTTTCGCGCGCGTTGGCGCAAAAAAACTTCCGGATTACAACAACAATCCAAAACGGCAGGAGGATGGCACTCCCATCCTTGACAGCCAGGGCAACCCACTCCCCTCAAAATTGCCCTATATCGTCATTATCATTGACGAGTTGGCCGACATCATGGCCGTCGCCAAGAACGAAGTCGAGAAGGCACTTGCCATCATCTGTGCGAAGTCCCGTGCGGTCGGCATCCATGTCATCGTTGCCACGCAGCGTCCCGATGTGAAAGTTCTCACCGGCACCATCAAGGCGAATCTACCGACCCGCATTGCATTCCGTGTGCCATCCCAGACGGACAGCATGACCATCCTCGGCGCCAAGGGAGCCGAGTCCCTTCTCGGCACTGGGGATATGCTTTTATCGCCGAACGGCGGCAATGTTGAGCGCATCCAATGCGCATGGGTGAGTGGGGAAGAGAGCAACCGCGTCGTCGAGTTCTGCGCCCCCCAGGCACCGCAATGCTTTGACGCTAGCGTCCTCGCCTCACCGTCCAGCGATGAAGACGGGGAAGTCACGCTCGGATCGGCCTCCACCAATCCCTTTGGACATGGCGCCGCTGCTTCCTCTGACGCCGAAGAGGAACTCATCCGCCAGGCCACGGAAATTATTCTGCGAGACAAACGCCCCACCATCAGTTACCTCCAACGGCAGATGGGAATTGGATACAACAAGGCCGCCAACATCATCGAAATCCTCGAAAAACGTGGCGTCCTCGGACCGCAAATCGGCAAGACCGCTATGCGGCAAATCCTCATCTCCGCAAACGACTTCGAAAACACCGACCTGGGAGAAGACCTCTAACCTCCCACCTCCAAGCATAGCCATCCATGAAAACCAGAACCAGAGCAGATTCTCAGGCAGGACCGCGACTCCAGTTGACTTGGGACAAGGAGCCCGAGGAGAACAACTCCCTCTCCTCAGTGCCCCAGGAGGATTCCGCCCGCGAACTGTCCCCTGACACGCAGCAACCGCCTGCGGAACTCCCTCCTTCAGAACCCGTTGCGGTACCAGAACCCGTTGCGGTACCAGAACCCGTTGCGGCACCGGAGCCTGTTGCTGTGTCCGAACCGGAGCCAGTCGTGGAGCCTGAGCCTGAGCCTGTTGCTGTTCCCGAGCCGGAGCCAGTCGCGGAGCCAGAACCCGAGCCGGAGCCAGTTGTGGCCACGGAACCTGAGCCAGAACCTGCGTATGCGCCCGTTGAGGAAGAGCGTCGTGCGGAGAGGACTCCTGTGATTCGCAGGAAGTACGACCTAACAGCGGTTCCGGAGAAACTGGGACCTGCATTGCGGAAATATCGGGAAGACGCTACGGTCACGGTGGAGGACCTTTCCCAGCGTTTGTGCGTTCCGAAGACCGAGATTCTCAACCTGGAGGCCGGCAACTACCAGGACTTGAGCGACTTCACCTATACGCGCCGCACCGTCATCAACATCTGCCAGGAACTCGGAGTGAACGGTGCGGAATCCGAGGAGTTGCTCGGGCTTCTGGAAAAGGAATATGTCGAAGCGGGTCGGGAGACCGAGGAGCCGGAGGTCATCGGTCCGTTAGATGAACCGACCAATTACGAACCGCGGCGCACGCCTGGCGCGCTTCTGCGGAATCTGATGAAAATCATCATCATTGTTCTGGTCGTGACGCTGGTAGTTCTGCTTGTGATTGCGCTTGTCATTCCGATGGTCTCCAAGACCCGCAGTTCGCGGGAACGCCATGTGGATCTTGCACCGCTCGTCGTCACTCCCGAACCGGCACCGCCCGCACCGCTTTTCATCCCAGTCCCAAAACAGAGAAAGTGATTCCCCATAAAACAAGGTGGCACAAGCCATCGAACCCAAAAACCAAAAGGAAACCAAAATGAACAAAAAGACCGTGAAAGACATCCCGCTGAAGGGAGCCAAAGTCGTGATGCGCGTGGACTTCAATGTCCCCCTCAAAGAAGGGAAAATCACTGACGACACCCGCATCCAGAAAGCCCTCCCGACCATCCAGTACATCCTCGAACAGGGTGCTTCGCTGGTCCTGATGAGCCATTTGGGACGCCCCTCCGGCAAGGGATACGAGGCCGATTTCAGCCTCAAACCGGTCGCTGACTACCTCGCCAACTGCCTTGGAAAGCCCGTCCAGTTCGCCGAAGACTGCCTCAACGCCGACGCACAGGTCGCCGCCCTCCAGCCCGGCCAGGTCCTCATGCTCGAAAATACCCGCTTCTACAAGCAGGAAGAAGGCAAGGCCAAGCAGAAGGAAGGCCAGTCCGATGAAGAGTTCAAGGCCGCCAAGGCTGCTATGAAGGAAAAGAAACAGGCAATGGCCGAAAAACTCGCCTCCTACGGCAATGTCTACGTCAACGACGCATTCGGTACCGCCCACCGCGACCACGCCTCCACCGCTTCCATCTGCAAATACATGAAGGCCAAGGGCGCTCCCTGCGTCGCCGGCTTCCTGATGGAAAAGGAACTCGAGTTCCTCGGCAGCGCCGTTGAGAACCCCGTCCGTCCGTTCATCGCCATCATCGGCGGTGCCAAGGTCTCCGGCAAACTGGAAGTTCTCCAGAACCTCATGAAGAAAGTCGACGCTATCCTCATCGGCGGCGGTATGGCTTACACCTTCCTCAAGGCCCAGGGCCACGATGTCGCGAAGTCCCTCGTCGAAGACGAACTCCTCGACACGGCAAAAGCCACTCTCGCTGACGCGGCCAAGGCTGGCGTCAAGTTCATGCTCCCCGTCGACAATGTCGCCGCCGACAAGTTCGACAACGAAGCCGCGACCCAGATCGTTGGCGATGACATTCCCGCCGACTGGATGGCGCTCGACATCGGTCCCAAGACCATCGAGGCCTACGCCGCCGAAATCAAAGCCGCCAAGACCATCGTCTGGAACGGCCCGATGGGCTGCTTCGAAATGGACAAGTTCGCGGCCGGCACGATGGGCATCTGCAAAGCCATTGCCGAAGCCGACGCGGTGAGCATCATCGGCGGTGGCGACTCCGTCAGCGCTGTCAACAAGTCTGGTTATGCGGACAAGATGACCCACATCTCCACGGGCGGTGGCGCTTCCCTCGAATTCCTCGAAGGCAAACTCCTCCCCGGCTGCGAAGCCCTCGACGACAAATCGTCCCAGTTTTCGCATTCCCTGGTCGCAGGAGGCTTCCTCCTGCGACCACAACTTCAACCACCTTTATTATGTAGGAAGAGAATCATGGCACGTCGTTTCCTCATTGCAGGCAATTGGAAAATGAACATGACCGCGTCCGCAGGGGCACAACTCATTGCCGACCTCAAGGCACAGTTTGACTGCGGTATGAAGTGCGCGAACACGGAAGGTCCCGAAGTGCTCGTCTGCCCGCCTTTCACCACCATCGCCGCCGTCGTCAAGGCCGCGGAAGGCACTTGCCTGAACGTTGGTGCCCAGAACATCCACTGGGCCGAAAAAGGCGCATTCACGGGCGAAATCTCCGGCGAAATGCTCAAAGAGACTGGCATCAACTACGTCATCATCGGACATAGCGAACGTCGTCAGTACTTTGGCGAGACCGATGAA
>JAFRLI010000218.1 GCA_017431255.1 Victivallales bacterium
CGATGAGCTAATCCGCGACTACGGCTATCCGTACGTAGCGACGACGCCCTCGTCGTCGAAAGCGAAGAATGTTTCGGCCGCACCCCATGGCACTCACTACGCGCTCTTCAAGACGGAAATCCTCTACCGACACAAGAACGACTTGCCTGGCGAGGCCGACGCCGTGATCGTACGCCTCAAGGACTTCGCCCGCACGCCCAAGGTCCGCAAGCAACTGCGCGAATATCTCGAATCGCCTGACCGCAACGACCCCGACCTCGCGAAACGTCTGCCCTCCATCGTCACCTCCGTTCCGCCGGAACGGCTACGGGTGTGTGAAGCGGCGGTGCAGTTGACGTTCGCAGAACTGGACCAAACTTTTCCTGATTCTACAATTGCTCTCGGACGTCCAACCTCGTCATCGCCCCCTTCAACGGAAAACTTTTGGGTTCGCCATTTCGGATTGATGTCTAAGCGCGTTGTTGTTGCCTCCGAATCGGAGATGGAGAGCGTCGATTTCGCTCAAAACGCTTTTTTTATTGGCGATGCGTTAACCACCCTTCGACAAATTCCAGATTCAATTGTGCAGACGATTGTGACATCTCCCCCCTACTGGTCTCTTCGGGATTATGGCGTGAGCGGACAAATCGGCGTTGACGAAAAACTTCCCGACTACATTTCTTCGCTAGCAGCTGTATTCAATGAGGTGCGTCGCGTTTTGAGGCCCGACGGTATTCTTTGGCTGAACATCGGTGATTCATATACTTCGGGAAACCGCAAGTGGCGTGCGCCAGACAAAAAAAACCCTGCACGAGCCATGGGTGTTCGCCCTCCAACACCAGAAGGGTTGAAAGACAAAGAATTAATCGGCATTCCGTGGCGGCTTGCGTTGGCACTACAAGATTCCGGCTGGTACCTGCGAGCGGAAATCATCTGGCGAAAACCGAACTGCCAACCGGAAAGCGTTCAAGATCGCCCGACGCGCGAACATGAGCAGATATTCATGTTTGCCAAGTCGGAGCACTACAATTACGATATAGACTCCATCCGCGGGGAAAATGGACGTAGGCTGAGGACGGTCTGGGACATAAATACAAAACCGAACAAATATGCAAGCGGGCATTTTGCAACGTTTCCGCGCGAATTGGTTTCCAGGTGCATCCGCCTTACGTCGCGGGAAGGTGACATCGTGATGGATCCATTTCTTGGTTCCGGCACAACAGCGGTTGAAGCACTGTTGTCCGGTCGGCGGATTTTAGGCATCGAATTGAACCCAGCATACGTCGACATCGCCTGCAACTGGATTTCGCACGAATGCGGTGTAGAACCCGTCCGTGTCGGCGAAGTCCCATCCTCGAGCAATCAACCCTAACCATGAGGTCCCCATGACATTCAACATTCCAAATACGGAGCGTCAAACTTACGTGGAAAGTTTCTTGCGACAAGCACGCGCAAATTGTCTGCACGAAGTCGTTGCTACGGCCGCCAGAGCGGTCCCCCCGGCGGATTTGAGGAGAGAACTTGTCGCCTGCGTTCCCTCCGAAGGACTCTCTTTTCTTCAAGGAACGGGTATTCGGGACGAGGATGTGTATGCCGTGCCATGCATTCTCGTGCATTGCCCTAGGGCCATCGCATTCTATCGCTTGCTACTGGGCATCAGCCAGAAACAGTTTTACGCGGCAAAAACGGGCCTTTCGAGATTCAAGGTGCTGGAAGAAAGGTCTGTCGTGCCATCTGGGCTCCTCCCTCTTCTTGGCGATTTTTGTCGTTCCGTGAACCAAGCCATCAGCCAACTGCTTTTGGGGTTTCCGAGGAAATCTCTTCGGGCGGATGTCGCGCAGTTGCCAATCATGACACTGGGGGCGCAAGCCGATGGATCGTGGCGAACGCAAATCGGCTCCAATGCAACACAGGCAGTGTTCAGTTCCTTGAAGTCAATCGTCCGAAAAGCTGGCGCCCATTTCACGGAAACGAAAACAAGCATTTCCGTCCGAAACAGTTCGGGGCGTCAAGTGACGTTGATGCTGTCCGCTGATCCCGATGTTGTCATTCGCGAAGAGTTTGCCGAGGGTGTCGTTTACAAAACAGCCATTGAAATCAAGGGAGGAAAGGATCGGTCGAACGTTCACAATCGGGCCGGCGAAGCGGAAAAGAGTCATCAAAAGGCCAGACAAGACGGCGCTGGCGATTGCTGGACCATCATTTCTTTGGAAAGCGGCACCTTGTCCAAATTGAAAAAAGAATCTCCTTCGACACGGGAATGGTTTGATTTGGACGAAATTCGCAAACAATCCGGCCCAAGTTGGAACCGCATTGTTTTGCTGACTAAGGCTGCCATGGGAATCTGAAACAAGGTATGGACGGGAAAACCTCTATCGATGCCCCCGCTTCCGCCGCCGCGATGTTTTTTGCGGCGTTGCCGAAGGTTCAGCGCGAGGAACGGGTGTTCGTGCTGCCGCTGGACGGTAACGGAAGGGCGCTGGCCAAACCGATTCTTGTCTCGGTCGGACATAAGGACGGAACGTCCGCGATTGATGCGGGGGCGATCTTCCGCGAGGCTTTGAAGGCCAGCGCGGAGGAGATCATCGTCGCGCACAACCACCCGTCGGGGAACCTGACACCGAGCAAGGCAGACATC
>JAFRLI010000020.1 GCA_017431255.1 Victivallales bacterium
CCTCCCAGTCCTCCCATTCCTCCCAGTCCTCCCATTCCTCCCATTCCTCCCATGCCGCCGCCCATAATGTCGGCTAGGTCGGACATGCTGGGGCCGCCGCCACCGAAAAGACCGCCGAAGATTCCCTTCAGGCCTTTTCCGTTGCCGCCCAGTTTCGCCATGAGATTCTTCATCTGCATGAATTGCTTGAGGAGTTGGTTGAGGTCCTGGATGGTGCAGGCGGCACCCTTGGAAATGCGGATGCGACGCGACTGGTTGATGATTTCGGGCTTGCGGCGTTCCTCCTTGGTCATGGAACGGATGATGGCTTCGATGTGGCCGATTTGCTTTTCGGAAAGACCCTCGAAGTCGTCGGGAAGGTCGTTGAATCCAGGAAGGAACTTGAGCATGGAAGCGAGTCCGCCCATGCGGCGCATGGTAGCGATTTGGGAGAGAAAATCGTCGAAACCGAAGGTATTTTCCATCAGTTTGCGTTCCATCTCCTCGGCCTCTTCCTGCTTGATTTCGGCAGCCGCACGCTCCACGAGGGAGACGACGTCGCCCATTCCGAGGATGCGGGAGGCCATTCGGTCGGGGTGGAACATCTCCAAATCATTGGGACGTTCGCCCACCGTCAGGAACTTCACAGGCTTGCCCGTGACCTGGTGCATAGAGAGCGCGGCACCGCCGCGCGCGTCGCCGTCCATCTTTGTGAGAATGATGCCCGTGACCCCCAGCGCACGATTGAAATGGTCGGCAACGGAAACGGCCTCCTGACCCAAGGCAGCGTCCCCAACCAGCAGGATTTCCTGCGGCTGCGTGCGACGCTTCACCTCCACAAGTTCCTTCACCAAATCCTCGTCTATCTGCAAACGTCCCGCTGTATCCAAAATCACAACATCCATCCCCTGCTCGGCGGCAAAGTTCACGGCATTGACCGCTACCTGCGGGACGTCCTTGTTCTCGCGTTCCGTGTAGACCTGCACGTTCAAGTCCTTGCCGAGCATTTCCAACTGGTCGATGGCGGCAGGTCGCATCAAGTCGCAGGCGACCAGCATCACTTTTTTGTGGTAGCGGTCACGCAGGAACTTCGCGAGTTTTGCGCTTGTGGTGGTTTTTCCAGAACCGTGCAGACCGCACAGCATGATGACCGCCGGATCTCCTTCGATGGCCAGGGACGTCTCGGTACCCTCCCCCATCAACGCAACCAACTTGTCGTAGACGATTTTCACCGTCTGCTCGCCAGGCTTGACGTTCTTCAGTACCTTCTCCCCCAGGCACTCCTGCTGGCAGCCCTGGATGAAACGCGTCGCCACGTCATAATTGACATCGGCGTCCAGGAGGGCGGTGCGGATGTTCTCCATCGCCTCGCGAATGTTGCTCTCCGTGAGAAGGCCGCGGCTTGTGAGACCGCGGAAGATGCTCTGGAATCGGTTGGTCAGGCTATTGAACATGGGTGTTACCGAATTGAGAAAGGATTAGAGGATGCAGGCACCGTCTGCGGCCTGGCAAAGGAAGGTCTGCGGTTCGATGCCCGTTTCGGACTTGTAGGCAGCCGCGACCGCCTGCGCGTATTTCTCGGCGACCGCTTCCTCCACGAGATGCACGGTAATGCCGCCGAAGCCGCCACCGCTCAAACGCGCTCCGTACACGCCGGGCGTGCGCTTCGCGATGGCAATGATTTTGTCAAGTTCCGGACAACTGTTCTGGAACAGCAGACGGGAACTTTCATGAGACTGGAACATCAGTTTTCCGAACAACTTCAGGTTCTTGTGCTCGAGCGCATAGACTCCCTTCGTCACACGCGCGATTTCCCCCACGACGTGCGCGGCGCATTCAAAGGTCGTCTGGCGGATGCGGTGGCGCGTCTTGAGCAGCAACTTCAACGGGACATCGCGCAGCGAACGCACTTCAGGAGTGCGGCGCGCGAGGCATTTCACCGCGTCTTCGCAGGAGTTGCGGCGGTCGTTGTACTCGTTGGCAAGATTGTGCTTCACCATCGAATTGACGATGACGAATGCGGTTCCCTTCGGGATGGGAATCGTGTCAGTTTCCAGGGTACGAAAATCGGAGAAAACGAGGCTGTTTTTCTTGCCGCGGAGGGAACTGAACTGGTCCAGCAAACCTGTGTGTGCGCCGATGTAGTTGTTTTCGCAGCCCTGGCCGACCTTCGCCATCTGCAACCAATCCAAATTGACCTTCGCCAGGCGCGTAACCGCCATCACGGTCGCCATCTCAAATGCGGCGGAACTGCTCATTCCCGCAGACAGTGGGACATCCCCGTGAATCACCATCTCAAACGCTGGCACTGACACGCCGAGTTTCTTCAACTCCACCAGCACGCCCTTGATGTAGTTCGACCAGTCACCCGACTGCTTTTCCGACAGCGCATTCAAATCAAACTCGCGCTCTTCCTTGAGCACCATGTCGTAGCAACGGCATTTCGTGCCAGGCACGGCGCGTGCGGCGATGTGGATATAGCGGTCGATGGCGGCGCTCAAGACGGTCCCAAGGTTGTAATCGGTGTGATTCCCCAGGATTTCGATGCGACCCGGTGCGCGGGAAACCACGTCTGGCTGTGCATGAAACTTCTCGCTGAACGCTTTCTTCACTTTTTCTTTCATGTTCAAAGATTCCTGTTTCGTTTGAGGATTCCTATTCAGCGGCCTTGCGTCCCGCCTCAAATGCCTTCAGATTCGCGGCAACCACCGCGTCCCCCTTGCGTGCGAAAAATCCTGTAATCGCGTCTCGCAGCGTCTGCGCGTCCATCGCCAGAAAGCGCGAAACCGCCCCCAGAATCACCATATTCGAACCACGCGCATTCCCGGCACTTGCAGCAATTTCGTCCGCATCAATCACAACGGCGCGCGGATGCTTCTTCAACTCCGCTACGACCGCCTCCACCTCGGGATAGTCCGGAATGTTCACAATCGGCTTCGACGCCGTAATGATGGCTCCCGACGGCGACAGCGACTGCACTTGCCGCAACGCCTCCATCGGCTCCATCGCAATGATGACATCCGCCGTGCACGCCGCAATCAAATCGCTCAAAATG
This sequence comes from Victivallales bacterium, assembly GCA_017431255.1. Classification (GTDB taxonomy): domain Bacteria; phylum Verrucomicrobiota; class Lentisphaeria; order Oligosphaerales; family Oligosphaeraceae; genus RGIG2581. Next base: position 3,035 of record JAFRLI010000020.1, read on the forward strand.
GGCTCGCTCGAAAGACGCAGATGCGCCAGCACCGCACCGCCGCGCTGGCTCATTCCGTGCACTTCGGACTGCTTCACGTTCAGACCCTGGTCCATCGCAGCCTTCCCGATGATGGCAGCAATCGTCAAAATCCCCTGACCCCCGACACCCGCTAGTACGATATCGTTCTTCATCCTCGTACCTCCTTATTTCTTGACCTTGTGACGCAATGTCTGGATGCATTCGCGACGCGCAACGATGACCGACGGCCCCGCGTACGCAAGTTCCTCCCGCAGCACTGCCACGTTCTCATCGTGCTTTCCTGGCAGCGGCACAATCGTCCGAATGTGCTCCGCTTCCACGCCCAGACCGGCGCAAATCGCTTCCATGCGACCGGCACCGACGGAACTCTGCCCGCCTGTCATGCCCGTGGTCAAGTTGTCCAGAATGAGGATGGTCACCGGGGACTTTTCCCAGACGCAATCCAGCGTGCCAGGCATTCCCGAATGGGTGAAGGTGGAATCGCCGATGACGGCAATCGCGGGGCCGATTCCTGCGTCGGCAGCACCTTTCGCCATGGTGATGGAGGCTCCCATGTCCACGCAGGAACTGATGGCGTTGTAGGGTGGCAGTGCACCGAGGGTATAGCAGCCGATATCGCCGAAGACGCGGGCATTTGGCATGTCTGCGATGGCGGCGTTGATGGCGCGGTAGGTGTCTGCGTGGGGGCATCCATCGCAAAGGCGTGGCGGACGCATTTTGACGAGCGGGGAGACTACGGGGACGGCAGGCAAATCCAGGTGGAATGCTTCCGCCACGAGCCTGGGATTGAGTTCACCCGTGCGGGGCAAATCCCCCGTGAGGCGTCCCTTGATGCGTGGGTCGGCAAGCGGTCCGCGCAACTGTTGCTCGATGAAGGGCATTCCTTCTTCGACGCAGACGATGCTCTGGCACTCCGACAGAAGCCGCGCCAGTTTTTTCTTCGGCAACGGATACTGCGAAATCTTCAGCACGGGATGCGGGCATTTGCCGCCAAAGGCCTCCATCACGTAGTTAAATCCAATTCCCGATGCAACAATGCCAACGCTCTTGTCCGCACCTTCCAAATACGCATTGTACGGCGATTCCTCGCTCATCGCCTCAAACGTCCCCTGCTTCGCACAAAGACGCTCGTAGTTCTTCTTCGCAATCGCCGGCAACAGTACAAAATGACGATCCGAAGCATCCGCCGTCACCGCCGCCGGAATCGGCGACGCTTCGCCAACCTCCACATTTGCACGAGAATGCGACAGACGCGTCGTCAATCTCACCAAAATCGGCGTCCCCTTCGCCTCCGATTCCCCAAACACGTACTTCGACATCATCTCGTACGCTTCCTGCTGCGACGACGGCTCCAGGCACGGAATCATCGCAAATTGCCCATAATACCGCGAATCCTGCTCATTTTGCGAACTGTGCATCGACGGGTCGTCCGCCACCACGACCGCCAGGCCGCCGCGCGCCCCCGTCACCGCCGCATTCATAAAACCATCTGCACATGCATTCAAGCCGACGTGCTTCATGCAGACAATCGCACGCTTCCCAGCGAACGACATCCCAATCGCTTCCTCCATCGCCGCTTTTTCATTCGTGGACCATTCGCGGTGCACATTGCGCTCCGCAGCCAACTTGGAAGTCTGGATGTACTCCAGAATCTCCGTCGAAGGCGTGCCTGGATAGGCGTAACAACCGGACAAGCCAGCATCCAGCGCACCCTGCGCCACCGCCTCGTCCCCTAGAAACAATCGTTGAGCCATCGTCTGCTCCAATCTCTTCTGATGTGTGAATGAGTACATTCCAAAACCACCCAAAAGACCAAAACAACGCCTTTTGAATCCCTTTGGAACAATTATATTTTTCCGCAAGATACTAATATATTCCAATCTGGCTTTTTTCAAGTTCGCACCCTACATATTCCAGAGCAAACCCCGGTGGTTCTCCGCAGTTACCACGGGGTAAAGAAACGTGCGTCGCGGAGGAGTTTTGCGCGCAGGAGTGCGAGTTGGCGTGCGTGGTAGCGGTATTCCAGTTGATGTCGCGCATTGAGGGAACGGCGTTGCCGTTCTTCGGGCTGGGAGGCGACATCGAGGATTGCGTCGGCCAGGAGTTCGGGAATGCGTTTTGCCACGGGCCAGCCAGTTTCGAGGGTGAGTAGGTCCGAAAGGGAACCGACTTGCGTTCCGACGACGGGGAGCCCGAGGGCAATCGCCTCGGTGACGACGTTCGGGAGTCCGTCCTGGTTGCCGTCGCGATCCACGATGCTGGGGACGCAGAGACAGGTGGCGTTCTGCATTTCAGCACGAACCTCCTCATGCGAGAGCCGCCCAGTCCAACGCACAACCTTTTCCAGGTGCAGTTTCTCGGCCAGAGCACGCATGTCCTGCTCCAAGGGACCTTCTCCGACCACGACCAGCGAGATTTCCTTCATCTGGTTGTTCACCAGATGGGACATCGCCTCCAGCAGGAAGGAAAGTCCTTTTTTGGGGACGAGACGCCCCACGAACAGCACGCTGGGCTTTTCGGGGAAGGTGTGTCCGAACGGCCATTCTTCCAGCAGAATCCCGTGAGGAACCATATGAACGCGCTCCGCCACTGGTGGATACAACTTCTTGACCGCATGCTCGACAGCCAAGTTGCAGGCGGTGACAAATGCCGCGTGCGGGAAGAGCGACTGCGGCGGGTATTTGCAGAGATGCACGTCCGCAGCGTGGACCCCGATGGAATAGCTGCAATTTACCACTCCCGAAGCCTTCGACGCAATCAACGCCGCCAAATCCGCAAACTCCGCGTGTATGTGCCCGATTTTCCTTTCACGACAGATGCGAATGACCTTGCGCAGCAGTGATTGATGGCGCCAAAGGGACCCGATGGCACGCAATTCTTTTGGCAAGAAAGAGACCAATTTGCCGGTCAGGCCAGGTTTGCCGCCATTGCTTTTGCGTTTCGGTTCCAGGACCTCGACGGCGGGCCAACTTGGGTCTGGCTCGCAATCGCCGCCAAAGAGTGCCACTGCATGAATAGGGAGTTTCAAATCCAGCAGGAGTTGCAAATCCTGCCGCAGGAAGGTTTCGCTCCAGACGGGCCAGTTCGTATAGAGGAAGAGAATGCCGTCGCCGCAACGTTTCTTGCGCAGACGTCGCACAACGGAAAGATGGTGCCAGGCAGTTGCGAAAAAAACACATGCCAGCAGAAGCATGATGACCACCCAGAACTTGCGCGCATTGAGACCCCAAATCGACATCAGGCAGAGTTCGTACTTTCCAATGACAAGACACGGAGGGAACGAACCGGGCGGGAAGGGATTGGTCACATCCAGTTCCAGTTGCAGTTGCTTCCCGTGCAAGGACGGATCCAGGTTCGGTAGCCAGGCTATGGGAATCATTCCCTCTTACGGATAGCCAGGCTGCGGAAAACGCCCCACCGGCACCCCCAAATCCCCAAGGACCACTTCCGTGCCATCGGATGTCAGCAGACGAACACGCCCAAGATCCGAACCAAACTTCTGCAAGGACGGACGACGTTTCGTGAACCGCTGACCTGTTGGCTGCGTGTCCAGAAAGAGCGTCGTCCCATGCAAAGCCTCCTGATTGACCACAAACGGACGCACCAACTTGCCGCCTCTGCACAAATCCAGCAGGAATCGGCAGGCATTCGTCTCCTGGGCAACCGCAATATCCTTGTCCAGCGCAAAAACCGTCAAGATGTAGTGGCTGGCTTCATAGACGCAAAACAGTCCCAGGAGGAGCGATATGAGAAAGATGGCGAGGCGTCGTTTCATTCAGAACCTCCTTTCGGTAGGAATCGTTCGCGGATCACTTGCCAGCGCAGAGAGTTCTGGCGTTCGAGCCAGGCGGGCACGCCGTCGGGAGGAAGGGAAGCCAGGGTTTGAATGTCGTTGTCGGAGCAACGGAAGAGGACCTTAGCGGCGTTCTGTCCAAAGACGGTGGCGGCATGGAGTCGGGCACGTTTTAGGAGGGTGCGGAGGCGGGCATAGCGGAAGGCGAGCCAGGCAGTGGCGAAAGCGGGGACGCACCAGAGGGGCCAGGCGGGGAAAAGCGGGAAGGCAAAAGTGCGGAGAATCTGCCCGAACAGGAGGAAGAGGGTTGCGGCGAGGAAGAGGAAGGTATCGCCTTCGCGCAGAAAAACGCCACCGAGGAGGCGACGGAAAGAACTGGAGGAGGTTTGATAGGCAAAGGTTTCCTCGAAGACATCGGAGTTCAGGGCAATTCGCGCGATGTGGCAGAGTTCATGCGCAAGCAATTCGCGTCGCGAGTAGAAGAGCCATTTTTCGCGCTCGCGGAAACTTTTGCGAATCACGAACATCGCAAAGAAGTCGGGATTGTAGCAACAGGCCCAGCCGCCGAACAGGAAAAACTTTGGATTGATGAAGAAGCCTGGCACCCAGTCGACGGCGAATCCATAGAGGTCGGTGCATTTGCGGGCCACCTCGTCGTAGAAACCGGGAGGGATGCGGTCCTGCGCGGAAACGGTGATGTCCTCCAGAGCGAAGGAACCTTGGCGAGCGAGGCTTTCCTCCATTTTTTGGACATTCTTGCGCAGTTCGCGGAGGCGCTTTGCAAAAGCGGGGGCGTCCTCCGTTTCGCCAAGGAGGAAGCCGCGCTGGTCGAGGCGTGCAAGAGCATGGAGGTCGCCTTTTTCGGCGGCGGCGAGTTCCCGTTCATCGGGCAAGGGGCTCTTTGGCTTCGCGCGCTCCATCGGCCCTCTCAGTTGCTGTTCCACTGTTCGGGGTGGAACTGGACGAGCATTTCCCAGGTGAAAGAAACGTTGTCATCCGTTGGCTTATCTCCATGATATTCCGTATTGCGTTTCCAACGGACTTTTGCGCCAGAATTGCAAATGGCGGGATAATGCGTTTGGAGATAACGCGTCTTGTAATCCTCGGATTCCAGGAAGCCTTTGGCGTCTTCCTTGCTCAACGTTCCCAGGGGGAGTCGCACCATCAGGCTGCCTTGCGGGAGGCAGGCGAAGGCGGCCCAGCGATAGGGGCAGCGGGTGCGGCGTGCGTCAAGTTCGGCATAGCCGCGGGTGGAAAGTCCCCGTGCCAGGATGGCGATATCGGCATCCAGAAGGCCGGCTGTGCGGAAGCAGCGCTGTTCGTCCACAATGTCAATTACACGAGCGATTTGCTCTGAGGTGCAGGGGCGCGCCTTCAGGTAGTTTTGGACGTCGCCCATGGTGGTCACGGTGGGGAACAGATAGGCCACGGGACGGGTCGGCGGCTTCACCGTGCAACACGACGCCAGCAACAGCGCCAGAAAAATTACACCACGCTTCATGCATTCTCCTTCGGAACCTTGCGCCCCGAACCCAAAGCCATCGCAATGATCAATGCCACCGCCAGCAACTGCGGATAATGCAGACGCAGCAGCAAATCAGCACTGGCAACGACCAGACCCGCTGTCTTTGCGACACCAACCGCAATCAGAACCTGCGCTCCGTATGGAATCACACCCTGCACCACGCAGGACATCGCATCCAGAATGCTCGCGATGCGCCGCGAATCGCACCCAAATTTGTCGGAAACCTCCTTGGCAATGGGTCCTGCGATCACGATGGCGACGGTGTTGTTCGCCGTGAAGAGGTTGATAATGGCCACCAGGCACGCAATCCCGAACTCGCAGCCACGACGGCTCGAAATCGCCAATTCAATTTTCTGGATGATGTAGGAAATGCCGCCGTTGTGACGAATGACTCCCAGGAGACCGCCAGCCAGCAAGGCGACAATGAGGGTTTCGGACATGCCGAGAGTCCCTTCGCCCATCAGGCTGAACGACTTCCAGATGTCAAACGCACCCGTGCAAATCCCGATGGAGGTTGCGATGACGGTTCCCAGGAAGAGGAGCGCCATCACGTTCATTCCGCAAAGTGCACCGACCAGAATGAGTACGTACGGTGCAACCAGGGCAGCGTGCCGCCACGTCACAGGCGTTGCCGCAACCTCAGCGACCTTGGCACCCGAACAGAGGTAGATGACCAGGGCAATGACCGCTGCGGGGAGCGCGATTTTGAGGTTGGTCAGAAATTTGTCGCGCATGGCGACGTTTTGAGTGCGAGTAGCGGCAATGGTGGTGTCGGAGATGACGGACATATTGTCGCCGAACATGGCGCCACCGACCACGCAGCCGAGCATCAGCGCAGGGTCGATGCCCATTTGGGTGATCAGTTCCACCGCGATGGGGGTGAGGCCTGCGATGGTACCGCAACTGGTACCGATGGCGAGCGAGATGAAGCAGGAAACCAGAAACATTCCCGCCAGCAGGAGGCGATCGGGAATCGCGGCTCGCGCAAGGACGACCGCCGCGTCAACGGCGCCCATGCCTTTGGCAACCGTTGCAAAAATGCCCGCGAGGATGAAGATGAGGCACATCATCATGATGTTCTCTTCCCCCATGGAGCGCGCATAGATGTCCACCTTCTTGCCGAAGGGGACGCGGGAGTTCATCAAGAGGGCGACGGCGGAGGCGACGAGGAACGCCACAGGCATCGGCACCTTGTAGAAGTCATGTGCGGCGATGGAAACGCCGAGGTAAAAAACGAGGAATACAAAAAATGGGAAGAGTGCCCAGGCACTCGTTGTGTTCTGCGGTGCCTGCGGCGTGTTTTTAGTGGAATCCATGGAAGCAAATCTCCTGTAGGGGGAACGTTAGAGGGCCTGTCCGAGCAGACCAAGGATGAGAGCGGCGGTTTCCCCGAGCAGGAGCATGCTGGAGGTAGTGCGTTTGGCGCAGACGCGGTCGAGCATATAGGGGAGGAGCCAGCAGAGGATGATGGCAATGACACTGATGATGAACATGCCAGCCTGGTTGGGGAAGATTTTGCTTCCGAGGGCACCGCAGCCGAGCGTCACGGCGAATGCAGCGACCCAGTTGCCGCCGAGGGGCTGCCGTTTGTCGGGTTCCACTTCCTCGTCAATTGCGATGGCCATTCCCAGGGCGGCTGCCGCGCAGAGCCATAGGAAGTTGTAGTGGAGCAGGATGAAATAGATGCACAGCGGGCGCACAAACAGAAGCAGGTTGAAGACAGCCTGGCGGAAATAGGGATTGGGGCTGCCATCCGCGTCCTTCGGTGCCAAATCCCCGCTCAATTGCTCAAAGGCGTACTTCTCATTCGGATGACTGAGACCGACACGCACTCCGATTACCGCCAGCGTCGCCAAAAGCGTTCCGACGGCACGGTCCCCAGGAACGAGCCACAACACCAAACCGCCCACCAGGCCCCATACGAGACCCAGCAAGCCGCGCAATAACACGCGCAACCAAGTAGACGGACGGTCCTCTGACCCACTGTTCCAATCGAGTTTCAGGCGGGACACGGCTTGCAGCGCTGTCAAGAATTGGTTCATGGTTCCTTCCCTGGTTAGGCGTTGAAAAAACTACTGGAGGAGGCCGAGTTGACGCAGAGTCTGACGCAGCGTCTCGCGGTTGGCCGCGGTCATTTCGCAGAGCGGGAGACGATATTCTTCGGCAATCATTCCCAGGTCGGCCATGGCGGCCTTGACGGGAACGGGGTTGCTCTCCAAGAACAGGTTCTTATACAGCGGATAGAGTTTGCGATGGATGGCAAGTGCGCCCGCAAAGTCCCCGTCCAGAGCCAGTTGCGCCTGGCGCTGTACCTCGGCCGGCAGGATGTTCGAGGCCACGCTGATGATGCCTTTTGCGCCGACGGACATCATCGGGAGGGTAAGGCTGTCATCGCCGCTGAGCACCGTGATGTCGCACACGTTCTTGATGGCACTGACGCGTTCCACGCTGCCCGCAGCCTCCTTCACCGCAACAATCAACGGATTTTTGCTGAGGCGCGCCACGACATTGATGGGAATCTCCTTCCCCGAACGTCCTGGCACATTGTAGAGGACCACGGGAAGCCCGCATTTGTCCGCGACTTCGCTGAAATGGCGGTAGAGCCCTTCATCGGTGGGTTTGTTGTAGTAGGGGGTGACCTGAAGGGTTGCGTCGGCACCCATTGCGGCGGCTTCCTTGGTCAGGTGAATGGCCTCGGCGGTGGAGTTTGCGCCCGTTCCAGCAATGACGGTGCACTTGCCCTTGCAATGGCGAATGGCGAACTCGATGACCTCGCTATGCTCTTTCATCGTCAAGGTCGGGGATTCCCCGGTCGTTCCCACGGGTACCACGCCCGCCACGCCGCCAGCCAACTGCGCATCCAACAAATGCGCAAAGGCTTCGTAATCTACAACACCGTTCTTAAACGGCGTAACCAACGCAGTATAGCAACCTGCTAACTTCATGTTGTGATTCTCCTTAACAAGATGTTTTTCTAAACAATCCTACATTGAGGCACTTTTTAACATAGCACAGTTTTCCGCAACGTCACACCAGACAGACGTTTTTTTTGTTTTTTTTCTAGAGGTTCTAGAGATTCTAGAGATTCTAGAGATTCTAGAGATTCTAGAGATTCTAGAGATTCTAGAGATTCTAGAGATTCTAGAGATTCTAGAGGTTCTAGAGATTCTAGGGTTGCCATGCGCAAAACAGCCGCTCGTGTGCTATATTAATTATTGTAGCGAAAATATTCGTTCTTTCCGTCCTTTCAAGTTTCTTCACCTCTTCTGGGTTTCTTCCCTCGGAGTGTCTTAATGAGCAAATACAAACGATATCTAGCAGGATTCGTGGCAGCGATGTGCCTGTGTTTGATGTTGCAGGCGGCGCCACCGAAGCAAACCAATACCGCGCGCGCGGAATGGATGGGCGGTTTTGTAAAGATGGAGGCTGCGGACAAGGCTGCCGCGGACAACGCCGTTGCGGCATTGGATTTATACAAGGAAGCGCTGGACATCTTCCTGGAAGTGCGTCGTAAATATCCGCAGTGGAATCCCTCGTTGTTGAATTATCGTGTAAACTATTGCCAGGAGCGCATTCAGGCACTGGACCGCAAGATGGCTGGTCAGGCAAACACCTTGAGTGCAAACGAACTTCTGGAACTCACAAAGAAGCAGGCGCGTCGCATTCAGGAACTGGAAACCTCTGAAAAAGAACTGCAATCCCGCGTTTCCATCCTTGGCGACGGACTCCAGCGCGCACGCGCCGAGGCCGCCAAAGGCTCCACCCTCGAAACTACGACCGCACAACTCGCCGCCGCAAAAACCAATCTCGAAAAACAAATCGCCAACCTCGAAATGCGGTTGCAGGACGCCCAAAACCGTCTTAACCAAGCCGAAAAAGACTCCAAAGCCGCCAAAAAACTACGTTCCGAACTCGAACAGACTCAGAAAAAACTCGAAGCCTCCGAACAATCCCTGCGAAAATCACGACTCCAAACAGACACCGACCACGACACCATCAAAAAGCTCAACAAGCAACTTGCCAGTGCTTCCGAAGAACTCGCCGGTTTCCGACGTCTCGCCGAAAAACGCAAGGACGAACTCGATTCCGCACGACAGGACACCGACAACGAACGCACCCGCAAGAAAGAGGCCGAACGCGCTCGCAAAGATGCCGAAGCCGAACTGGCACGTATCACCAAACAACTGAATGCGCGCCTCAACGAGGTCGCAAGACTCCAAAAACTACGCGACGCAGACGCCGAAACCATCGAAAAACTCCGCAAGGGACAGGTTGATTCTTCCCTCTCCCAAAAACTCCAGGAGGAACTCAACAATGCCAACGCGCGTCTCCAGGAACGTCAGGCCGCCGCGGCGGACGCAGAAGCACGCCTGCAACTCCTTCAACGCGAACATTCGACGCTCCGCGCACAAAATCTCACCCGCACGGAACAAAACCTCGAAATGACGGGACGCATCGCCAATCTCCAGGAAAAACTCGCCTCGGCAGAAACTCAGAATCTCCGCCTGAACAACCAACTTCAGGAATTGCGCATCATTCTTTCCAAAGCCAGCGACGACGCTCGCAACAGCAACGCCAAAGTCCAAGATCTGGAAAAGAAATCGGAGGAACTCGAAACGGTGAAACGTCGATTTGAAGACCAAAGCGAACTTGTGCGGCAGCAGGAAAAGCAGATTGCGAAACAAAACAAAGAAATTGTGGCGATGAAGGAATCGGCGGCGAAGGCAGCGAAGGAATCCGAAAATATCGCCGCGGAACTGATTTCATTGCGGGAACGCAGTGCAAAGGCGGTCAAAGATTATCAGGACCAGATTCGGCAACTGCGCCTGTCAAACGAAGCTTCAGTCGGAATGGCGAAAAATCTGGCAGAAGCAGAGCAGCGGATCACCGACTTGGAAAACATCTTGAAGAAGAGCGATTCGCGCACCAAACCCCTCGAAGACCAGATTCGGCAACTGAACGCAACGCTTGTCGCCCGCGAAGAATCCTTGCTGGAAGCGAATAGCAAAGCAGAACAACTGCAAAAAGGTGTTGCGGCGTTGCGCGAGGAGATTTGGAAGCGCAAATTGGATTTCATGCAAAAGGAACTCCAAACGGAACAGCATCTGCGCACCATCGCCCAGGAAGAACTCGACAAGAAGACCGCCATCGTCCAGACTTTCATAAAACTCCACCCATCTGAATACCAGAACTTGAATCCCACTCAGGACAGCGCCGAAAAACGCACCCAAACTGTCCTCGACGCTCGCCTCCAGGAACTCAAACGCGACATCGGTCTCCGTGATCAACAAATCGACTCGCTTCACGACAAAATATCCGAACGCGACCGCACCATCGGCGAACTCAGCCTACAACTCCAAAACAATGCTTCCGCACAGGCCTGGAATGAAAAACTCCGCGCCGTCAACGAAAAACTCCAAAAGGAAACCACACGCCGCAAGGCACTCGAAAATGCCTTGCTTGACATGGAATCGCGCTCCATCGCCGCGACCAAACTTCCGCCAGCACAAACCACCACGCCGCAAGCAACGGGAGCCAAACCCGCGACGGCAGACGAACCGCTCGACGACCCAATCGCCGCGGAGCGCCGTCGTCAAGCACTCATCAAAGGTTTCCTGCGGCAGGGGACGGACGCGGAACGGCAGCAACGTCTGGAAGCGGCGCAATTCAACTACAAAAAGGTTTTGGAACTGGACGCGGACAATCTGCTAGCGTTGCAACGTCTTGGCATCCTCGCCTCGAATCTGGGGAACGACCTGGACGCCGTCAAATACTTGAAACTTGCCTACCGTTTTGATCCAGACGACCAGGATACGCTTTTGGCGCTCGGCTACTCACAGGCGCGTCTAGGGCAGGCGTCGTGGGCGGTTTCGAACTTCAGCCGCGCCATTTCGCTCCGTCCGAACGATGGCACACTTGCGCGATATTTTGGAGCGGCGCTGATGAACCTGGGCTGGACCCAGGCCGCCGAATCCGAACTGCTTCGCGCCACCACGCTCAATCCAGAGGATGTCGAAGCCGCCTACAACCTCGCCGTCCTGTACTGCACAGCCAAACCGCCTCGCCTCCCCGAGGCGAAAAAATGGTATCACTACGCGCTTCAGCACGGAGCCCAACCCGACCCAGGTCTCGACCGCATTCTCAAATGAATCCCATGAAGCACAAAGTCCTCATCACGGGCGCCGCCAAGCGCATTGGACGCGCCATCGCAGAAGCGTTTGCGGACGCCGGGAACGATGTTGCCATCCACTACCACACTTCGCATGCGGAGGCGGAGGAACTCCAACGGCTCCTCCAGGCGAAGGGGGTGCAAGCGGTGCTCTGTCAGGCAGATCTTCGCGTTCCCGAGGCTTCGAAGGAGATTCTTGCGCAACTTTCGCGTCAGAGTTTTGCTCCGGACCTTCTCATCAACTCCGCTTCCGTCTACCAACGAGCACGCCTTTCCGATTTGGCCCCCGAGGCTCTTGCAGAACTCTATCGCATCAATTTCTTCGCGCCTTTTGAACTCATGCAGCTCTTCGCCAAGCAGGCACCTCCTCACTCCTGCATCATCAATCTCCTCGACCAGCGAATCGCCTTCCCTGACCCCGACGCTGGCGGCTACGCCTTTGCAAAGCAATCCCTGCGCGACGCCACGCTGGCCTGCGCCCTGGAATGGGCCCCGCGCCTCCGCGTCAATGCCGTCGCGCCAGGTCTTGTCCTGAGCCCGCCCGGGGTCCCTCCGGAGAAAATCAACCCGCTCCTGCCGCAAGTTCCCTTGCAGGCCCGTACGACGGAGCAGGATGTCGCCAATGCCTGCCTGTTCCTCGCAAACGCGCCCGCCATCACGGGTCAAATCCTCTTCGTTGACGGCGGTCTGCACCTCCGTGGACACTCCCCTGAAACGCCCCTGCAACGCACGAAATAACCTGATATGGAAACAAATCCCGAACAAAATTCGCGAGACTTCAGGCAGGAATGCAAGCGCATTGTGCGAGACATTCGTACCAAGTTGAATCCGTCGCGGCTTTTCAGTTGGCGCTGGTCGCAGCCTGGTTTTGAGGGAAGCCTGGAGTGGCTTCTTTCGCATCCGCGCCGCATCCACCGCGGTGAATACCTCAGCGACACACCTGGCAAGGAGGTCTGGCGCGTCAAACTCCCCGACTCCCTCGGCGGGCACAGCATCATTTACAAATACTATGATTTGAAGCAGAAGCCGCTCAACGAGCGCATAGGCTGGTCCGCCGCCTATCACGAAGCACTCAACTTCGAGGCACTGAAATCCATTGGCATCCCCGTCTCCGAAGTCCTCGCCTGCGGCGAACGACGGCACTTCCCGTTCCTTCAGGAAGCGTTCATCATCTCCGTCTGCATCCTCGATTCCTTCGACGGCTCCTCCCTCGCCCCCACAGGCAACCTCTCCGACCACAAGGAACTTCGACACGCATTCTGTCTCAAATGCCTCGAGCAAATCGCACTCGCGCATCGCCACGGTTGCTTCCATTCCGCGTTCCGTGCCCACAAAATCCTCTGCGACGAACATAGTTCCCCAGACGACCTCAAACTCACCTGGATTGATGTCGCCAATTGCCAAATCCCCTCCCCCATCCCGATGAAGCATGCCATCCCACAGGACCTCGTCCACATGTTTGTCGATTTACGTCTCGACGCCGATGAAATCCACAAGCTCTGCGAACACTATCTGCTCTTCAATCCCAACTGCGGATATGACGCAAATACCCTTTGGGACGCCATGACTCATCTGAAACGATAAACAACTTTTGTTTTTTCATAATTCCCATCAACCTCCCAAACGGAGAAAACCATGAAACATTCCCTTCTGTTCCTCGCTGCCATTGCACTTTTGGCCGCCAGCAGTCTCTTTGCCGTGGAGATCTCTGTTCCCAATGCCGCATGGAAATGCGACATCACCGAAGCAGCAGGCCCTGCAGGACAGGATATTCTGGTGTTTGAAAACGACGATGCGTCCAAGATGAAAAACCGCCGATTCACCTTCACCCCCGCCCAACTCAATCAGATTCGCGGCAGAAAACTTGCCTTCTCCGCCAAAATCAAAGCGGATGACGTTGTACGCGGAAAAGAATACCAGAACTATTTAGGCATCAAGTTGATGATTGTCATCCAGGATGCCGAAGGCAAACTGAGTTACAAAGAAGCAATCCCGTATGCAGAACGCCAGGGCAACTACGACTGGAAACCCTACACAACGATTGCAAACATCCCCGCTGACGCAAAAAGTTGCTACCTCTGCATCGGGATCGAACACGCCACTGGCAAAGTCTCTTACTGCGACATCAAAGTCGTTGCAGAGTAACAACGGCGTCCTGCCGTCGCCTCCCCGACCGTTCCCTTTCCACGTGATGTCCCGACGGCGTCCGCCGTCGGATCGTTTTTTATTTTGAAATGCTATTGTTTTTCGGGACAAAACGTATATATTAGAAAGTTGAGGTGTTTTTGAATGAACAACGAGTTTGATTATAGACAATGGAAGACCAACCAATGGGATGAATGGCTGACTCTTCGGGAGCAGGTCAATATGGGCTATTTTGACCTGTTGAAGAAGTACATCAACCTGCCGGCGAGCGACGCATTGATTCAGAAAGAATTGCGTAAGATGATGGATCCCAAGGCATATGACATGGTTGTGCCAGGGATTCCGCCATCGAACGCCATTTTGCATACTTGGAAGCAGAATCCCGTCCAGGAACTAGATGATTTTGAACTTGACCAAGGTCTCACGGGGAACTATTTTGCAGATCTAGAGACGCTGAGCCAGAATATTCCCGATGACGCTCGTCTCTACGAGGTTCTCGCGCATTGTGAAGACACCTTTCGTTATCTCAATCTGTTCTTGGAGCGTTGGATTGCGTTTTTGGCAGATTCGCAGTCATCGCAAAATGCGAACGGCAAGATAGCCATTCTGGGCGTGTTGTCGAAGTTGCTCTCCAACCTGGAGGGATGCCGGGAAGCGCTGTTTGTTTGGATGAAGCCAAAGGCGGAAGCGATGATGCTGCACGCAATGCGCGATTTGGGAGCATTCCAGCATCTAGTCCGGGACTTTCTTGTGCCAGAGCAGACACCTCCCGAAATCACGCAAGGGGCAACGCAACTATGCAAGGAAGTGGAGGAACTGCGGAAAGCCGTCGAGCAACTTCCATCCAATCCTGACGAAAACGAACGGAGCTAGGGAATGCCACAGAAGAAAGAAGTTTCAGAACCCACTGGCTGGACCCTGGAGAAAACCAACGAAACCACCGCTGTCCTGCATCTTTCGGGGGATTGGAGAACCAAGGAACACGCATCGCGCCGTTTCGACCTTCCAGACGGAATCCGCAACGTCCGCGCCGAATGCGAGGCCCTCGGCGAATGGGGCACCTTCCTGCCCGCATTCTTGAACAAGGTCCATAACGCCTGCCGCAAGCATGACGCCGAACTCGACGTCACCGCGCTCCCTGAAGGCGTGCGTGAACTCCTTCGCCTCGCCTGGGCCGAGCCCCCCATCACCCTCCCGGCGGAACCGAAGTTTTCCCTGCAGGCCTGGCTTCAGGAAGCCATCAGCGGCGCACACACCTCCTGCATCTCCTGGATGGCCTTCATCGGGGATATTGCCCTCGCCATTCACCGCCTCTTCCGAGGAACCAGCCGCATGAAATGGCACGATGTCTGGCTGGAAGTCATCAAAGCAGGTCCCGACGCATTCGGCATTGTCTCCCTTATCGGCTTCCTCATGGGGCTGATTCTGGCCTTCATCGGTTCCATTCCCCTCAAATGGTTCAGTGCCGAAACCTATGTTGCCTCCCTCATCGGCATTGGAATGCTTCGCATGATGGGTGCGGTGATGACGGGGGTCGTCATGGCGGGTCGCACTGGTGCCGCATATGCGGCCGAACTCGGGACAATGCAGGTCAATGAAGAAATCGACGCCTTGCTTTCGATGGACATTTCCCCCATCGACTTTCTCGTCTTGCCGCGCATCATTGCGTTGACGCTGATGATGCCGCTTCTCTGCCTGTACGGGGACATTGCGGGAGTTCTGGGAGGCATGGCGGTCGGTTCCGGCTACCTGGGTGTCTCGGGCACCACCTATTGGAATCTTCTGACGGAGACGACTTCGCTCAACAACCTCTACGTCGGTCTGTTCACCAGCGTTGTGTTCGGCATCCTCATCGGCATCTGCGGATGCCTGCGAGGACTGCAGTGCGGACGCAGTTCCGAAGCCGTCGGCCGGGCCACCACGTCCGCGATGGTGACCAGCATCGTCTGCCTCGTCATTTCCACCTCCATCATCACAGTGCTGACCGTCTTCCTGAAAATATGACAAACCAACCAGACAAAGCCCCTCCTCCCATTGAGGTTCGCAACCTCACGATGGCCTATGGGGAACGGATTATCCAGCACGATTTGAACTTCGACATCCCGAAGGGGAGCGTGTTCATCGTGATGGGTGGGTCCGGTTGCGGCAAAAGCACGTTGCTGCGGCACCTCATCGGCCTCAACAAGCCAGCCGATGGTACCATTTTCCGCGAAGGGGTGGATTTCTGGAACTGCGCTCCGGAAGACCAGACCCGCATCATGCGCAACTCGGGCATCCTCTACCAGTCGGGCGCCCTTTGGAGCGCGCTCACCATCGCCGAAAACGTCGCCTTGCCGCTGCAGCAGTTCACGGATTATTCCCCGCAAACCATCGCCGAAATCTGCGAGTACAAACTTGCGCTGGTGGGCCTCGCGGGACGCGGCAAACTCTACCCTTCCGAACTCTCGGGAGGCATGAAAAAGCGCGCCGGTCTCGCACGCGCCATGGCCCTCGATCCAGAACTCCTCTTCTTCGATGAACCATCCGCCGGCCTCGACCCCCTCTCCGCCCAACGACTCGACCAACTCATCCTCGAAATCAGCAACTCCCTCCATACCACCATCGTCGTCATCACCCATGACCTCGATTCCATCTTCAACATCGCAACCGATTCCGTGTTTCTCGACGCAGAAACCCGCACGATGATTGCTCGCGGAAATCCACGGGATCTGCGCGAGAACTGCCCCGTCGAAAAAGTCCGCACATTTCTCCGTCGCGGCAAATAGCATTTTAAGGAGAAGCCATGAAGAAACAGCAAAATCAGTCCGTACGTCTCGGGCTATTCATCACGGGTGCGCTCACGCTCCTCATCATGTTGTTGCTAGCATTGGGGGATGGAACGCTGTTAAGCCGTCCAGCGGTGTACTATCTTGTGTTCAACCGTTCCATCAAGGGGTTGGCGGTCGGTTCGCCTGTGATGTTCCGCGGCATTCGAATTGGGCAGGTGAGGGACATTCAACTGGCGCCGGCCCGTCGCGGCACGCAGCATAACAAGGCACTGGCGATTCAGGTGCAGATTCAGATTGAACCACGTGCCTTGAATCTTGGTGCGGGAGAGGACGACAACTTCTTTGACAGGATGGAGATTGGCTGGAATTGGCGTTTCCATGCGCAGCGACTGGTCAACGGCTGGATTCGCAATCACGTCATGAACGGTGGTCTGCGCGCACAACTGATGATTCAAAGCCTCCTCACGGGACAACTCTACATCCAATTGGACACGTTCCCCCACTCCTATCTCACAGGCAACGAACGTCAGGCATTGTTCGAGGGCAACATTCCCGTCGTGAACTCGTGGCTTGACAAACTGAGCGAGTCCGTCGGTTCCGACTTCCAGAAGCGCCTGCAAGTATTCCAGAAGGGACTGAACATCGCGGCGAACTTCATCGAATCTGGCAAAGCGGAAGAGACCCTGCAAAATCTGCATAAAATCACCTCTGACACCACTGCCGTGATGTCAGACATCCGCCAAATCACGGGGAAAGCCACCACCTCCGTTCCGTCCTTGCTGGACGAAGCAAAGGGCACCATCTCCAACCTCAACATCCTGATGCAGACCGTCACCAGCAACGTATCGCCTCTGGCCTTGCACGCAGACGAATTGGTTCTGACAACAACCAACGCCATCCGAAACACCACCAGCAAAGCGGAAGTACTTCTGGTCAATCTTCAGGAAACCAGCCAGAACCTCAAGAATCTCTCCGACTTCGAGAAAGGTCCCGGTGCGGAACTCCTCGGCAGCCTGAAGGTATCTGCGGTGCAGGCGCAAGCGGCTTTCACGGAATTGACCTACCTGTTGCAGGAGTTCCACAAGGAACTGGATCCCGAATCCCCCACGCGGCAGGAACTCAAGAGTTCTCTGGATGAAGTCCAGCGTGCCACGCGCGCCATCCGCAACCTCGCAGAAACCCTCGAAAGCAACCCGAACGCCCTTCTCTTTGGCAAGGAGTGATCGAACATGAAACATTCTTTCTCACAGATTTGCGTTTTGCTGGCGGCTGCCGCCCTCGCGCTCACGTCCTGCTTCTCGCCCTCCAAGCCCAAGACCTCCTATCTGCTCACGCCGCGCGCCTCCGATGAAGCCGCGCCGTATCTGCGCGTCGGGGACAGTTTCCATGGTTCGGGAACGTTCACGATGCCGCGCTATGTGGACGGTTCCACGATGTCGGTCCGCGTCAACGGAAACCAAGTGATATCGCTTGCCGGTGCGCACTGGGCGACCCCCATTGGGGAGATGATTCGTTCCACGCTGGCGCAAAATCTTGCCTTGCTGGCGGGCGAATCCTCGCACGGGCAGCCCGTGGCAAAGGCGTCCCAGTTCCATTTTACGCGATTTGACGGCGAAGACGCCAAGCGATTCGTAGTGCAAGGCACCTGCCTCCTCACCAAAGGAACAGTTTCCCGCACCGTCTTTTTCAAATACACGCTGCCCTGGAACGGTTCCGCCGCCACTCTTGTAGAATGCAGCGATGAGGCACTTCTGGCCATCGCACGCCAACTTGTCCAAGAAACCAAAAACCTGGACAAATGACCAGTCTGCCAGATGTTCTGGATATTCTCTCGGAGATGATTCGTTGCGATAGTCGCAACCTCATCCCGTTGGACAGCGGCAACGCGCCTGCCGGCGTTGAATATGAAATGTCCCGCATTGTCGAGCACCATTTAGGTACGCTGGGATTCACAATCGAGGAACAATTCGTGGCGCCGCAGCGTCCAAATATCATCGCCTTTCGCTCCTGCGGGGTTCCGAACGCGCCAGTGCTCGGCTTCAATGCCCATCTTGATACCGTGGGCACCGACAATATGGAAATCCCGCCCTTCCTCCCCGAGGTCCGCGATGGCAAAATCTTCGGAAGAGGTTCCTGCGACACCAAGGCTTCCCTCGCAACCATGCTCAAGGCCGCCGAGGTCATCATCGCAGAAAAACTCCCTGTGGACCTCCTTTACGTCGCCACCGTCGCCGAGGAAACTGGCACCGAAGGCTCTGCACTGCTTGACCTTTCGTATGTCCGCTGCAACGGATTCTTCATCGGCGAACCTACCTCCAACCGACCGGTGGTCTTCCATAAAAACCACTGCACCGTCCACTTCGCAACCTCTGGACGCGCAGCGCACGGTTCGCGACCCGAACTCGGGGACAATGCCGTCGTCAAGGCCGCGCGCCTTGTGACCTGGCTGGACGAAGTTCAGCGACCCGCCATCGAAGCCATCCAGGACCCGCATTTTGAGCGCGGCTGCACCTTCAGCGTCAATGTTATTCGCGGCGGCGCAAAATGTAACATCATTCCGGACTCCTGCATTGTCGAATGCGACGCGCGCCTCCTGCCGTCCGTCTCCGACCCCCACGCTTTCTTCCAATCCATCGCCACCGAGGCGACGCGTACCCTTGGATTCCCCGTAACGATTGCATACGAACATATTGCACATGCCATGGCAACCCCGCTGGACAATCCCTTTGTTCAAGCCGTTCGCGATGCTGTATCTTTTTGCAAAGGAGACAATTCCCCACTTTCCGTAGCATACGGAACCGACGGAGGCAACCTCTCCGCACGAGGATTCCCCTGCGTCGTCCTTGGACCGGGCGATATCGCACACGCACACGCCGCCATCGAATACTGCCCCATCGCCGAACTCTACCAGGCTATCGAAATCTACACCCAGACCGCGCGCACGCTCGTGATCTGAACGTGTCATGGAACAACTCCAACGGCCTTGATCGGTGCCGCACTCAGGACGAAAGAATGTGCCATTGCATTGCCTGGGGTTGGACAGTACCTATCATCTGAGGTAATTGCAAAACTCACATCCCAACCGCAAAACGTCGCATGCGAGGAAGCCATCTCACGTTTTTTCTTGCCCTTAAATCTTGGGAAATCATGCTTTTTCTGTGTCTCAGAGAGGAAAAGCCGCCTTTTCATGCTAAATTAAGAGGTAATTGCAAAACGACCGCCCAAACGCCCAAAC
>JAFRLI010000219.1 GCA_017431255.1 Victivallales bacterium
CATTGCTTATTTTATCTTCTGAGATAATTGCAAAACTCTTTTGAAGTCCACAGAACACACAGAATACACAGACCTGTTTGTCCGCGCTAGCGTGCCCAAACACTTGATATAAAACAAAATACAAAGTGCAAGCCGCCGCGAAGCGGCGGATTGCATCCTGTGTGTTCTGTGTATTCTGTGGACTCAAAAATGAGTTTTGCAACTACCTCCTCTTTGTAATACGGATTCGAGAACCTTGGGAAAGGCACAAGCAGTTGAAACCTTGCGGGACGGACCAGCGTTTTTGAGGGTTTCGGAATAAGTTGTGCGTTTGAAACAGGAGAGTTCCATGCAGGCAGAATTGCGTTTCATCAGTTCGTTGGAGAAGGTTTTTTGCGAGAGGTACTTGGAGGCACCGAAACTGGAGACGGTTTCGGGTGCGCGAGGGGAACGGGTATCCTTTCAGCTGGCGTTGAAATGCAGTGGGAATGAACGGCTGCTGATTCGCGTGGAAACGGATTTGGGATTGCCCGTTGTGTTGCGGGAAGTCCGTCTGGTTCCTTGCGAATATCCCGTGTTTCCCGATGATGACTTTGTACTGCGAAACAATGCCGGGCTTTATCCAGATCCGCTCGTCCCACTGACTCCCAACGCCGATGGCGAGTATCCCTTCCGCCCCAGCAGAAGGAACTGGCACGCCATCTGGTTCTCCGTTGACATTCCGGAGGACGCGCCCGCAGGTACCTGGAACATCACCTGCAAGGTTCGTCAAGACCCGGTGCATTATGCGCCCTGGGGAGAAGGCAACGCCGATTCCGCGGATGTTTCCCTTGCGTTCACCGTACTCCCGTATACGCTCCCCAAGCAAACGCTCGTCAACATCAACTGGTTCCACACGGATTGCATCGCAAAATACTATCACCTGGCTCCCTGGTGCGAAGAACTCTGGGCCATGCTCGCAAAATACTTCCGAAACATGGTCGCCCACGGCAACAACTCCCTCTACACCCCTCTCTGGACCCCACCTCTCGATACCGCCATCGGGACCGAACGCCCTACCACGCAACTCCTCAAAATCACCGAAACCAACGGTCAATACGATTTCGATTTCTCCCTTCTCCAACGTTGGATTGACCTCGCACATCAGTGCGGTATCGAATATTTCGAACTCTCCCACCCCTTCACACAGTGGGGAGCCACCTGCACCCCGAAAATCATCGTCAACGGCGAAAAACGCTTCGGCTGGCATGTCGCCGCCACCAGTCCCGAATATCGTGCCTTTTTGGACGCGCTGCTTCCCAAACTGCTGGATTTCTTCCGCAAAAACCAACTGCAACACAAGGTCTTCTTCCATGTCTCGGACGAGCCAAGCGTCCCTCACCTCGAACAGTATGCAGCCTCCTCCGCCATGATTCGCAAGTGGGTCAACGAGGATGAGTTCCCAATCATCGACGCGATGTCGCACATCGAGTTCTATCGCAAAGGCCTGCTGAAGCGACCGATTCCCAATACGCTTTCGGTGGACGCCTTCCAGCGGGAACCCCTGGAGGAGCGCTGGGTCTACTACTGCGGCAACTGGCAGGACGGTGTCCCCAACCGCAGCTACGGAATGCCCTCCATCCGCTGCCGGATCATGGGAGTCCTGCTATATCTCTACGGGATGCACGGATTCCTCCACTGGGGATACAACTTCTGGTTCACCCAGTACTCTCTCGACCAGGACAACGACCCCTGGAAGGTCACCGACGCCGGACGCGCCTTCATCGGCGGCGACTCCTTCAACGTCCTCCCCGGCCCCAATGGCCCGATTGACTGCCTCCACTACGAAACCTTCCACGAAGGACTCCAGGACCTCCGCGCACTCCAGGCACTCGAAGCGAAAATCGGACGCGAACAAACCATCGCACTCATTCAGGATGGCGTTCGCTATCCCATTACCATGCGCCAATACCCTCACCAGAACCAATGGCTCTTCGACCTGCGAAAACGCGTCGACAACGCCATCCTGAATGCCTCCTCACAGACCTACCGCGCGTAGCGCGGACAAACAGGTCTGTGTATTCTGTGTGTTCTGTGGACTTCAAAAGAGTTTTGCAATTTCCTCGTTAGAAAGCCTGGGAGAAGCCATCGTAACCAGGCTGGCAGCCTGTGTTCTGGAACCACTGTTCGAGTTCCGCGTGGCGGGTATTGGAGCAGTGGGAGATGTGGGCGGTGACGCAAAGCGCATGGGGCTTAAGGGCGTGCAGGGAACGCAACTTTTCGAGCATTTCGAGTGCGCTGGTGGCCCCGAGGTGATAGGCTTTCTCGTGGTTATAGGGTTCGTGGATGCCAAAACTCATTTCGATGACAGCGGCGTCCGCCTCGACTCCTGCCAGTTGCTGCCAGGAAGATTCGGGCAGCCATCCCGTATCGGAAAGAATGAGGGCCTTGTGCCCATCGGGAGCGGTGACGCAATAGACAACGGTCTGCTCGCCGTTTTCGCCGTGAGTTGAACGCACGGGAAGGATGCCCCAATCTTCGTCGAAGACCTCGTGTCCTGGCTCGTTGAGGTGGATTGTCAGTGAGGCATTTTGGGATTTGAAACGAACGAATTGCTCCTGCAAAGCCTGATGGATTTCGCGATTGCAGTAGAGACGAACCGGATTTGCATGCTCGTTGCACGCAAGATAGACCATTTCTTCGGGCTGGAAATGGTCCAAATGCGAGTGTGTCATAAGGATGCGACGCACGTGCGTTTCATCATGCCCGAGTTCGCGGAAGGCGGGCATGATGTCGGGACCGAAATCCACGAGGGTTTCCTCGTTCAAGAGAACGGCAAAACGGCGACGGCGGTCTTTGCCGCCGTGCGCTCGTGCGTATGTGCAGAGATTACAGGTGCAGAAAGGGGCGGGGATGCCTTCGCAGGCACCCGTCCCCAGAAGTGTCAAGGTTGCCATAGGATTCGTTTATTTTGCAGGAATACGTAATACTGTAGCATCAAATGGCACGATTTCCAATTCACTCGTGCAATAATCCCCTTGTGCAGTAGCGGGATGAGAGCGTCCCGTCGCATGGTCATAGAGCGTGGTTCCCGCAAGGTCCTTGCGCCAGGAGACATGGACTTTGCCGCTATCGGCACGACGGTTCACCAGGTGGATGAGAAGGTCGCCGTTGGGGGCGCGATAGGGGATGGCAAACACGTCCATCCGGTCGGTTTTCACAAGCGGACGGAAACCGCCCAGCCGCGTGAAGAGCGCATTCCAGCGGGCATGGGTTTCCTCGGACATTCCCGGATCCCAGCGCTGGTTGTTCCACGTCCCGTTCCAGAACACCAGTTTTCCCTTGCCGACGGGGATTTCCGCAACCCCGTCATTTGGAACGCGGTCGGGATGCACGCCGAACTTTTTGAGGAAGGCGTGGTCATGAATGGAATCGGTATCCACCGACGCCACGAAAACGCCGCCCTGGCGCATAAAGGTTTCCAGGCGTGTGGCGAAATCGGGACGGACGGAGCGAGTGATATCATCGATGAGAAGTTTGGAATGGACGTTGGCGTCGAGTTCCGGGAAATCGTCGATGAGGTAACGGTCGGCGTTTAGGTTGAGAGCGCGGAGGGTACTGGCGAGGGAGTAGTGTGCAGCGGGGCTCTCGTGGAGGCCTCGTCGAATGGTTTTGTGTGCTTCATCCTCGGCGGTACGGAAGGAGAAAGCGAGGGCGAAGTCATCGGGGAGGTACTGTGCGTCATAGAGAAGAGCGTGGATGGCGCGGAGGTGCGCGATGTCGAGCATGCCGGGTTTGCCGGCGAACCACTGGCAGGTGAGGGAATCCCAGCACTGCATCATATCCATCCAGATGTACGCGATGCGGTTGGCGAGTTCTGGCGGAGGGGTGAGGCATCCTTCGTCGCCGTAGGGGAGATTGAGGGTTCGTTTGGCGGAGAGCCACTTGGTGAAACTGAGGGAGTATCGGTCGCTGGATTCATGGAAGATGGATGCCGGCAGGAACTCCCGCGAAAGCTTCAAATATTCGGACGTGTTGAATCCCAGGAGGACCTGTTCGACGGGGTGGAAGTTCACGTTTAGCGTGAGATGTCCCTGGTAGCCTTCCTCGCGGATGGCCTGGCAGACCGCACGTTGCACGGTGGCGATATTCTGCTGCTGAATGAGCAGATATTCGCGCAGGAGGAAGCCGCTCTCGTCGTGGTAGAGGTCAATCGGCTGAAGTTCCTCCATGGACTTGTATTTCGTGCCGGCGGCCTGGTTTACCTGGGCGACGGTGTATTTCGCGGCCAGCGTCTTTCGCAATTGTGCGAGCGAGGCGGCACCCATCGAAATGCACTTGGGACCGACGCCTGGCCGCAGCCCGTAGTTCACATTGATGCTGATGCAGTTGGTGTCCTTTGCGATACGTGCCGTGACGCGGTAGAGGTTGATGATGCGGGAGACGGTCCAGGGATCTGCGAGGTCTGCCTGGAAGGTGGGCTTCGGTTCCTTATCGGGGAAGTATTGCGTTTGGAAGACGCCTTTTTTCTTGAAGTATTCTGGAATCTTCGGGGTGCTGTGGATTTGGTTGCGGAAGGACCATTTCAGCCCGGCGGTTTTCGTACGCTTCAACCAGCGTTCCGCGAGCGGGAACTTCACCTCGCCCTCCTTTTCCTCTTCCCAGGTTGTCACGAGTTTCACGCAATCATAGCCAATGCGGCGAATCCGTTCGAAGTCTGCCTGCGAATAACCGCATCCGGCAATCATGCTGTAGTGGAACTCGCCCGTTTTGTCGGGAAGCACGCCCAATCGCGGAGAACGAATGCCTGCGGCCTCCAGCCAGGCATCCCCGGCCGCGAACACCGCATTCGTCGGAATCGTGAAGCGGAACTGTGCGCAGGAAAACTCCCCTTTCTGCACAAAAGTGACCTCGCCGACCTTGACGCTCGCCGCAGCACGGCAGAGTTTCAGCGGGTGGGTCCCCGTCGGCAAGGCCGCTGGAGTGGAGGACCAGGCAAAGACGCGTCCCGTGAGGGGTTTTCCTGGTTGCAAGGCGCAGTCGTCGGGTTCGATGGAAGCCAGCGTCCTGCCGCCTTTTTTCAGGCCGAGGAGGGCGAATTCAGCGTGGGAGCCAGGCATTCGATGGAGCACGATACGTTCCACGGTTTTCTTCGGGAACGGATTTACGATGTGCGTGCGATAGACGCCGTTCCAGGCCTCGTGGTAGTTGCCCGTCGGCAGGAACTGCATTTCTGCGCGAGGGAATCCCACGGGGCCGTACCAGGTGTGGTCCATCATGCCACGGGGGATGAAACTGCTGTCGAGCACGCCTGTGTTCCAGCGGAGCGTAAAGTATTCGGCGGTGTTGGAGCCATCGTCGTAGAGGAATTGCAGGGCAGCGGGGACGGTGGAATCGTTGGGAGCCTGCTTGCCGCATGCCGTCAGTACATCGAGGGATGCAAATTGGTCATTCACGGGCACTGAAAAGACGCGTGCGGTTTCATCCAATTTCAGAGAGACTGCCTGGAATCCAGCGAAGCGTTCTCCCGTCCGAAAAGGAAGAGCTACTCCGGACAGTGCAATGGATGCTTTCGGCTGCAACGGCTTCAGTTCCTGGCCATTCCACTTGGCAACCGTCAAGCCTTCCTCCTCCAGAGGCTCGGCGGGAATCGGCAACCGTCCTCGAAACTCAGGTGCGACAACGGTGACGGGCTGGTCGTCCGCAGGTGTCACTTCAAACAGCAGGCAAGGGGAAAAGGTGATGAGGGGATAACTCCACTTGCGGTCGAGAGGATACCGCGAGAGGTATTGCGAAAGGGAAAACACTCGCTCTTTCGGTTCTTTCGGCTGCGGTTCCAGGTCCCACACGAGATATTCTCCCGTGACAGTTGGCTCGTGGTTCCCGAACTGGAACACAGCGACCTTCAACGCGCCACTGCTGGTCATCGCCAACTGCGGAGTCTGTATGTTGCGGGGAGCATTCACCGCCAGCATTAATTTTCCGCCTGGGACAATCGTATGCACGCCGTCCTTCACCGTGACCCCCTCGCCTCCCAGAATCTCCACGGGCGCCGCCTGGCAAACCATCCCGAACTGCGGACTGTCCGCCTTCGCCAGACGCTCGAACCCTTCCAGAGACAAATTGACCAGCTGCACGTTTGCGCCCGTCAGCGGAGGTGTGTCAAACGCAAGGAACAAACGAGCATCGCCCTCGGGAACATCCTCCAGCGTCACAACTGGCACCGAAGTTCCCTTTTCGTCCTGTCCTTCCAACTGGACACGTTTCCCGACACGGCGCAACGTCAGGCTCCCCGCCATGGATGCGAACGGAACGTCCTTCTTCACGATCTCGCGCCCGGCAATGGAAACCTGCGCCCGCAGAAAATGCTCGCCTGGCTTCGCCTGCATGCGACGGAAGTTCACAGAGAACGCGTCCTTCTGGGTGCTGTTAAGCATCAGCCCGAAACTGTTCCAGTGGTCAATGTGTATGATCTTAAAATCCAAGGTGGCGGCAAACGCGCCATTGGAAGGTGTCGGCAAACTCAACTTTGCCCAACGGTACTTGTCCTGGTGCGCCTGCAAGGTGGAATCGTAGGTCAAAACACCGTTTTCCTCAACAAATGCCTCCTTGTGGCCAGACGCCTCCAACTGCGTCAACAGATTCTTGCCCGACAGCTGCGTCGTGCGGGCGAATCCCGTCAATTCCAGTTTTTTCAATTGAATGATGGCTTCCGTGACAGCCGGCGTTCCGCCGTGAATGCGCAAAAAAGCTTCGCCTTTCGGGACATCCGTCACTTCCTTCACGGGGATGACCATCCCCGTTTCATTCTCGCCTTCCAAAATCAAGCTTGTGCCCTTGCGGCGAATCGTCAATGCGCCCATTCTACCTGCGTAGGGAACGGACTCCTTCACCGTTGCAGTGCCTTTTCGCAAAATCTCCAACTTCAGCAAATGGGTTCCGACATTGTCCTGCGCCCGATACAACCCGAACGAAAATGCTCCCTGCTCCTTGCTGCTCCACACCAATCCCAGCGCATTCCAGTGGTCCATCCGCTCAATCGAATACGACAACTTCGCACAAAAATCTCCGTCGGGCGCCGGAATGCTCATCGTCGCCCAACGAAACTTCTTCTCCTCCATCGCCAGCTGCGAATCATACACCGCTACCCCGTCCCTCACGGTGAACATCGTATCAAATCCCGATACCTTCGCCCGCTCCAGCAACCTTGCCCCCGATAAAACATCACCATACCCAACCAAACACACCAAAAACAACAGCAGAAAACAACGAAGCCTCATATCCAAAACTCCTTCAAACAATGACCTGCGACCTGCGACAAACACAACCTGCGACCCGCAGCTTCTGTCCAGACCGATGGAACAAAGTCGCAGATCGCAGGTCTTGAAAGTGCCCTTAGAGTATACGCTCTACCACCACAGAACGTTCGGGCAACGGGAGGTCACGGAATTAGCGGACATCTTCGGAGTTTCGCGCATTCTCTCGACGTGGAAGTCCGGCATGAGGACATTCGGTGCGCCGACATGGCGATACCAGATGTAACCGCCTTCCGCCTGAATCTTGGCAACGGGGACGCCGCCGCTCACGCCGAAACTGGCGGGATACCAGGAGGCGACATTCGGCCACGGGGAATCAAACACCATTCCATATTCCATAATGTTTAGGGAGCCGGGGGTGCCAGGGCGGTAGACGTTGTCGCGTCCGCACAGGATTTGGTTTCCGACGATGCGGGAGCCCCACCAGTTTTCATGCAATCCGTAGACTTTCTTGGGGGTTTCGGGGCAATTGTAGTTTCGACCGCCCTTGTTGCCCGTCCCTGCTTCTTTGATGTAGTCCTGGAGGGATTCCATCCAGCGCTGCTTGGCAGTGCTGACAGCCATGTTTCCGAGGCGTCCGCAGTTCCACTGGTCGAAGTCGTCGCGATAGAATGCCATCGCCATACCGACCTGTTTGAGGTTGTTGATGCACTGGGTGGCACGTGCCTTGGAACGAGCTTTCGAGAGCGCAGGAAGCAGCATGGCTGCGAGAATCGCGATGATGGCGATGACCACCAGCAGTTCAATGAGGGTGAAGGCTTTTTGTTTCATGGTTTGGACTCCTTGTTGAGATTTGGGGAGGTTGCTATGTGAAAGAAAAAAACTATGGACGAATCAGGGAGGCGGAGATGTATTCCTGGCGCGGAGGACGTTCCGGATTCGCCAGGCGTTCCATCAGAAACTGCGCGGCGCGTTCGGTCAGCCGCTCCGAAGAAAGATGGATGTACCCACAACCTTCACGGAACCGCTCAATCGTATCCGCCTCCGCAAAAATCCGGCAGGACGGCGAAAACACACCACGCCGCAGACAATGTTCCCGGAACGGAATCGTCCCGCGCCAGGAGGTGATCACATCCGTGTCATCGAGCGTGTTTTCCTGCAGGTATTCATTGATTTTCTCCACAGAATCATTCAAATTGGAAATCACAACCGATACCTTCACGGTCTTATGATATTGCTTCGCCATCTTGTCAAACGCCACATACGGCTCGCTTAAATAGGAATTATGTCCCCGGAAATAGACGATTTTGCGGTGGCGGTCTGCTGCCTCGCGGAACAAATCCTGCCAGGCGGGCGCGTAGTCCAAACGCACACTGTCCAACTCCTTGCAGCCGCTTCGCATGGTCACGCAAGGCAATTTCAAAGACTTTGCCACTTCCATTGAGGACTTTGACGGGTCAAACAACAAAAGGCCATCCAGCCGCGCAAAATTGAGTTCCCGTTCCAGCGCCTCTGGCGTCGCCGGCGTGTGCATCACGGGATAGACGTTGCAATCGCGAGAGACCAACGTTTTCATCATGTTCGCCATCAACGTGCCGCCGTTGAAGTCGTAGTAGAAAAAGGAACCGTCGTTCATGCAGACTCCAATCAGCGGCGGACGCTCCTGCCCACGCAGAAAGAAACCATGATTCGGATTCGTGTATGTCCCGACCCCGTTCTTCCCGATCAGATACCCCTCCGCGATCAACCCCTCCAACGCCATTCGCGCCGTGCGGCGAGTCACCGAAAACATCCGCGCCAATTCATTGCTCGAAGGCACACGTACCGACTGAAAACCATATTTGTACAACATACCCATAATGAACATTCGAATGTTCCGAATGTTCTGACCAGGTACGTTCTCTTGTTGCTTGAGTTCTGACATATTGGGAAATTCAGGAATGGGAGGTAGCCTGTTCGTTTGGTGGCCAGGTAGTAGCCAGCCTGCCATTATTATACACATTCTCTCCAAACATTTCAAGTTTTTTTGGAAAAAAATACAAAAAAAAAGGACGGGAAGGGCAGGAAGAGCGCGTGCTTTGGTGGCACCGCGGCCGGGGTGCCGTCGGCACAAATCGTGAAGCCATTACCTTGAAAACTGGGCTATGAGCATTACATTTATGGTAGATGCTCTAGAGCATCTAGAAACTCTAGATGTTCTAGATGCTCTAGAAGCCGAACTACCAACCACCAACCACAATCACCACCACTATGGGATTCGCATGCGGTTTTGTCGGGTTGCCCAATGTTGGCAAATCCACGTTGTTCAATGCCCTTTCGCACGGTCACGCACCTGCGGAGAACTTTCCCTTCTGCACGATAGACCCCAATAGCGCCATCGTGACCGTCCCCGATGAACGCCTGGACGTTCTGGCGAAACTGGAGAAGTCCGCCAAGGTGGTACCGACGACGCTGAAGTTCATCGACATCGCGGGTCTTGTGCAGGGGGCCAGCAAGGGCGAAGGTCTCGGCAACCAGTTCCTGGGTCACATCCGCGGCGTCGATTGCGTCGTGCACGTGGTTCGTCTTTTTCAAGATGGGGACGTGGTCCACGTCAAGGATTCCATCGATCCCTGCCGTGACCTCGAAATCATCCTCACGGAACTGATGCTTGCCGACCTTGACTTCCTCCAGCGCGCCGTCGATAAACTTCGCAAACTGGCCCGTGGCGGCGACGCCGACAGCAAGACCGAACTGGAAATCGCCTCCGCCATCCTGGCAAATCTCAATGACGGCAAGCTTCCCGAAGTGGACCGCAGCGATGAACGCGTGCAAAAGGTCCTCAATCAATTGCAGTTGCTAACGACGCTGCCCGCGTTCGTCGTTGCCAACGTGGACGAAGAGGGGTTCCGTAACTTCGGCAAGGACGCCGTTTCGCAAGCGCTGATTGCAAAGGCCGCGAGTTACCAGATGGAAGTGGTGCCTGTTTGCGCCAAGATGGAGATGGAGATGGAGGAACTCTCTCCCGAGGACGCGCAGATGTTCCTGGAGGACATGGGAGCCACGGAAAGCGGTCTGCAACGCGTCATCAAGACTGGCTACCACCTGCTCAACTACATTACCTTCTTCACGACGGGACCCGACGAAACGCGCGCCTGGACCGTCACCGCCGGTTCCCCTGCCCCCGTGGCGGCTGGCAAAATCCACACGGATATGCAGCGCGGATTCATTCGAATGGAGGTTGTCTCGTACGACAATCTGGTGCAGTACCACGGCTGGAACGAGGCCAAGAACGCCGGCAAACTCCAGGTCGAGGGAAAGGAATATCTCGTGAAAGACGGCGATTGCGTCTACGTCCGATTCTCCGTCTAAAGGGGGAACCCGCACCATGCCTGACATCGAAGACAAACTGGTGATTGCCATCGCCTCCAGCGCGGTCTGTCCCCTGGACGAGGAGACCAAGAAAATCTTCCGCGAACAAGGCGAAGCCGCCTACCGCAAATACCAGCGCGAACACGAGGACGAACCGCTCCCGCGCGGGCCCGCCTTCTCCTTCGTCAAACGACTCCTGCGCCTCAATGAACTCCTCGGCGATAACTACATCGATGTCGTCCTGCTCTCCAGAAACGACTGCGATACGGGCCTCCGCATCATCAAAACCCTTCGAACACGGGGCATTACCCAGGAATACCGCGCAATGTTCCTGGACGGCAAAGACCCCTGCGACTTCCTTGAAACCTGTGATTCCTCCCTCTTCCTCACCGAAAAACAACACGATGTCGAACGCGCCGCTTCCCTCGGCTTCGCCGCAGGACAGGTCCTCGCCGAAGGCTGCTGCAATGACGAAGAAGGCGACGACCTTCGCATCGCTTTCGACTTCGATGGCGTTCTCGCCGACTCCACCAGCGAACGCAAGTTCCAGCAGAGCGGCCTCAATGGCTTCATCCAGTACGAACAAGACCACCGCAAGGAACCTCACCATGAGGGCCCCATGGCACGCCTCTTCAAAAAACTGGCACGCCTCCGCGAACTCGAAAACCAGAAGATGACCGAAGACCCCAACTACCACCGTCATCTCAACTTGAGCATCGTCACCGCACGCGGCATCCTCTCCTGCGAACGCGTCGTCACCACACTCCGCTCCTGGGACATCCTCCCCGACCAGGGATTCTTCCTCAGCAGCGCTCGAAAAGACGATGTCCTAAAACAAATCCAACCACATATCTATTTCGACGATAAACTCGAATCCAATCTCCTCCCCATTCAACACCTCACCGCCTGCGTCCACGTCCCACAACTTGCCCCGAGCAATGCCCCATAGGAACTGCACAAGGGAAAACTAGATGGGCTAGATGGGCTAGGGGGGCTAGGGGGGCTAGAGGGGCTA
>JAFRLI010000220.1 GCA_017431255.1 Victivallales bacterium
CTGCCGTCAGCCGCGTCGATGCAGGGCGAAGTCGCCTTTAAAGTGAAGTCGCCGTTCGACGCGTCGTTGAAGAGCGGATCCACCATCAGATTTCCAGTTCCCTCCAGTTGCCGACCTGCATTATAGAAACAGGAATAGTCACTTGAATAGCCAGATGATGAGGCAGTTTCATAGAATATGGAATTGACTACATTGCCACTCCCGGAGAGTGTCCAGTCACCGCAATAGGCCAGAACACAGTTGATGACAGTTGCGCTCCCGTCAATCCCGAAACGGCCATGCTCCAACACCGAGTTTGAGATGTTGACCGTGCCCACCGCACTCACCAGACGAAGCAACGAGTGGGCCAGACGACTGTTGTCCAGAGTCACACTGCCGGAATTGCAACGGAGCATCGCATCGCCCTGATTGGTGAACTGACCATAACCACCCCACTCCATAACAACATTGTCCATGACAACTTCCCCACCATTGACGGCAACGCCAACCCAGTCGCCCTCCTCCGGCCAGGTATTGGAGCCATCCTGATTGGTGTCTCCGCCATGCGCGTCGTCTTTGATGGAAGTAAAGACAATAGGCTGAGCGCGAGTTCCCAGAGCCTCCAGTTTTCCATTCACCGTAATACCCTGCCCCGCATTGAATTTCAGCACTGCGCCAGGATCGATGGTCAGGGTGATTCCTCTGGCAATCGTCAGATTTCCTGTTGCACGATAAACCAGATTTCCGCTAAGCCGGGTATCACGGTTCAACGTTCCTGACGGCAATGTCGCGGATTTGCAGAGCAGTTTACAGGCAGAATCCATGCGGACAGTGCCGTCGCCACCCAGGGTATAGGCGTCGTAACTGACCACGGAACCCAACCCGTCCAGATTGGTGTCTCCGCCCACGGAGTCGTCGGCGATATGCGTAAAGGTCGCGCCCTTGCAATCTACCACACTACCCAGTTTTGCCACGATGCCGCAGCCATCCTGGAACTTCACGATTGCCCCATCGCTGATGGTCAGCAGCACGCCAGCCGGCACGATGACATTGCCACGCACGACATGAACAAACGAGGCGTCCCAGGTCTCGTCCCCCGTCAAACGCCCCTCGTGAACGATGACCTCGCGGTTGATGAAGAAGTTGGTCTCCAGGCGCTCCAGCAGTCCACCACGTTCATCCAACGTCTCGTGGGCCAGCAAGTACCTGCCGGTTTCAAGGCTGTAGGTATTCCAGTCCACCGTGCCGTCTGTCTCTCCCGATTCGCTCACATAGAGGTCACTTGGGACAATGCCCTCCTCGTCCAGTTGCGACGTCACACGCACTGCGGAGGCATGATCATTTTCCGTCCATTCCGTAGAGTACCGCAGGGTCTCCACTTCACGGGCGAGGCGGCTGAAGAGGTCGGTGCGTTCGTCGAGGTCAGTCGGCTCGTCATAGTCATAAGTAGCACACGCATACACCGCGTCAGCGGGGAGAATGGCATCGTTCTCGAAAATGCTGACAGTGGAGAGCGCGTTGCCGACATTGGTGGCATACGAGGCATCCAGTGTGACGGTGAAGGCCTCCAGAGACTCTTTGTTCTCGTCGCTCACCAATGGGATTTCAATGTAGCGCGTGCCGTTGTCGGTGGAACTCCAGGAGAGCGTTCCAGAGGCCTTGGTGTAGTCATCGCCCAGTTTCGCAGTATTGTCGTGGGCGCTCCAATCCACGGAGAAGGCGGCCTTGCGGGTGCCGGAAACGGTCACGGGAATCGCCACGAAGCCTTCGTGTTCCACCGCGCGGGAATTGTGAATCGCGATGGTCGGCAGGGTATTCATCGTCATTTGCCTCAGCGCGAAATAACCATTGTCCGTCCAGCCGTTGGAGGTGTTGTAGCAGTAGATCAGCGAATTGGATGGAACGTCCATCTCACCGTCTCGCAGGTCAGTGTCCCCGCCATAGGTGTCGTCGGTCGCCAAGGCAAACTGCACAGGTGCCTCGACACTCCCCTGCACGGAAACCTTTCCTCCGTTCTCCACGATGATTCGCGTGTTTTCGGCGAATTTCACCGCTGCACCATCTGTCAATGTAAGTGTTACATTTTTCGGAATATAGATATCATTTCTAACCAGATGAACCGCAGTGCCGTCCCAAGTGGTGTTCGCAGTGATCCGCCCTTCCTCCAGACTGACCTCGGCATCATTGAGCACCACGACCTCGCGGGCATTCTCCCCACAGACAAGTTCGTACCAGCCGTCCGCCAGGGAAGCGGTGTCCCAGTTCTCGCCAAGCGTCTGGCCATCCAGGCTGACACTGCCCTCTTCCTGTGAGACGCCCACGTTTCCGCGCACAATGCTCCCGCCAAAGCCATCGCGCAAGTCTAGACGGGCCTTCTCGGCAAGTCCCTCCGACCACGTCAGGTCGTTCACTTCGTAGTCGGCGGTCTTGCGGATGGTGACAGTCGCGTCGCGGTCATCAAGGTTCGCGCCGCCGGAGGCGACCAGCCGCACGGAGAAGGTCTCTTCGTCCTCTGACAAATTTCCGGCCACCAACGGAATGCGGATATATTTCGTGCCGTTGTCGGTGGAAGTCCAGGTGACTTTCCCGGATGACAGGGTGTAGTCCTCGCCGTAGGTCGCCGTGCCGTTGGTTGCCTCCCATTCGATGTAGAAAGAACTCTTGCGCGTGCCAGAGAGCGTCAGCGCCAAGTACACCTCGCCGGACTCCTCCTGTGCCAGTGCGGAATGCAGATAGACCGACGGATACGTGGTGGAGACGACCAGCCCGCGAGAGGCGACGAAGCCGTTGTCCGCCACGGTTCCGGAAGAGTAGCAATAGATTACGGAATAGGAAGGAAGTTCGACCTCCTCATCGCGCATGTCGGTGTCCCCTGCATAGCCGTCGTCCGTCGCCATGGCGAACTGCACGTAGGCATCCTCCGAGCCATTCATCTGGAGTTTCCCGCCATTCTCCACGATGATTCGGGAGTCCTCGGCAAATTTCACGGTAGTGCCTTCCGTGATGGTCAGGGTGACGCCACTGGGCACATAGACATCGTTGCGGACCAGGCGCACCGCCGAGTTGTCCCACGTGGTGTTTCCCGTGAGGCGTCCTTCCTCCAGGCTGATTTCCGCATCGTTGATCACCGCGACCTCGGTGGTCTCACCACCCCAGGCGAGGCCATACCAGCCGTCTGCCAACGCGGTGGTATTCCACGAATCGCCTAACGGCTCGCCATCCAGCAGAACGGTGCCCTCTGCATTGTACATAGGTATGGTACCGCGCACCGCGCGCCCGCCGAGATCATCCCGCAAGTCCAGCCGGACAGGGACAGAGGTCGCGGCGGCATGGACAAGCGCGTCGAACTCGCTGTCCGCATTGTCATAGAGGGTGACCTCGGCCTCAGCGGTCTGAATGTTCGCTCCGCACGCGCGGACCAGCCGCACGAGGAAAGACGCTTCGCCTTCAGGTGCATCGTCCGTCAGGGGGATTTCGATATACGCCACGCCCGCCGAGGTCGAACTCCAGGTGACCTTGCCTTGTTTCGCGGCATAGTCCACGCCATACTTTGCGGTGCCGTCCACGGCCTCCCACGCCACCCAGAATGGTGTATTACGAGTGCCGGAGACGGTCACGGGAATGCGTACATTTCCGCCCTGCCGCATCGCCCGAACGGGCTTCACGGCGAGATTCGGCAGCACGCTGATGACCACGCGGCTGGAGACCAGCCAGCCGTTGTCCGCCCAGCCATTGGTCTCATAGCAGTAGATTCTGGCACTATAGACGGGTTCCAGTTCCTCTTCACAAAGGTCGGTGTCCCCACCCACCGCGTCGTCCCCCGCCATCGCGAAAAGCACCGGTGCATCCTCGCTGCCCTGCACGGAGATTTTCCCGCCGTATTCCACGATGATGCGGGAGTCCTCCGCGAACTTCACCACTGCGCCTTCGGTAAGCGTCAGGGTGATACCGCTGGGCACATAGACGTCGTTGCGCACGACATGGACAGCAGAGCCGTTCCAGGTGGTGTTTCCCGTAAGGCGTCCTTCCTCGAAGGCGATTCCCGCGTCGTTACGCACACAGGCCTGCTCCGTCCGGCTCCCGCACTTCAGCGTATGCCAGCCCTCGGAGAGTTTCGTGGTGTCCCACGAGGTCCCCACGGCCTTGCCGTCGCAGGTGACCGCGCCCTCTTCCGCCGAGAGCGCGACCGTCCCCCGGACCACGCGCCCGCCAAAGCCCTCGCGCAAGTCCAGGCGCACCGACGACGAGGTCGCCGTGGCATGCGTGAGATTCTCCACCTGCGCAAAGACAGTGAGGCAAGCAAAAAACAGCGAGGCAAAGAGGAATTGCTTTTTCATAATGGGAAATGAGTTGTAGCGCTGGCGCCTCGCCAGCGGAGAATGCTGTAGTGCTGGCGCTTCGCCAGCAGAGAATGCTGTAGCACTGGCGCCCACGCCAGCGGAATGCTGCAGCTACGCGCATCCCGCTCGTCAAAGCCTCGTTTTCCTATTGGACGGCGGGCAAGCAGACCACGCGGAAGCCGGTGTCGTTGTAACTGCCGCCCGAACCGGTGCCGCCGCGTTGCGCCGAACGGCAATTGCCTGCATTGTGGAAAATGCCGCCGCCGCGGGTCATGCGGGACGAGCGACTTGTCCCGCCCTTAGGATCCGTGACAGTCGATGATGAGTAATTCGCCAACCAGTCCAGACACCACTCCCACACGTTTCCATACATGTCATAGAGCCCCCAGGCATTTGGCAGATAGGAGCCGACTTTGGTATGAGGAGAGTAACCACCTTTCCCATCACTGGTATTGTAGCTGTACCGTCCAAGTTCCGCCATGTTCGGGCATTCGCCGGTTGCGGTCAGGTTCTTGCCGGAGTTCAAGGCGGTGGTCGTGCCCGCACGGCAGGCGTATTCCCATTGCGCCTCGGTCGGCAGGTCGAAGAGCAGCGAGGTCTTGGCGCGAAGCACATAGAAGAAGGAGTCCTCGTCCACCTGGTTGCTGACCGGCCAACTTGCCCCGTTTACGCTGCCGCGGAGCGTATTGTAGGAGACCTGTTCCACGGGACGGGTATCGCCCTTGTAGCGAGATGGATTGGTGCCCATGACCAGCTGGTATTGCTTCTGGGTGACCTCGAAGACGCCGATGTAGTAGGGTTTGGTCAAAGTGACCTGGTGGAGCGTTTCATCTGTGTTACGCCCGAGTTCCTCCTCGGGGGAGCCCATCATGAAAGTACCTGGGAAGATGAGACGCAGCCAGAGTTCGGTGGTGCGGCAGGTGTCCTGGGTGACGTCGGGGGGCGTGGCGCTGTAGCGCACGGGGTAGCGCGCGACATCCACGCCGCCGGACAAATCAACGACCATGTACGGATAGGCGCCGGTGAAGGCCTGGATGGTGACGGTGAAGTCGCCGGTGTGCAGGTTCGGCTCGTCGGCGGACATGTCCCAGGTCACGCGGTGGGTTCCGGCCTTCACCACGCCATCCGCCCCGTCGCCCTCGAGAGTCTTCAGCGGGAACGAGCGGTTGGACGCGCCGTCCTTGCCAATGAAGCCCACATAGACATCCGCATTGGCGTCGTCGTAAGTGACCGTGTAGTCGATATCCACCAGTCCATTCCAAGGCCAGCGCTGCTGGACCTTCTCAACCGAGACCGACACCTCTGCAGCAACGACCACCGCCGTCATGCACATCCACAGGGCAAATGCCCACAAGCACTGTCTTTTCATTTGCGTTTATCCTATTTTAAAGAGTGAATTCCAAACACCGAAAAACGAAAAGCCTCAATTCGAAAGGGCATAGTCCCCCCCTCGAATGAGGCTTGAAATACAGGGGAAATGATATTTAAACAGAGTA
>JAFRLI010000221.1 GCA_017431255.1 Victivallales bacterium
CCTTGAGTCAGTCTCCGTCCCCTGTGACTTTTCGAATGAATCGCTTCAGCAGGGAACCTTTTTCCGTTTCCTCCGTTGGAGGTGGTTCAGGCGGAGGTTCTGGGGGAGGAGGCGAGGTCTCCTCTGGAGCGGGTTCTGCGGGCGGGCGGGCTTTGAGGTGTTCCAGGCGCGCACTCGCCACTTTGGCGACTCGCGCGTCCAAATCTCCCGCCAGGAGTTCCAGCAGGGAACTCGTCGTGTGCAAATTGCGTGCCAGCGCGAGGCGAACGACATAACTGGGGTCGCGCGCCAGGCGTGCCATCAGGTAGAGAGGCACATCGTCTGCGGAGGCAGCCAGTGCCCGAAGCGTGGGAAGTTCGTGCCCCGCCAGGCGAATCACCAGTTCGGACGACATGCCGACAGGGCGGATTCCATGGTAGGCAAGATGATAGAGAACCTCGTCGTCTCCCAACGCATAGATTTTCTCCATGACCTCTGGCGGGCAATCGCGCCCGGCGAGATTTTTAAGAATCATGGCGTCCTGGGAGTCGGCAAAGTCAGACAGGATTTCGGTAGCAGTCGCGGAATTGGAAGCGACGGCGACGCGGATATCGGGTTCTGCGTCTACGGCAAGGACTTCTGCGGCCTCTGGCGCGAGGCACGGATTTGTCGCCAGCGTGTATCGCACGCGGTAACTGGTATCCTGCGCAAGGACGAGCTGCACGATTTCGGGGATGTTCGACTGGCTGGCGATTTTGATTCGAATATCCTCGTCGCCCTGGCGTGCGAAGCCAATCATTTCGTCATCGGTGAGGGTTTTGCGGTCGAGGGCGGCCTTCTGAATATCGGCATGGGAACTGAAGCAAAGGGATTCGAGGACCTTGTCATTGAGTTGAGCGCGTTCCAAGAGGACGGTCTGGAGGAAATGGTCGTCGGAATCGGCCCATTCGAGGAGTTTTTCTGGGGGAGCCTTTTTGGAGAGGAGGACGGCGGCCTGGACGGTGGGGTCAGGGTCGGTGGAAAGATGCTCCCAGAGTTCTTCTTCGAGTTTAGGATTGGAAAGCAGGGCGGCACGCACGTAGGGGACCGAGTCCTCGCTCAGATATGCGGCTTGTACCGAGGCGGGAATGCCGCTGTTGCGTGCCAGCGCGGCACGCACATCAGGAGATTCGTCTTCTGCGAGAATCTTGGCGATTTGCGGCGTGATGTCCTTTCGGGAAGCCAGAACAATGCGCACGGCTTCGTCCTTGTTCTGCGCAATGTCCTGCAGGACGTGGTTGGAAGTGCGGGGATTCTCGGCGAGTGCAGACAACGTCCGCAAGTCTGGATTTTTGAGAAACAGGTCGTCCAACACGCGGCTGGGCGTATCGGGATAGGCCGCCAAAAAAAGCATGACTTCTGGACACGACTGCTTGGCCGCCAGGGCACGAAGCACCTGCGGCTCGATATTGGCGTCCTTCAAGGCGCGTACCGCCTCCAAAGGACCCGCTAGAATCTGATTGAGCAACTCGTTTTGGTCCATCTGTCTTTTTGAATTTACCTCAAATATAGTATATATTATGTCTTCCGAAAAGCAAAAGACCACAACACTTTTTTTCGATGAAAGAGGCAGAGGACATTCTAGACGAACAAGAGGAATCCTTCTTCCATGAACTCGGAATACTACTCCGATACATGAAAGAGGCGTTCTTGCGTCGTCTCAAAAGCCCCCTTTGGCGTTTCATCTTCGGCCAAAAGGACTTCGAGGAACCAGAAGATGATTACGAGGACGACGAAGAAGAGGAAGTCTCCGAAGAACCCGCGTCTGACACGCCTGACGCGTCCCCCGAACCAGAAGCACCCGCGCCACCCAGACGAAAGGCCCGCAGCAACTTGATTCAAGTGATTCAGAACTATCAGGAAAAGTTCCAGAAGAAGCAAGACCGTCGCAACCGCCGCAAAAACGTCCACGCTCGCAAAATCCGCAAAAAGCAGGAGACGCAGAACGACGCGCAATTGGAGTTTAAGTTTGAAGAGACGCCGGTAGAATCCGCTCCCGAGCCAGTTCCCGAACCTGTCCTGCCCATTCAGTCGGAAAACTACCAACTGCCTCCCCTGTCCCTTCTGAAAATCGTGGAAGAAAACCACAGCGTTGACCAACAGGAGATTGAGGAGAAAAAGGAGAAAATCCTGAATTGTCTGGACAGTTTCCGCCTGGATGTCCAAATGGGCGAGGCGATTCGGGGGCCGCGCGTCACGATGTTTTGCGTGAAGGTTGCGGACGGGGTGCGCGTGGAGGAAGTCACCAAATACGAGAGGAATCTGGCGATGACCGTGGAGGCGGAGTCGCTGCGTGTATTGGCTCCCGTGCCGAAGCACGACTATGTAGGGATTGAAGTACCGAACAGGAAGGCGGACCCTGTCACACTGGGGAACATCATGCAAGGGCCGGCGTGGCAGCAGACGGACGCGAAGGTTCCGCTGGTTCTAGGGAAGAACATCGAGGGGAAGGACATCGTGATGGATTTGGCTCCTGCCCCGCATATGCTGGTTGCCGGTGCCACGGGTAGCGGAAAATCGGTCCTTTTGAACACGATTATCACCTCGCTCATCTGCCGTTTCAAACCCGAGGAACTGCGCCTGATGCTGGTTGACCCGAAGGTGGTCGAGATGATGCCCTACAACACGCTTCCACATTTGCTGGTGCCCGTCATTGCTGAATCGCAGTACATTATGCTGGCTTTGAAATGGCTCTGCTGGGAAATGGAGCGCCGATACCAGTTGCTTGCCCGCGTCGGTGCTCGAAACATCCATGAATACAACCATCGAAACCTCCCGCCCGAACCCGTTCTGGACGACCTCGGAGCCCCCATCCCCGAAAAACTTCCCTACATCGTGCTCATTGTCGATGAACTTGCCGATATTATCCTGACGAGTGACAAAAACGAGGTCTCAAACTATTTGCAACGCCTTGGCCAGAAGGCGCGTGCCGCTGGCATTCACACCATTCTCGCCACGCAGCGCCCGAGCGTGAATGTCGTCACTGGCACCATCAAGGCAAACCTCCCCGTCCGTTGCGCCTTCAAAGTCTCCTCCAACATCGATTCCCGTACCATCCTCGACCACAAAGGCGCAGAGGCACTCCTGGGGCGCGGCGACATGCTTTATCGCTCCGAAAAAGGAGATGTCCAACGCCTCCAAGGTGCCATGGTCACCGATGAGGAAATCAAACGAATCGTCGATTTCTGCGCCGCCCAAGGCAATGCTCCCAAAACCTTCGACGCCATCCAAGACGGCGAAAAACTCACAGGGGAAACCGACAATTCCAACGCCAACTCTGGCGAACTCAGCGAAGACGACCTAAAACTCCTGCGACAAGCCGCGGAAATCGTTGTCTCCGAACGAAAACCAACCATCAGTTACATCCAACGCAAACTCGGAGTCGGCTACAACAAGGCCGCCACCCTCATCGAACTCCTCGAAAAGTACGGCGTCCTCGGCCCCTCTACCGGCCCCAACAAACCCCGCGAAATCCTCATCGATACCATAGAAGAAATCAAGTTCTAGACGCTCTAGATGCTCTAGATGCTCTAGATGTTCTAGATGCTCTAGATGCTCTAGATGTTCTAGATGTTCTAGATGCTCTAGATGCTCTAGATGCTCTAGATGCTCTAGATGCTCTAGCCCCTCTAGCCCTATGAAACATTTTACGATTCCATCCAGTGCCGACGGTGCCCCGCAAGATGTTCTTTACAAGCGTGCAGAGATGCGCGGTCCACGTCCCCTTGTGGTTGCCTTGCACACCTGGAGTTACCACTGCGAAAGAGGGACCAACACCATGGAAACTGTCTGCACGGAATTAGGTTGCGACCTCATCTGCCCCGATTTCCGCGGCCCCAATACCAGACCCGAGTCATGTGGCAGCAAATTGGTCGTCGCCGACATCGTGGATGCTCGCGACTGGGCCATTGCGCAATCCGAGGTAGATCTAGAGCGCGTTTATCTCATCGGCGGCTCAGGCGGCGGGCATGCGACGATGCTGGTTGCAGGGCGCGCCCCGCAGGGCTGGGCGGCCGCCTCCGCTTGGTGCGGCATCAGCGACCTTCTTGCCTGGCACGCCGAAACTTCCGCCATGCCGAAGTTTCGGGATTCCTATCCGCACCACATCGAGGTCGCATGTGGTGGGGACATTCACACCAACCTCTATGCAAGGATGTCCGCCCAGGAGCGTTCTCCCATCACCTGGCTCGAAGGTGCGCGAAACCTCCCGCTCGACATCAATGCAGGAATCCACGACGGCCACACGGGCAGCGTCCCTGTCAGCCAAAGCATCCGTGCCTACAACCTCCTGGCTGCCCCCGAGGACCGTGTCCCAGAAGAGGACATCCGACTCATGACGGAAGGAGACGGCGTCCCCAAACACCTGCGCTGGCAAGGAACAGACCCCTGCTATCGCGACTTCACCGTCCTCTATCGACGCGCCTCCCGCAATGTCCGGCTCACCCTTTTCGAAGGGTGTCACGAAATGGT
The DNA here is from genome assembly GCA_017431255.1 of Victivallales bacterium. GTDB lineage: Bacteria > Verrucomicrobiota > Lentisphaeria > Oligosphaerales > Oligosphaeraceae > RGIG2581. The sequence continues at coordinate 4,489 of JAFRLI010000221.1, forward strand.
TCGTTCCGCCGCATTTGCCTTCCTTCTGGGAACCCGCCTCGGCCAAACCCCGAACTGGGAACCGCACGAGGACCCGGGCGTCTCTGTCACCACCGCCAGCCTCAACTACTGACCATTGGAACCTCTGCGCGTCAGATTGCTGCTTTCTGCCACATTGCTGGCCATCGGGACTGCCCTGCTGGCCTGTTGCGTCGGTATCTGGCGGACCGAATCCTCACTGGAAGGACGCATCCTGCGACAGCAAACAAAGGACATGGCGACGACCATTCGGGAGTTGCATCTTCCGGCGTCTGCACGGCTTCTCTCGCAACTCAAGCGCATCGGCAGTTGCGAAGCCGCCGTTGTGCAGAACAGTCAAGTTCTCGTTTCCACCATGCCAGGCCC
>JAFRLI010000021.1 GCA_017431255.1 Victivallales bacterium
ACAGCTGTCCAATCGTGAAAACCGAACGGAAGAGGATTGGGGCAATCTTCTTACAGAAACTTATCAAAAATGCGACGAGACGTCACGCCAGAACATTCTCTCTTTTCTGGGCTGCCCACTCGCGAATGTCATTTTGCGTCCAGATGCGCAACCTGGTCCCCAAGTCAAGGACAGCCAACAGGCCTGGCAGGAACTGAAAGAGTTCCTGCGACTGCTGAAAGGAGAATCGAAGTTTTTCTCTTCTCATCCGTCTCTCTGCGTTCATGAATGCCTCAAAGACCAGTTCTTTTTTCCCGCGTGGGACAAGGATGATGACGGAAAACTGGAGGAAGCAAAAAAACTCTATCGGCAAGGCAAAGATTTGCCGCAAATCCTGCACTTGATATGCGAATCGATTGCCTGCAATCCCATTGTCGAGGAAAAATGGCGGTATTTAGGTGGTGCACTAGTGGCCAGCGGACAACCCAAAGACGCTGCTATTGCTTATGTACAAGCGTTGCGTCTTAGCCCTCAAAATGACAAGGCTTGGGAAGGTCTACAGAAAGCCTGCGAAAAAGCCGGCTGGTCAAAACACGCCGAAGGATTGCGTTGGTATTTGATGCTGAATGCGAATTAACACGTTCTTCTGTCCTATTTCGCCGCATAGCGTCCCAGTCATAATGCCATCCAGATCGGGGTTACGTTCGCCGTCGTCGCGGCTAGTTCATCCAAGTCTGTATTCTCATCGCCCCTTCGGGGCTGGCGAGGTCGTCACAGAACGCACCATGTCTCTTTCAGGGGTTATGAATAGGTATACCTGCAGGGGAGCGGGAGGCTGTTGCCTTCCGCTCTTCTTGCCTTTATTCCATTGCCGTATCGGTTTTTTGGGAACTTTCCTCTTGAAAAATGCGCTTTTAGGGGTTATAGTTTATAGGTTTTTGAAAATGCATTTTTCACCTCAGACAGGAAGAGCAAAATTATGGCTGACGAACTGCAAGCACTTCTGGACCAAATCACGGAAAAAGAACTGAAGAAGGCCGATGGCGAGAAGGAGAAAATCCTGTCGCAGGCGAAGCAGGAGGCGTCGGACATCGTGAAGCAGGCCCGTGGGCAGGCGGAGACGATTGTGGCCGATGCCAAGAAAGAGGCGGAAATGCTGGCGCAAAAAGGCGAGGAGGCTCTGAAGCAGGCCTCTCGCGATGTGCTGATTTCCCTTCGCAAGACGCTGGAAAGCCGCGTGAACGCAGTGGTTTCGTCCTTGTTGCAAGGGGCGACCACGGGTGCAGATTTGGCGAAGGTGGTTGCAACGCTGGTGAGCGGCTTTGTGAAGTCGGATGGGACGCAGGACGACATCCAGGTCTTGCTGCCGCCGGCGGAATTGGCGTCGGTGGAAGCCGCTGTGAAGTCCGCGCTGGCGGAGGATTTGAAGTCGCATGTGACGCTGGCACCGAACGCTCGGATTTCTGCAGGCTTTCAGTTGTCCTTCAAGGAAAGCGGCGTGATGTACGATTTCACGGACCAGGCACTCGCCGAAACGGTTGCCGCCTACGTCTCCCCCAAAATCGCCGCCATTCTGACGGATGGAAAGTAGCTTCGGAGACCAGAAATGGCCGTTGACCTCTTTTATTTTCTGAGCACCTTGCCGACCTTGCGGGCGGGGCAAAAGCCGCCGTTCTCCGTGCAGCAGTTCCTGGAGAACTGTAGGAATACGCTGCCGCCGAAGTTGGCGGCCGCCGCAGAGCGCGCGAGTCTTCTTCCGCAGGACGAGGACTCTTCGGACACGATGGCGGCCTGGTACGCCTTTGAGGCGTTCTTGCGCAACACCACGGGCGATATCCGTTTGACCCGCCTGCCGCGCGGCAACAATCTCTCCTTCCGCAAGAAAGAGAGCAACCACCTTTCCCCTGGCGACCGCAAACTCATCGAGGACGCGATGGCACTGCCGACGCCCGCAGAGCGCGAGGCGGCACTGGACCAGGTCCGCTGGAAGTTCCTGGACAGCCTCGAAGCCTGCCACACCTTTGACCAGGACCTCCTCGAAATCTACGCCGTCAAATTGCAACTCCTGGAAAAACAATCCTCCCGCACTTTGGAGACGGGCCGGGCGGCTTTTCAGGAAATCCTTCGCGACATTCACCAGCAGGCGCTGGAGCATCGCGTGGACGCAGAACTCTAACCCATTCACCTCATACCTACAGTGACAGTACCTATGGACGAAAACAAACAGACTGGCAAAGTCACTGGCGTGAACGGCAACATGGTCAGCGTTGCCTTTGACGACCAGGTCACCCAGAACGAAGTCGCCTTTGTCGTGATTGAGGACGGGACGCGCCTCAAATCGGAAGTCATCCGCGTTCGTGGACGCGAGGCGGACCTGCAGGTATTCGAGAGCACGACGGGCGTGAAAGTGGGCGACCACGTGGATTTCACGGGCGAACTCCTCTCCGTCGAACTCGGTCCTGGTTTGCTCACGCAGGTTTACGACGGATTGCAGAATCCGCTTCCCGAACTGGCGAAGCAGACGGACTACTTCCTGAAGCGCGGTCTGTACGTGTATCCGCTGAATCGCGAGAAACTCTGGGACTACACCCCCGTCGCAAAAGTCGGTGCTGTCCTGAAGGCCGGGGACACGCTCGGAACCGTTCCCGAAGGCATCTTCTCGCACCGCATCATGCTGCCGTTTGCGTGGCAGGGCGAATGGACCGTCCAGGAGACCATCGCCGCCGGTCAATACAACATTGACACCGTCGTCGCCAAGGTCAGCAACGGAAGCGAGACGCGCAACGTGACGATGGTGCAGCGCTGGCCTGTCAAGATTCCGCTGACCTGCTACAAGGTAAAACTTTTGGCGCGCGACCCGCTCATCACGCAGGTGCGAATCATCGACACCTTCTTCCCTGTCGCCAAGGGCGGTACGTTCTGTACGCCTGGCCCATTCGGCGCCGGCAAGACCGTTTTGCAGCACGCGCTGGCGCAGCGTTCCGAGGCGGACATCGTTATTGTCGCGGCGTGCGGCGAGCGCGCGGGAGAAGTCGTGGAAATCCTCACGGAGTTCCCGCATTTGGACGACCCGAGGACGGGACGGCACCTCATCGACCGTACCATCATCATCTGCAACACCTCCTCCATGCCCGTCGCGGCGCGCGAAGCCTCCATCTACACCTCCGTCACGCTGGCGGAATACTACCGCCAGATGGGGCTGAACGTGCTCCTGCTAGCGGATTCGACCTCCCGGTGGGCGCAGGCACTGCGCGAATTGTCCGGCCGTCTGGAGGAGATTCCCGGCGAAGAAGCATTCCCCGCGTATTTGGAATCGCGCGTTGCGAGTTTCTACGAGCGCGCGGGTTTGGTCCGCCTGGAGAGCGGCGAGACCGGTTCCATCACCATCTGCGGTGCCGTCAGCCCTGCCGGCGGCAACTTCGAAGAGCCCGTCACGCAGGCGACGCTGAAGGTTGTCGGCTCCTTCCTGGCGCTCTCGCGTGACCGCGCCAACGCCCGCCGCTATCCCTCCATCCGCTCGAATCCTGGTCCAAGTACAACAGCGTCATCGATCGCGAGAAAATCGACCGCGCACGCAAGATGCTTCGCGACGGAAACGAGGTCGGGCAGATGATGAAGGTCGTCGGCGAAGAAGGAACTCCCACCGCCGACTTCGTCAAATACCTCAAGGCCGAATTCCTTGACAGCGTCTACCTCCAGCAGAACACCTTCGACCCCATCGATTCCGCCTGCGGCGCCGAACGCCAGGAATACATGTTCGACAAACTGCTCACCGTCCTCGACAAGTCCTTCGACTTCGAGGACAAGGGCAAGGCACGCTCCTACTTCCAGAATCTCCGACAGGAGTTCATCGACTGGAACTACACTCCCTGGGATTCCATCGACTTCCATGAAGCCGAAAAGAAAATCGACGCGCTCCTCGCGCAGGCATAAGGCATAGCACCTCCAACCTTACTGACGACCAATGAGAAAAATCTACCATCGCATCATCCAGATCAGCGGGAACGTCATCACCGTCGAGGCCGCAAATGTCGCCAACAACGAACTGGCGGAGGTCAAGAGCGAACGCGGCACCTCCCTCGCCCAGGTCATTCGCCTGGACAAGTCCCGCGTCTACCTTCAGGTCTTCGCCGGCTCCCGTGGCATTTCGACGGACAGCGAGGTCCGCTTCCTCGGGCACCCCATGCGCGTCTCCGGCTCCGAAGCCCTCCTCGGACGCATCTTCACCGGAAATGGCTCCCCGCGCGACAACGGACCCGCCCTTGACGAGAACATGATGGAAATCGGCGGTCCCTCCGTCAATCCCGCCAACCGCATCATCCCCAACAAGATGGTGCACACGGGCATCCCGATGATCGACATCTTCAACACCCTCGTCGAATCCCAGAAACTCCCCATCTTCTCCGTCGCCGGCGAACCCTACAACCAATTGCTCGCCCGCATCGCGATGCAGGCCGAAGTCGACATCATCGTCCTCGGCGGCATGGGACTCAAGTACGACGACTACCTCTTCTTCAAGGAGACCCTGGACGAGCACGGCGCACTCCCGCGCACCGTCATGTTCATCCACACCGCGTCCGACCCCATTGTCGAATGCATCCAGGTTCCCGACATGTCCCTCGCGGTCGCCGAATACTTCGCCACCGAACTCAACAAGCGCGTTCTCGTCCTTCTGACCGACATGACGAACTTTGCGGACGCGCTCAAGGAAATCTCCATCACCATGGAGCAGATTCCCTCCAACCGAGGTTATCCAGGTGACCTCTACAGCCAGTTGGCGGTCCGCTACGAGAAGGCCGTCGACTTCGCGAAGGCGGGTTCCATCACGGTGCTCGCGGTCACGACCATGCCTGGCGACGACGTCACGCACCCGATTCCCGACAACACGGGCTACATCACGGAAGGCCAGTTCTACCTGCGCAACGGTCACATCGAGCCGTTCGGCTCCCTGTCCCGCCTCAAGCAGAACGTCAACAAGGACACTCGCGAAGACCATCGTGCTCTGATGGACAACATGATTCGCCTCTATTCCGAGTACCGTGAGGTTCTTGAGAAGCAGTCCATGGGCTTCCGCATGAGCGAGTGGGACAAGAAACTGCTCAAGTACGGTGGCCAGTTTGAGAAGGGGATGATGGATTTGTCCGTGAACATTCCGTTGTTCCAGGCGCTGGACCGCGGCTGGAGCATCCTGGCGGACTGCTTCGAACCGCAGGAAGTCGGAATCAAGACCGACCTCGTCAAAAAATTCTGGCCGAGCAAGTAGTGTTGCGAGACGATGGCAAAGATTAAGTTCACAAAGAATGAATTGAAGAACCAGCGGGACGCGCTGAAACGCTTCCAGCGGTTTCTGCCGACCCTGCAACTCAAGAAGCAGCAACTCCAGCTGGAGGTGCGCCAACTTCGCGACCAGATGGCGGACTTGGAGGCGCAACTCGCCGCGCAACAGGACGGCTGGGCGACTGCGCTGCCGCTGCTCTCGGGCAACGACCGCGCGGCCGGCGACGACTTCCTCACCGTCAAATCCTGGAAGGTCGGACGGCGCAATGTCGCGGGAATTGACGTGCCCGTCTTCGAATCCCTCGAGTTCGCCGAACCTGATTATGACCTCTTTTTGACGCCGCCCTGGTACGACGACATCGCCGCCATGCTCCGTCAGCAACTGGAACTCACGCTACGCAAGCAGATTTTGGGCGAAATGCTGGAACTCATCGAGCAGGAATTGCGCGTTGTCACGCAGCGCGTCAATCTTTTCGAGAAGGTGAAGATTCCCGAATCCCAGGAAAACATCCGCAAGATTAACATCTACATCGGCGACCAGATGACCAACTCCGTGGGACGCTCCAAAATCGCCAAGGGCAAATGCGCGCAGCGCGATGCCGAAACCCTCGTCTGACCGAACCACCAACCATTCCCGGAACTGTCACCATGATAGACCCAATGAAACGAATCACGATCGCCTGCCTCCTGGAGGACAGGCAGTCCGCGGTCGCGGAACTGGGGCGGCTCGGCACCGTTCACGTCACCCCGCTCACCGCACCCGCCTCCGAGGAACTGGATTCCCTCCGGAAGGAAAGCGAGAAGCTCTCTCGGATTGTCGCCTATTTCCAGAATCTGGGAGTCAAGCCGGAGAAGGAATCCGCGCTGACGCCGTCGCAGCTGGTGGAGCAGGCGAGCGCGTCGCTGGATATGGTGAAGAAGTGCGAAGAGGAGCAGACCGCCGTCGAAAAATCCCTGGAACAGCTGCGTCCCTGGGGTTCGTTTGACAAGAAGGCCATTGAGGCATTGGAAGCACATGGCCTGCATGTCTACCTCTGCCAGGCCAATGCTTCCAAACTGCCGAAACTGGAGAAAGACGCCACCATTCGCGTCATCCACCAGGAACGCAGCGAGCTCTTTTTCGCGGTATTCTCTGCTTCTCCCATCCCCGAAAACTCCCTTCCGCTCGCCACGCTCCCCGAGAAAACCAGCGTCGCCGAACTCCAGAAGGACTACAACGACATACAGACGCGCGAGGACAAATATCGCGCGGCACTTGAGGAACTCGCGGCAGGGCAGGGCGACAAACTCGCAAAATACCAGCAGGAACTTTCGCAACGGACCGATTTCGCCAAGGCCCGCGACGGCATGGCCGCCTCCGAACATCTCTGCTTCCTCCGTGGCTATGTCCCCGAAAACAAGGTGGACGCCGTCCGCGAGGCCGCACGCACTCATGGCTGGGCCATCCGCTACGAGGACGTTCCCGAGGACGATGCCGCCGTTCCGACCCATCTCATCATCCCCAAGCCGTTCCGCATGGCGCAGGCCATCTTCGACTTCGTGGGAATCCTTCCCTCCTACCACGAGGTCGATGTCAGCATCTCGATGCTCATCTTCCTTTCGCTCTTCTGCGGAATGCTGGTGGGCGACGCCGGCTATGGCGCCATCTTCCTGGTGACGGTCGGGATTTTGCGCCATCGCTGCAAGGACGCGAAGACCAAGGACGGCCTCACGCTGCTCCTCATCATGTCCGCCTGCATTTTCGTCTGGGGGGCATTGACGGGGTCCTGGTTCTCCATTCCCACCGAGAAACTCCCGCGCGTCTTCCAGGGACTTCCGTGGCTGACGGACCAGGTCAACAAGGACAAGCACATCCAGTTGCTCTGTTTCTTTATCGGTGCCATCCAGATGTCCCTGGCACGCGTCTGGCGAACCGTTCTCACGCTCCTCAAAATCAATTTCAAGCAGGATTCCACCGCCTCCTTCCTGCGGAAAGTCCGCGAGGCCCTGGGTCATGTCGGCTGGGCTTTCTTTCTCTGGGGCAGTTATGGTCTGGCAAAACTGCTTCTGGTGGATGGCAAGGAAATCTCCGCGCTTTCCGGCACGTTCTGCACCTGCTATGGAATTGGCTTCGTCCTGATTGCCCTCGGTTCCATCAACTGGGGTAGCTTCGTGGATGTCATCTATAGTCCCTTCACCTTCCTCAATACCTTCGTCGACACGCTTTCCTACATCCGCCTCTTTGCCGTAGGCGGTTCCACGTTCTACATTGCGGACAGTTTCAACAAGATGGCCGCGATGGTCTACGGCGACCATCTCTGGGCGATTCCCTTTGCGCTTCTCATCCTGCTGGTGGGACACGCTCTGAACGTTGCGCTCGCGCTGATGGGCGTCCTCGTCCACGGTATCCGTTTGAACACGCTGGAGTTCTCGGGACACATGGACATCTCCTGGGCAGGGCAGGCCTACAAGCCCCTTCAGAATCCTGACGCCAACAAGCAGTGAGTTCCCATTCCCATTCCATTCACATTCTTAAAAATACCAACACATCCCCAATTCAAGGAGAACACAACATGCTCGAACCAACCACTCAACAGGCATTGATGAAGGCAGGTGCCTTCTGCGCCCTCGGATTCGCCGCAATGGGTTCCGCGTATGGCTGCGGGGTTGCCGCCGCTTCCGCCATCGGCCAGTGGAAGAAATGCTACTTGCAGGGCAAGCCTGCTCCCTTCCAACTCGCCATTCTTACGGGTGTTCCCATGTCCCAGACCATCTACGGATTCATCCTCCTCAACCAGATTCTCGGCAAAGCCGCCGACGCCGCAGTCACGTACAACTGGCCCGTCGCGCTCGCCATGGGCATCGTCGGCGGGATTGGAATTGCCATGAGCGCCGCCTATCAGGGCCGTGCCGCCGCAGGCGCTTGCGACGCCTATGCAGAATCGGGAATGGGCTTCGCCTACTACCTGATTGCACTCGGTGTCGTGGAAACCATCGCTATCTTCGTGATGGCATTTGCCCTGCTGGTGCTGAGTAAGTTCTGACCGTAGCGCCTCCAGAATCTTCCTCTCAAACAAACGAGGCGCTCTTTCGCAAGAGCGCCTCGTTTCCATTTCAACTAGAAACTCTTTTCAAGTCTACAGAATACACAGAGATAATTGCAAAACTCTTTTGAAGTCCACAGAACACACAGAATCCACAGACCTGTTTGTCCGCGTTACGCGCGGCCAAACACTTGATATAAAATAAAATACAAAGTGCAAGCCGCTGCGTAGCGGCAGATTGCCTTCTGTGTATTCTGTGTGTTCTGTGGACTCAAAAAAACTGGAAAACACAGCCATGAACGAGAAGACCACCCGTTGCATCGAATGGATTCGCGAGTTTTTTCAAATCACGCATGGAAAGACCGCTGTGCTCGGCATTTCAGGCGGTAAGGATTCCACGGTGGTGGCTGCCCTTTGCGCGGAGGCACTGGGCAAGGAGAATGTGCTTGGCGTCCTGATGCCGAACGGCGTCCAGCCAGACATCTCCGACTCGGAAGCTCTCGTGGCGCATCTGGGGATTCGGCACATCGTCGTCAATCTCCACGACGCCTTCCTGTCGTTGCTTTGCCAGGTGGCGAATGTTTCCAAGCCAGAGGACGCGCCTGCGGACGCACGCATCAATCTGGCACCGCGTCTGCGGATGGCGACCGTCTATGCTACCGCGCAGACCCAGGACGCGGGACGGGTCGCCAACACAGGCAACCGTTGCGAGGCCGCAGTCGGCTATACCACTCTCTATGGCGACCTCGCCGGGGACTTTGCCCCCATCCTCAATTGCACCGTCTCCGAAGTCCGTGCCATGGGACACGACCTCGGAATCCCCCGCTATCTCGTGGAAAAGGCTCCCTCGGACGGCCTCTCCGGCAAAACCGATGAAGACCGCCTGGGATTCACCTATGCGCAGGTCGAGGACTTTCTTGCGCAACGTCCCCTGCCCGAGGATGTCCTGGCGAAAATCACGGCAAAACATCGCGCCAGTCAATTCAAGCGCGACATCCTGCGCATCCCCGCATTCCCCAACAAATAGCTCACGTTTTCTCAGGAAACCTCGAATACGAGAACTTCCTGGTCGGGGTTCCCGGCGATTAATCCGCGCATGATGGCGATTTGGCGGAACTCGGCGGCAAAGGCGGCTTCGCGTTCGAGCGTATGGTCGGAAGCGAACCACATGGAAATGGGTTCGTTGGGGAAGCGTTCGCGGAACTGCGCAACCGTAAACTTCAGGAGGGACGGGGCGTCGGCCGCATTGTCCGGATGGCAGGTCAAGGTGAGGCAGGCGATTCCGTTGACGCGTGTGACGGCGGTCCAGGCGACAATGGTTCCCTGCTGGTTTTCGGCGACTGCGGTCAGGCCATGCCCCAGTTGATGCTCCTGGAAGGCGGTGCGGTAATCCGTCACCCAACTGGCCGTGTGGACCGGTGGCGTGAGGTGCAGATGGTACATTTCTGGGGTGTAATGGAGGAACTTGTCGCAGTCGTACTGATCGTCGATGGTGCCAAGACGAAGGGTTTTGACGGGTGACTTGTCAAATGCTCGTGCCGCAAAATCCTGGAAGGAAGTTCCTTCTTTGGGGTTGACGATGCACATGGGACCCGTCTGCCCGCCGTAGATGAGCTGGAAACCATATTTCTGATAGGTTCTGGCGGCGTAGGGATTTCCCGTGCCGCAGCAGAGGATTTTTGCGGGGGAATCCAGAAAACTGGGCACGAGATGTTTCATCAGAATATGAAGTAGCCCACGACGGCGGAAGGGAACTTCCGTGTAGACATTGCCAAAGTTCCCGTAGCCGCTGCGACGGGAGTACGCGTACCATGCACGGGCCGCGAACACCCCGTTGATTTCCGCCAGGAACAGATGGTCCGCCGCTCCCTTTCCCTCGAACGCATTCCGATAGTACTGCCTCCAGTAGTTCTGCTCTTGGACTGCCACCTGCCAGGAATCGAAACCTATCGACCCGATCAGGTATTGTATCACGTGGTCGGGAATGGACATCCCCGGCGTCACAATATGCCACACCTTCACATCCGTCCCGTCTTGCAAAATGTCTTCTTTCAACAGTTCCACTGGCTTTCCCTTCGTAATTTGGCAAGTTTTTCTCGATCGACCTCGGTCTAAAAAACACTGAGAGAAATTGTACACCGTTTTCGAGAAAATGCAAGCGGGTTTACAAAAGATTCCCTCGGGCGGGAGGTTCGCCGAGAGCGGAGGCACATGCGCGGGCAGAAGCAGTGCCCTCGACGCCACCCGCAATCCGGGTTATGTGTACGTGCGTTGCCGTCCCCGTGTTGGGGTTGGAGACGCGCCAGACGGTGTGCGGGCTTCCCGTCGCCGTGTAGAGGCCGTCCGCCTGGCCGCCAATCAGCGAGGGCGCATAGAAGCGCAGCTCGTAGCCGGGCGCGTTCGCCAGGGGGACGATGTCGGCGAGGCCGTCCGCCTCGGAGCGCACCTGGCGAAGCAGCCCCGAGCCGTCCCATATCGCCTCCAGTCCCGCGTCGGCGGGGGTGACGGTGCGCCCCGTGGCGGTCGTGACGGACACGGCCCTGCCGTCGGACGCCGCGTAGCGCACGGACGAGCCGCCGCCGAAGCGCAGCTCCTACTAGGCAGGGAGCGACGTCGTCTCCGCGCCGGTGGAGTCCAGCATCGCGAGGACCTGGTCGAGGGCGGAGTGGTCGCCGGTCGGGACCCCGACGGCGCTCCCCGGCGTGAACCGGAACACGACCGCCTCGCGTCTTTCCTGCAGGATGCGCACCTGGTGGGTGATGCCCTCGCCCAGCGTGTCGTCCGTCGTCACACGGCCATAGACGGAGAACGTGTCGAGTTTGTCCTCCCAGTCGTCGCCCAGGATGGTCGGGGCGTTCGCCGTTGCGACCTCGGTCTGGAGGATGCGGTCGAGGAGCCAGTTGCGGTACTGCAGGTACTGGCGCGTGGGCAGGAGCGGCGACGGCGTCTGGGCGTAGACGCTGAACTGGCTGACCAGATCAACGTCCTCGCCGGCCGCGCGCCCGAAGTTCACCGTCAGGCTGAGGCTGCTTACATGCGCGCTGCCTGTGGCGGGATATGGGCCAGAAAGAATCCGGGGTGTCCATGGATTGCCGAAGATGAATCCGCCGAACATCACGTCAGGCGAGGCGAAGCCGCCAAAGGGACGGAACGGCGTCACGTCTGGCGAACCGTATGGCGATGGGGTGCCTCCCGGCGCACCCGCCCCGATTGCCGTGGCGGGCAGTCCGTTGCCGTTGCCCGCGCCTGGACCGCCGTTCGGGCCGCTGCCGGGGACGCTTCCCTTGCAGGGGCAGGTGCTGCATGTCCCGCTGCAGGTTGTCAGATTGGCGAACGCGGACTGGCTGATCAGCAGAAATGCCATCAGCGCGGCAAATAAACGCCTGGCAAGGCCGGGACGGCTGTTTCTCATAAGGCTCATCGTGAATTTCCGTTATGCAAATTGCATTTCAATGGTTCATTGGTTCGACTTCCGTATCCTGTCTATGGCCGCAGCAGCAGGTCTGGAGACGCGCGCGTCCCCCGAGGCGGCGAGGCGTTTCAGGAGCGGCAGGTCGGAGGCGTCGCCAAGCATCCCGACGGCGGCGATGGCGGATGCCCGAAGCACGGGAGCGGAGTTCCGCCCTGCAATGGTGCGGGCAGACGGCAGCGCACCGCGCTCGCCAAGCGTCCCGCAGACCTGTAGCAGCGCCGTCCTCGTCTCGTCCGAGCTGGCCGGGTCAAGGAGCGCATTGAGGGAGGCGGCGGAAACTTTTTCCGGCGGGAATTCGGGAAATGTGCGGCCGAGCGTCATCAATTGTCGTGCGGCGGAGTCTGCGGCACGGCCTCTGCGCCGCGTTTTCAAGGCATCCCACAGGGCATCGGCCATCGCCTCGCGGGACTTTGCGTCGCTTATGCGCGGATAGCACTTGCCCAGGAACTGGACGCAGTAGTCCCGCCAGGTGGCGTCCGTATCAGGGGCGCGTGACATCCGCACAAGCAGTTCGGCAAGCTCCGTCAGCCCCTCGCGCTGGCGCAGCAGCGCGAACACCAGCTCGTTCTTCAGCCCGTTCTTCAGCCCGTTGAACTCCAGGTCGGGAAGCGGCTGTCCAGCCAAAGGGGACTCCAGGAACGCGCGGCAACGCGCCAGTTTGCGCCCCTCTATGGCGTGATTTCCTACTAAAAAACGCCCCGTAACTTCCGAGGATTCCAAATTCGCATAAATCGGTCTTTCGCTCCAAAAAAGAGTTGAGCCCTCATCCTCGGTCGGGGGATTTTTGACAATCCCCTACCTGGACACATTGTTGTCGTTTCCCAATGGCGCATCGCCTCCTTGCTCCAGCTCGGCGCGGTTCTGGCGGATGAAATTCTCCATGTCCTGCTTGGAGGGCAATTCCAGCTGGTACTTTGACACGAAGAGCTTCTGGTTCATCCCCGCAAGCGCATACTCCACAAGCTCATTGTTCTTCTGGGTGCAAAGGAGGATTCCAATGGGAGGATTGTCACCTTCGCTCATCTCGTGTTTCGCATAGTATGCGACATACGAGTTCAACTGCCCGATGTTTTCGTGAGAGAATGGCTCGTCCTTCAGGTCAATCAAAATGTGGCACTTGAGAATCCTGTGGTAGAAGACCAAATCCACCTGAAAGTACTCGTCCCCGATGAGCATCCGCTTTTGGCGAGCCTCGAAGCAAAAGCCGCGTCCAAGCTCAAGCAGGAAGGCCTGCAGTTTCCCTATCAGGGCATCCTCAAGCGTCTTCTCGCTGACCACCTCCCTGGCCTGCAGACCGAGGAAGTCAAACACATACGGGTCGCGGATGGTCAATGCCAGCGTGTCGCGCTCCGCCTTGGCATTGGCCATCTCCGACATCTTCCGCTTGTTGGTCGACAAGGCGGTGCGCTCGTAAAGCATGGAGCCTATCTGCCGCTTCAGTTCCCGGACAGACCAGCATCCCCGAATGCACTCCGTCTCGTAAAACTGCCGCGCCGTTTCGTCCCCTACAGCCATGATCTCCTTGAACATGCTGTAGGACAATCTGGTAAGCACGGATTCCCTCGAACCAGATAAAAGTGCCGACACTGTAGGCACTTTTTGAATGAGTGCTCCTGGACTGTTCCCTTGTTCCAAAAGTGCCGATATCGTAGGCACAATCTCCGGCCAGGTTCGGTAGAAGAGCAAATAATCGTACAATTGCCGTCGATGGCAATTTGGCAAATCCGTCAGTTTCCCTGCAAGCTGCGGGATTAGTTGCTCCCCGTAATTTGCCCTGTCGGCTCCATGCAGTTGATACTCGGCAATGTAGAAGCCGATAAGCCAATTCCGCAAAGTCAAAGCGACATTGACGGCGTGTTTCGCCTTTGCGGCAAAAAGCTCGTGAAGCTGTCGGATGCCCTGCGACAAGGCATCGAATGTCAATTCCTGTCCATTGCTCTGCATATCTGTCGTTGTTTTCATTGTCCGTTTCCAAATGGTCCCCAAGACAACCCTTGCCTTAATATACAACACGGAAAGCCATTGTGCATTTGGCATGACTGTTTTTTGTGGAATCTGGAATGATGGAATTGGGACTATTGAACGCTGATGCCATTCGACAAGAACTCACTTGTTGACTGTCCTGCACAGTTGTCATCAGCGTCTTCTATCCAGTGTGTGGGGGAACAGACCGTCCAAGGCAGGGGGCGACAATATTCGCGAAAAACTCTGTGTGTCATTGGTGAACCTGCGGAGATATGGTCATTTGTTCGATGCGAACTTTGAACACCCCCAAGTCCTCGGTCGCTTCTATTTTGCCTTCCTCCATGGCTTGATTTCCTACTCAAAAACGCCCCGTAACCTCCAAGGATTCCAGAGTTGCATAAATCGGTCTTTCGCCCCAGATTGGAGTTGAACCCTTGTCCTTTTTTTGATGTTGATGTGTCCTTTTGCGTTGCTATGCAAAGAAGATGGGGAGAAAGATAATCGGCTTTGCGACTGCCATAGGCGTCTGGCTGTCTACTCAAGAGCTATTCGTGCAAGGCCGCCTGACAATCCCTCCCTGCATTCTCCCTCTGTCAGCGGAATGACAAAAGCCATTCCGCCGACCTGTCGTGTCAGCATCGGCTGAAAACCGCCATTCGTGCTCCGTCTCACGCCGTGACCACTGGCAATCTGTCCCCAGTTCGGACGGAAAAACCTTCCCAGGCCCCTCCATGAATGCCCGATGGACAGTCATTTGGGTCCCGGATGAATAATTGCACCAGACGGGTTCACATATAAAAACAAATCAAAAGTCTGCTCGGAAAAGGATTTATAATAGATTTCGAGTGAGGATGGAGATTTCATTATGTATTCCAGGTCTTTTTTGATTGGCAGTATGCCTTTATCATCATAAGTGACAATGTGCAAATATGACAAATTAGATAAATCTTTTGGAAGGATTTGATGTTCTGAAGTCAACTGATTTATATTATCTACAAAAAAAGACAATGATAAATAGTCTTGGATAAATGCAATCTGGACTTCGCATTTTGTATTGCTTTTATGGTCAAAAGGTATTTCCAAAGAAATAGGAATCACGGTATTTGATTTCAATTCTACTTTCCTGTTATTCTGATTACAATTTAATATGTTCGAATAATCAATCGTACATGAGAAATCCATTTGGTTATATAATAGTAAATTAATCATATACTGCTTATCGTTATTCTTACAATAGCGGGTAATCTTTCCTTTATTATGGCTATTAATGCAATACGCTATATTTTGTTTCGTGACCAAACCATTTCTAATGTCAAGAATCATAACAGCTGGATATGCGCTTCCTGAAAATGCGAATCTATCGGCTCCTATTCCGTTTCCAAGTGCGATGATTAATCTTCCTGAATAATCATACCGATTGCTTGTATTATGGTAATGAGGAATTTTTGTATGTGGTTTTCCGAATGATATATATCTTATATCTCTATTATCGCTTGAGTCTTCAAGTGCGTTCATCACCTCGATGTTTTCAAGATAGAGATAATTATTTAAGATTCTCCATGTGCATTTCCATCCTCTTCTTAAACAAGTTGAAAACGCCATGTGATAGTTTTTGCTATCAATTTCCTTTAGGATTTCAATTAATAACTCTTCTTTCGTATCCCAAGACAATTCCTCTTCAAAAAGAGGCGTCAGCAGAGGATAACTTTTGTCATTAATAATAATATCATCTGATACCTGCGTGGTAGCAAACAAACTCGGGTGAAATACAATCACACCCCAAATCAACCAAAAGGTAAGTTTGAAAATGAAATAGGAATGCAGTTTAGCGAGAAAACTGGTTTTCCATCTGTACTGTTGTAATGTTGCCTGGCGTGTCAAGCATTGGAAAATCGGCCCACAATCATTAGGCAAATGATACAGTGACTTCTCATACCGTATGGTACTGCAGTTTGGGATACGCAGAATACCATTGCAACCGTACAGGTGAAAAAGTTTCATTCATCAATCTCCTCTACACAAAAGTATCCTTGGAAACATGCGGTGAAATGCTTGCAGCAACGGTTGGTGCTGTTTGTCTCGACGAATTTTACAGAATGATGTCGGCGTATGAAGTGGTAAAAGTTGGAAATGATGGTATTGTTATGCATAGTTCAAGACAATGGTGCTTAAATTGAGTGGTTTGGCGATTCCATAATTTAGCACCTTTCTTGAACTATTCATAGTCAAATCACTTATTAGCAGACTCTAGTACATCAAATATTAGAGTTGTAACATAACAATTCTCCATCTTCGAAGATAATAATCCATCACAATTCATCTTTAATTCATCGTCAATTCTATTAATTTCTGTTTTATATATTTTACAATCTTTACATTCTTCTTTCTTACATTTTTTGAGAAATTTACGCAAACATTTACGTTCAGCTTTAAGAGCAGAGCACTCATCCCAGGCACGTGTTTTGTTTAGCCATTTATAATAATTTGGTTTGCATTCATTTGCTTTTCCATATTGGTTAAGAAACTTCTCACATTTAATAATCTCCGCACAACAATATTGTATATTTTTCTTATGCTTTTTCTCGTGAATATATACACAATTGGATTCAGTCGTATGTTCTTCTATAACAGTAATCACAACTATTCCTCTTTTATCATCACACTTTGTATAGCCCATCAATTCATTTGATAATCCAAAATAGTCATTTTTATTAATCACATTATTATTTACATAATTGTACAAATTTAACATTTCTTCACTTTCATGTACAAATAAATCATAGAGGGGATCTCTTTTTAACCAAAGTGCCATATCAATGACATAATATCGATAATTATAATAACAAATTCCCGTATTATCATCTCTTACTTCTGATGAAAATCCGATGTGTGCGTTATTCACGCCCGCATTCTTCCCGAAAGGTGCGTATGCGTACTTCTCTAGCAACGCCCCGTTTGCGGTGGTTTTCTGTATTACATTCTTATTTGCATCATAAAGGAAATATGATACGCCATTAGTATCCGTTGTGGCGAGAATGACATCCAGTCCGACATCGAAGGGTTGCCAGGCGTGGCGCATCGCCACGGCGTTGTTGGAGAGCGCATCCAGCTCCTCGACGCACTTGAAGCCGTCGTAGACGAAGAGGGTCTTGGAAGCCAGGGTGTTGCCGGAATATACGCACTTCTCCACGCGGCGCCCCATGTAGTCGTACTTGAATGTCAGGCGGTCGGTTCCCCTGTAGGTCTCGACCATGCGGTTCTCGCCGTTCCAGACCTGCGTCCAGCCGCTGGTGGCGTCCACGGGGCGGTAGGTCATCGAGCCGTCCAGGTCGTAGGAGAAGGAAAGCTGAGTGTTGCTCTCGGTTGCGGAGGTGTACTGGTTCAGATTGTTTGTGGTGTAGGTCCACGGCAGGCCCGCCTCGGAGGCGGAAATTCGATTCCCGATGGGGTCGTAGGCGTAGGAGTAGCTGTAGGTTGCGTCCACGTTGGACTGTGCGCCCGTCAGTTCGGAGCGGTCGTTGTAGTTGTAGAAGATGGTGTCTGGATTGGAGTGTGCGCTGCCCGTGCGGGACATGGATGTGCGCCGGCCGATGGCGTCGTTGACATAGCCGTAGGTGGAGACGGTCCCATTCTGCACCTGCGTAATCAAGTCGCGGTTCTGCTCGTAGGACCAGGTTGTGGTGATTCCGTTCGGACGCGTCATCTGGCTCACCAGGTCGCTGTCCGCGAGGCGGGCGTAGTTGAAGCTGCCCGACGGGACGGTGATCTGGTCCATCCGTCCGTAGGAGTCGTAGCCGTAGGCATAATGTGAGACATTGCCGATGGAGAGTCCCTGCTTCCTGCCCTTGAAGCCCGTGGACGTGTAGGTGCGCGTGAGCGTCTTGCCGTAAAGCCCCGTGATGGTCTCGGAGACTTCGTCCAGCGTGGCGTTGTATGCGAATGTTCGCATCCCCACCACGTCCGTCACCTGCGACAGCTTCCCGAAACGATTGTAGGCGTATGTGATGTCGGGCGTGCTGTCTGAGTAGTCGATGCCTGTCAGCTCCCCGAAGAGGTTGTAGCTGTAGGTGGTCACCAAATCATTGTCCTGCGCGTCCTTCCGCGCCCAGGTTCTCGTCGCAAGTTTGCCATCCGCCGTGTAGGCGTAGGACGGGCCGTAGCCGTCCGCATAGACCTTGGAGGTCAGCAGACCTGTCGCGGCGTCGTAGTTCCAGGTCGTCGTGTCGCCTACTGGGGCGGGATTCGGCCAGGATTCGCCGCTCCAGGCATTTCCCGTGCGGAACGTGGTCATCGCGACTTTCTGCCCGTACTGGTCGTATGAGTACTCGACGGGGTACTCCGTGTCGCCCCAGACGCGTGTCTGCTGTCCTCGCTGGTTGTAGGCGTATCTGGCGTACTTGTTCAGCGCGTTTTTCTTCCAGGCGAGCCGTCCCGCATTGTCGGAGCCGCAGGAGGTCGTGTTTCCCGCCGCGTCGGTCTCGGCTGATAACTGCCCCGCCGCATCGTAAGCGATGGTGGACGTTCCCGTGCGCGGGGCGGTGACGGAGACGCGGCGGCGCAGCCCGTCGTAGCCGAAGGTCGTGGTCAGGTTGGACTTGGAGCGGACAGATATGGTCAAACCATTGACCGTCACCTGCTGTTCCGCGACGGTGGATTCGGGGGAGAGGCTCTCCGTCGTGACGGTCTTCGTCGCCCGGTTGATGGCGGTCGTGGAAACGGTCGTGTTGCCGTGGACGTCCGTCTCGCGCGTCTCGGAGACGACGCTGTTGGCGAAACCCGAAATTCGTCTCTCCGAGGTGGACACTGTGGTCGGCGTGGCGTCATTGGCTGTCGCATAGAGCTTTTGTTCGGAGCGCAGCCACCAGGCATCATCGTTGTCCTGCATATACGTCGTGGACGTCTCCGTGATGCGGTCATTGGAGACCAGATTCAGCGTCCCGTTGCCGTCCGCGTCCTGCCCCGTGCAAACAAGTTCTCCCAGTTCGTCATATTCGTAAATTGTGTCCGCCAAAGCAGTCTGTGTGGTCTTGACAATATGACCATTGGTGTCGAAGTAGTTCTGCTGCGTGATGACTGCATTCTCACCGTATCCGTTTTTTTCCGTCTTTAAGATACGCCCAATCATGTCGGTCGTCTCGTCCGAGCTGGCCGGGTCGAGGAGCACCTCCAGGGAGGCCTGGGCGACTTTATCCGGCGGGAATTCGGGGAATGTGCGGCCGAGTGTCATCAGCTGACGTGCGGCGGAGCCTGCGGCACGGCCGCTGCGCCGCGTCCTCAAGGCCTCCCAGAGTGCATCCTCCATCGCCTCGCGGGACTGTGCGTCGCTTATGCGCGGATAGCACTTGCCCAGGAACTGGACGCAGTAGTCCCGCCAGGTGGCGTCCGTCTCCGGGGCGCGGGACATCCGGACAAGCAGTTCCGCAAGCTGCGCCAGCCCCTCGCGCTGGCGCAGCAGCGCGAACACCAGCTCGTTCTTCAGCCCGTTGAACTCCAGGTCGGGAAGCGGCTGTTCAGCCAAGGGGGACTCCAGGAAGGCGCGGCAGCACTCCAGCTGCTCAGGCGCGAGGTTGGACGGGAGGCGGTGGATCAGCCTGACGCGCTCTGCGTATGGCGTGGATGCCTCCCCGCAGATGCCGGCGAGTTCCGTGTCAACGGAGGACAGAGTGCGAGGAGGTTGCTGGGCGAAAACGGAGACAAGCACCGCCAACAGTAGAATCGGTATGATTTTGTAAAATGTGGTGTTGTTTGCTGCCATTGAAACTCTTCCAAATCACCCACGCATTGGAATATAATCCAAGCCAGTGAACTTGTATTCCCTGATTTTCATATAGACATCGTGGGAGATTATCATATCGCGCCAAACAGTGAACCATTCATTTTGTCCACTAGTGAAATACTCCTGCGTCCAGCAGCACGGTATTTGGGGATCAACGGCAAAAGGCGGATAAAAGCCTGCACCCTTCATATGTTCTTCAATTTCCTCAATATTGTGCGGATAGAATGCTGGGGTTCGAATCAACAAACGGCGTTTTTTGGGGGTGTCAAAATAATGGATACCCTTTGTGTCCAGCGGAGCGGACGATACATCGGGATCCAATTGGAAAACGGTCTCAAGAGGATTACCTGTCTTGTTTTTTAGCACATCCCGCATCTTCACTCCGAAAGGTACGAAAACCAATTCACGGCAACGATTATTGACAAACACATAAGTTTCTTCCCAGAAAACGCCGGTAAATCCCTTGTTTCGTTTGCCCCAATTAGGCTCCCTTGAAAAACGGAATGGAGCCATCTGAGGATGTTCAATAAGAACATCAAAGTTGTCAGGGCTTCTTTTTACCATCTCATCGTCTATCCCAAAAATCAATTTCTTATAATCATTTTCCGGCTGGGGATAGCCGCCACCGGATGAATTGCAGGTGATGCTCAAATACGGGGCTTTCGCCAATTCCGCTTCTGTGAAGATTGAACGAACATCCCAAACTATAGACTTTCTGTCCCGAGCATGCCTATAAATAATCTTGCAGATAGCATCCCATTCGCGGCAGTCGTCAAACACCTCGACATGAAACTTGTCTATTTTGCACCCTATTTCTTCAAAATAAGAAAGTTCGTCTTTTGACAAAAAGTCATTATTCAATCTGTACTTTTTTTTCATGATTATGTCCTCTATTTGGAGTAGTGGTTGTTTGTCCAAGTCTTCAATTGCTCGAGAATATTTGGATTACCTTCATATATCTTCTCATATGCTCTTATTATATCTTCTCTTTCCGCCCCCTTTGTCCCATCGCCATAACCTATTTCATTTCTCCAATCATTCGTATATCCTCTATGTACATCTTTAGGTATGTTTATTGAAGGCATTTCATTTTGTTTGACTCCGAATTTGCCAGCAAATCTTTTTTCGATCAGATGGTGCGTTTCCAGACCGCTGTTTTTCCCATGTATCTTCTTATGCATCTCCTTGTATGGACCAATTTCATATTGTTCTGAAGATTGTGAATCTACCGTTTTTTTCGGCTGGCACATATTATGCGCCAGGATGGCGGCTTCCGAGGCATAGTACGTCCTGCCGACCCGGATCGCGAGATTGTACGTCGGCTCGGGCTCGTTTGTCTGCGTTCGGTATTCCGACGACGTCCGTCGCCGCCGGCCTGGAGACGCGCGTCCCCCGAGGCGGGAGGCGCTTCAGCGGCGCAGCCAGGGCAGGCCTGCCCGTAGAACGGTCCGGCCTCTGTGGCGGCTCGGTGTCATAGGGCTTTTCTTGCGGACGGGATTTTCAGGACGCGCGGGGGAGGGGAGACCTGGCCCGCGTGTCATTCTTCGGAGGAAATTGCAAAAACTCTCATCCCCCAATCGCCTTCACGGCGCGACGGCTTCATCGCTTGCGGCGTCTTGGCGGCTGGGCGGTAGTTTTGCAATTCCCTCTTCATTCAGTCCTTCCCCATTACATTACCCCGGCTTCCGCGCTTTGCAAGCCAACTTGGGGCATTTATTTCGCGACTTCCGCGCCGGCAGTGGTTTTCAAGCCATTCGCAGCGCCTGTGGAGGTATTTCCGCCCTCCAGCCTGGACAGGGCCGCCGTCGCTGGACTGGAGACGCGCGCGTCCCCCCGAGGCGGCGAGGCGTTTCAGGAGCGGCAGGTCGGATGCGTCGCCGAGCATCCCGACGGCGGCGATGGCGGAAGCTCGGAGCACGGGGGCGGAGCTCCGCCCGGCGATGGCGCGGGCGGTAGGCAGCGCGCCGCGCTCGCCAAGCGTCCCG
>JAFRLI010000222.1 GCA_017431255.1 Victivallales bacterium
AGGATTAGCCGGGAGGCAGCCTGCGCCATGAATTCGCTGGAAAGGCAACGCCCTGCGGCAATTAGATTGTCCAACTTGATGGGAATGAGGGTGCGATACGGAATGTCGCAGGGATTCTTGCGGAACTGTCGTTCTGCGCCCTTGCGTCCCCAGCCATCGGTCATGTTTTCATAACCACCTGGAGGCGGCCAAGATCCCTTGGCACCGTTACTGGATACATAGCAGACCTTTCCATCAATGATTTCCTCGGCCCATTTGATGTTGCCAGGCCCATCTGGATTGTGAAGGTCGTAGTGGTGGCTGGTTTCTGTGACAGCGTCTGGAAAACGTTCTCCGCGTGCAAAATCGAGAGTTTTCAGCACATATTCCCCAACAATGCGGCGGCTTTCTCGAACGCCAAGCAGAAGCCCTGTATCAATGAGGTAACTGTCCTGAAAGCCCGGGACATTTCGCTTGATAAACTTTGAAAGAATATCGACCTGTTCACGACCTTCTTGGTACATGCGCGTTAAGTCCCTGGCAGACAGTGGATTGCAATTGCGGGAATGGGCAATGCACATGCTCACTTCATCCTTTCCGCAATGCTCCGGACGCCCTGGCACATGCGTCACCCAATTTAAATGGTTTTCAATCATATAGGGCATTTCCCCATTTTCCACGGAACGCTGAATCAACTCCATCCAAGACGGGTCCTTCGCCTTGAGTTCCGAATTGATGTAGGCGTCCCAATCCACACCACCCAGACGGAATTGCAACGAACACGCCTGGTGCTTGCCATCGGACGCACGCCCGGAAAAGCATTCTGCCCCAGCATAGTACGCAACATCGGCATCGCCCGTCGCGTCGATGACGCGATCTGCCAAAATCACCTCGCGTCCCGATTTGCTTTCGATGACAACGCCCTTGATTGTGTCATTTTCCACGATGGCGTCCACCGCGAAAGAGACCAAAAGCAAATCACACCCAGATTCCCGTACCATTCGGTCCAAGATGAGTTTGTGCTTTTCAGGATCGGTGTTTCGGTGCCAGTGACCTTTGCAGGCATCCAGACGAGACAACATCTCCTTTCCAATGCCAACCAGCGAAAGGTCCAGCGGGATGTTGACGAGACCCACCGTCGTCAAACCGCCCAATGCTGCGGTTTGCTCGACAATCAGCGTCTTGCACCCATGACGCGCCGCCGCAATCCCCGCGCCAACGCCAGCCACACCACCTCCTACCACCAGAACATCATACTTGCCGGCAATCCGCAGTTCCTTCGCCGATTCCGTAACAATCCCATTGCCAATGCTGTAACTCATTGTTTTCTCCTTTCAGGTTGAACTGTTTGAAAAAAAATTACTTCGCCTGCGCCAACAACTTCTGATATTCCTCTTCGGAAATCTCGCGGATGGCTTCGGACGCACAATTCTCCATGCAGGTACCACATCCAATGCACTTCTCCTGATGGATGTGGGCACCTTCCAAATCATAGGTGATGGCTTCCGCAGGACACAGGGAACGACACGTGTCGCAACCAGTGCACCCGCGCACGACAAAATGACGCTGTGGATTCATCGATGTTCTGCTCCTTTGAGAAAGGGTCTCACACTCTAGCACATCTAGCACATCTAGCGCCTCTAGCACATCTAGCACCTCTAGAAAATCTAGATTGCAATAATACTATAACCATTCAACGGATTTTGTCTCTTGCCTTGCATTATGGTTTTATTGATGTAGATTATTGAAAAAAGAACGAAAGAGGTGATTCATGCAATTTTTCTTGGAACAACTGTTGACAGACTTCGAGGAGGCTTTCGGGTGCCGTCTCACGCTGCACGACCCAATGCACCTGCTGGGGAGCCATCCGGAACTGGGACCGTTGCTGGCCAAACGGACATCGCACCGAAAGACCTTTCCGACGATGTGCGGGCGAGAAATGCGCGAATACTGCATTTCACACTGCATGTTCCAGTTCAATCGCTGGGCGGAGCGGACGCATCGCCCCCTCTATTTCATGCACTGCAAAAATGGATTCTGGCAACTTGCCGTTCCCGTGTTCCGCAACAATGTCCACGTCTTGAGTTTTTTCGCAGGACTATGGAGCAGATTTGACGATACGGAGAAAATCCGCCGCATTGCCCGAATGCTCCCGATTTTTTCGGAAGGCGTCCTGCACGCCCTGGAAAACAATCTGCGGCAGAAGCCTCTCCCTACAAATCCCACGGCAGCCCGTATTCACTCCTTCATCGCCGACAATTACAACCGCCCGCTCCAGACCCGGGACTTGGCGCGTCACCTCGCCCTTTCCGTCTCGCGCACCTGCGCCATTGTACAGGACACCTGCAAACAATCCTTCAAAACCCTCCTTTGCCAAGAACGTATCCGACACGCAAAACTGTATCTCGCGCAAACAGACCTCCGCATCAAGGAAATCGCCCTCCTCTGCGGATTTGCCTCCCCGGAACACTTCGTTCGCACTTTCCAGCATATCCTTCACACCACTCCCGCACGTTGGCGAAACTCTCCCCAACCATCCCCTCAATCGTTTTCCATTTCCGAAAACACTTGATGGAAAGTGGAGTTTCCTCTTGCAAGAAAGCGCATTTGAGATTATATTAAGTAAGTAGGAAATTGTTTTTTCCGTGTCTCACAAGTAAGAGGTAATGCAAAACTACCGCCCAACCGCCGAAACGCCGCAAGCGAGGAAGCCATCACGCCGCGCCGTGAAGTCGATTGGGATGAGAGTTTTGCAATTTCCTCGCAAAACAAACGAAGAAGGAATGCATTGATGAGCGAAGTCTCCCCGTTGCAGAAAGCCCGTGCCGCCTACCAGCCCAAACTCCCGCCCGTGCTGAAGAAGTGCGGCCCCTTTGCGAAGGCAGTCGAAGGCAAACCCACCCAGTCCGTTGCCGATCAGGCAAAAATCAAGGCCCTGTTCAAAGATACCTACGGACTCCCCGCCGTGGAATTCAAAGCCGGCAAACCCGTCCCCACCAAGCCCATCAACGTCGCCGTCATCCTCTCTGGCGGACAGGCCCCCGGCGGACACAATGTCATCTCCGGACTCTTCGACGGACTCAAGGCCCTCAACCCCAAAAACAACCTCTTCGGCTTCCTCGGCGGTCCCTCGGGACTCATCGACGACGAGTTCATCAAACTCGACAAGAAAATCATCGATTCCTACCGCAATACCGGTGGATTTGACATGATTCGCAGCGGACGCACCAAACTCGAAACCGAAGAGCAGTTCAAGAAGGTCGCCGCCAACTGCAAGGCTCACAAAATCTCCGCCATCGTCATCATCGGCGGTGACGACTCCAACACCAACGCCTGCCTCCTCGCCCAGTGGATGATTGAAAACAAAACTGGCGTCCAGGTCATCGGCTGCCCGAAGACCATTGACGGCGACCTCAAGAACCAGTGGATTGAGGTCTCCTTCGGATTCGATACCGCGACCAAGGTATACTCCGAGGTCATCGGCAACATCATGCGCGACGCAAACTCTGCCCGCAAGTACTGGCATTTCATCAAACTGATGGGACGCTCCGCCTCCCACATCGCCCTGGAATGCGCTCTCCAGACCCAACCCAACGTCTGCCTCATCTCCGAGGAAATTGCAGCGAAGAAGACCTCCCTCAAGGAAATCACGGACGCGCTGACCCAGGTCGTGGTCTCCCGCGCCGAAAACAAGATGAACTTCGGCGTCGTCCTCATCCCCGAAGGTCTCATCGAGTTCGTCCCCGAAATGCAGGACCTCATCTCCCAACTCAACGACGTCCTCGCCAAGAACTCCGCCGGCTTCGAAAAGCAGACCACTCCCGATGACAAGGCCGCCTTCGTCACCAAACTCCTCAAGAAGCCTGCCGCCAAACTCCTGCAGAGCCTGCCCGTCTTCGTGCGCGACCAACTCCTCGGCGACCGCGACCCCCACGGCAACGTCCAGGTCTCCCGCATCGAAACCGAAAAACTCCTCATCAGCATGGTCGAGGCGAACATCAAAAAACTCAACGCCAAGGGCAAGAAAATCAAATTCTCCAGCCAGGCGCATTTCTTCGGCTACGAAGGACGTTGCGCAGCACCGTCCAACTTCGACGCAGACTACTGCTACAGCCTTGGCTTCACCGCCTCCGCCCTCATCAGCGCGGGCAAGACCGGCTATATGTCCAGCGTCCGCAACATCTCCCAGCCGGCTGACAAGTGGATCGCCGGCGGCATCCCCCTCACCATGATGATGAACATGGAACACCGCCACGGCAAGGACGTCCCCGTCATCCGCAAGGCTCTGGTCGAACTCGACGGTGCACCGTTCAAGTTCTTCGCCAAGAACCGCGACAAGTGGGCTGCCGGCATCGATTTCACCTATCCCGGCCCCATCCAGTACTTCGGCCCCGCCGAGGTCGCTGACCGTGTCACCAAGACCCTCGAACTCGAACACAAATAGCCATCCATTCCCCATGACAGACGACCTGCGGTAGCGCGGCTGCCGCAGGTCGCGATGTCGTAGGCAAGGAAGCCCGCAAAATGAAAAACGAATCCCTGGCAGTGCATGTCATCAGCCTAGGCTGCGCGAAGAACCTCGTCGATACCGAGGTCATGTGCGGCGGTCTGGTCACGTGTGGATTCTGCCTGGCAGAAGAGGCCGAAGACGCGGACATCGTGCTGGTGAACACATGCGGTTTCATTCGCGACGCACGCAAGGAATCGGAAGACGCCCTCAAAGCCGCGCTCAAATGGAAATCCCGCAAGCACGGACGAATGGTCGCCGCGGCCGGATGCCTGGTTCAGCGCGAAGCCGCCCGCCTCGCACAGGATTATCCTGGAATTGACGTGCTGGCAGGCCTGGACGATGTCCCCCGCCTCGCAGAACTGCTTCGCAAGGCGCATGCCACCGCGCAACGTCCCCTCCCCTCCACGACGGTGCTTCCTACCTACCTCTACGACGAAAAGGCACCTCGCCTCACGTTGACGCCCTCCACCTTCGGCTACGTCAAAATCGCAGAGGGGTGCGACCACCGTTGCGCCTTCTGCGCCATTCCTCTGATACGGGGACGCCAGCGCAGTCGCACCATCCCCTCCATTCTGGAGGAGTGCCGACAACTGCTGGACCAGGGGGCAAAGGAACTGGATTTCATCGCCCAGGATTCCTCCAGTTACGGCTCCGAACTCGGCGACGGCTCCTCCCTGGAAAAACTCCTCCAAGCCTGCGACAAACTGCCTGGCAAGTTCTGGATTCGCGTGCTCTACACGCATCCTCGATTCCTCACAGACGGCCTGCTGGAGACGCTGGCCTCCTCCGAGCACGTCCTTCCCTACCTGGACGTTCCCCTGCAGCACATCTCCACCCCAATCCTCCGCGCCATGGGGCGAGGAATGGATGGTCCCGCCACGCGCAAACTCATGGAGGACATCCGCGCCAAATATCCGCGAATGACCATCCGCACGACCTTCCTCGTCGGATTTCCAGGTGAAACCAACGAGGACTTCCAGGAACTGCTCTCCTTCGTCAAAAACTTTGAGTTTGACCGCATGGGTGCCTTTGCCTTCTCCCCCGAACAAGGAACTCCTGCGGCAAAGATGTCCAATCCCGTCCCGCCTGCCGTTGCCTCGCGACGACGCGGGCAACTCCTTTCCGCCCAGCAGACCATCTCCCTGCGCCGCAACCAGGCCCTCGTCGGCCAGGAAATCCCCGTCCTTCTCGAAGAACACCTGCGCGGACGCAAATGGCTGGGACGCACTATTTTCGATGCACCTGAGGTAGACCAATCCGTTGAAGTTGTCGCCACGTCTGGGCGTCGCGAGCCAGGTTTCGCAAACATCCGTCTCAATTCCGCCGGCGAATATGGTTGGACTGGCACCGAACTCCCTTCCAAACAATAATCCTCCCCTATGCCTAGAATGGATAATGTACAAGCAGCCAGTCTCCCCGCTCCCCGGAAACGCGGTCGCATCATACGTGCCGCCATCCTGCTGATTGGCGGTGTTCTTCTATTGCTCGCCTTCCTTTACTGCCTGCGGTGGACGCGCAACTTCCTGTTCCGCCAGAACCCGCATTTCCAGTTCCGCCAACTGGTGATGGAACCTACCGAGCATTTTTCTCATGCCCAGGTGCGAACCCTGATGGAAGAAGCCGGCTGCGTCATGCCGAGAACCAACCTTCTCACGCTTGACCTTCGTGCACTGCGCGCGCGGTTCCTCGCAAATCCCCTGGTCAGCACCGTCGAAATCAACCGCATTCTTCCGGAGACGCTGCACGTCGTCCTCACGGAGCGCCGTCCCATCGCCATCGTCGTGAATCCCCAGAATCAGATTGCTGGCTATCTGGATAACAAAGGTATCCCGTTCCCCTGCCTCGACCGCAAGAACCTCCCCACGACCCTGCCCTACATCTTCGGCGCTCTCAAAGCAGACGCTCCCGAACTCAAAATGGGAACCACCACCGACATCTATGGACTCATCTCCGCCGTCCAATTCATCCAAATCCTCACGGCACGCCCTCAGATTGACGGTGCAAGTTTCTACGTCAATGCCATCAGCATCAGTTATCCTCATGAGCAACTCATCTGCCGCCTCACCCCATTCGTAAACAATACCGTCATCAAGAAGGATGCCATTCTCTACATCCCGATGGACCCCGAAAAAATGGATCCCGCTCTCGACCGTCTGGAGGCCATTCTGAAGGACAAAATCCAGAACAACGGCACCCTTTCTTTCGCCAACCTCACCCTCGAAATCAACGTCAACACCAAGGATTGAAAACCGGGAAATGCAGTTGCCGATTGTATTGCAGAAGTTGGAATCGCCTTCGGACGGGCTGCCGATTCTGGATATTCTAGACCAAAGCCAGTTGCCGTTGCAAATCGTACGCCTGCCATTGTCCACTCCCGAAGCCATTCAGGAAGCGATTCGTTCTCTTCGCGTACGTGGGGCGCCTGCTATCGGAGGTGCTGCAGCATTGGGGCTGGCGGTCTGCGCATGCCGTTTTCCAGAACGCACACGCGAGGCGTTTCTTGCTCATTTGCACCAGACGGGAGACTTTTTGAAAGCCGCACGACCGACTGCGGTCAATCTTGCCTGGGCCATCGACCGTTGCCTCAAACGCGTCATGGAATCCTCTGGCGAGGTTCCCGCCCTGCAGCAACTCCTGCTGGAAGAAGCACAGGCGATTATTGACGAAGACCGCGCCCTTTGCGAGCGAATCGGGGAAGCAGGTCTCGCAGTCCTTCATCCCCATGTCAGCGTGCTCACCCACTGCAACGCCGGCGCACTGGCGACCTGCGGCATTGGAACCGCGCTTGCCCCTATCTACAAGGCCGCTGAGAAAGGCTGGCAACCCGTAGTCTATTCGGACGAAACACGCCCCCTCCTGCAAGGTGCACGCCTCACTGCCTGGGAACTCTCCACCTGCGGCATCCCCGTCACCACCATCTGCGATTCCATGGCGGCCCAGGTGATGCGGGAAGGCAAAATCGACGTGGTCATCGTCGGTGCCGACCGAGTCGCAGCCAATGGCGACGCCGCCAACAAAATCGGCACCTATCAACTCGCCATCGCCGCTCAGTTCCACCACATCCCATTCTACGTCGCTTTCCCCTATTCCACCATCGACGCCACCCTCCCCGACGGCTCCCTCATCCCGATCGAACAACGCTCTGCTGACGAAATCCAGCACTGCCCCAACGCTGCCGTCTACAATCCCGCATTCGATGTCACTCCCCACGAACTCATCACAGGATACATCACCGAACGCGGACTCCTCAAGCAATTGCAGTAAGGGTTCGAGAGGCAAAGGCCTCTAGAGGGTAAAGAAGAGGCAGATTTCGTCGCACTGCTGCCGTTTTTGGCAGAGGAAGCAGTCCTGCTGGACCTTTTCCGGGAAGCGCATAATGGAGACAGGCGTGAACCCGATTCTCTGGAAAAGGTTGGGACGCATGGTGAGCGTGAAGACGCGCGTGGCGTGAACCTCGCGCGCTCGCTGGAGTGCGGCTTTGACGAGTTCCGTACCCGTTCCCTGACCATCGTAATCTGGCGAAACCGCAAGGGAACGCAGTTCACAGAGACCGTCCCCAAAGTCGCGGATGGCGACAATTCCGACGAGTTTGCCGTCAGGCGTGACGGCAATGCGGAAGTTTTCAAGATTCTGCCGAATATCCTCCACGGAACGCGACAAGATTTTCTGCTGTGCAACGAAGGGGGAAAAGAACTCCGCGATGTGTTCGATATCGTCTTCGGTGGCGGGCCGTATGATGGTTTTGGAGTCGGGGGCTCCCCCCGTGAAGGAACCGATGTTGCGGAATCGGTCGTAGCGGTCGTTGCGAATGGCGGCCGGAGAGAGGAAGGAAAGTTGTCGCAATTGTTCCAGGAGGACCGCCTTGAGGTTGCTTGCAGTGGCCGCATAGTCGGTATGTGCACCGCCTGGCGGTTCGGGAACGATGGCATCTGCCACGTGAAGATGCAGCATGTCCGTACTGGTGAGACGCAGGGCGGCGGCGGCCCGCGGAGCCTCCGAATCGGAACGCCACAAAATGGCAGAGCACCCTTCGGGAGTGATGACGGAATAGTAGGCGTACTGGAGAATCAGCACACGGTTGGCCGTACAGAGTGCCAGGGCCCCGCCGGAACCGCCTTCCCCGGTCACAACGGAAATCACAGGAACCCCGAGCGAAAAACTGTCTCGAATGCACTGCGCAATCGCCTCGCCAATATGGCGTTCCTCCGCACCAACGCCTGGATAGGCTCCCGGAGTATCGACCAGGCAGATGACAGGAATCCCCGCCTTGTCTGCCAACTGCATAAGACGCATTGCCTTTCGATAGCCTTCCGGGTTTGCGCTGCCGAAGTTACACTCCAGTTTTTCCTTGAGAATGCGTCCTTTCTGGGTGGCGAGGAGCATGACGGGCTTGCCGTCGAGTTTGGCGAAACCACCGATGAGAGCGCGGTCGTCGGCGAAACGACGGTCGCCGTGGAGTTCCAGGAAATCGGTGAAGATGAGATTTGCGAGGTCCATAGGGTATGGACGATTGGGATGCCGCGCCAACTGGACCTTTTCCCAAGGAGAGAGATTCTGGAAGATTTTGTTGCGCACGGCGGGAAGTTTCTCATCGTGCAGTTCGTGTGCCAGTTTGGAATCGAGCCCCTTGCAATCGCAGTAATTGGCGAAGTTCTGGATTTTGTTTTCCAGTTCCTGGAGAGGTTCTTCGAAAGGGAGAATGAGTGCCATGATGCAAAAAGAAGGCTATTCCGTGATGGTGACGGGAACGGTGAAGGAGCCCTTCGGTTCGGGAATGAAATCGTAGAGTTCTTCGACCTCGGAATTGAGCATGCGGACGCAGCCCAGGCTGGAGGCCGTTCCGATGCTGTCGGGTTCGGTGGTTCCGTGGATGCCGAATCCGCGCAGGGACGGGTCGGTATCGCCTGTCGCCTGGATTCCCATCCAGCGGGTACCCAAGATGTTGCGCGGGTCGCCGTAGGGGATTTTGTGCGTGCCATCGTACCAGGCGGGATTCATCGTTTTGGTGCTGATGACGAAGGTTCCGACGGGGGTGCGGTCATATTGTCCCGTACTGATTCGGTAGATGCGGAAGAGTTGCTTCCCGTGGTACAGGCAAAGCAGGAACTGAGATTTGGATACGCGAATGGACCATTCGCACGGGAAGTACTGGAAGGTCTGCCCGGGACGGATAATCGCGCTCGTCTTGCTGAGTTTGTTGAGACGCTGCAACGCCCCGACCGTCGTCCCGACCTTCCCGGAAATCTTCGACAGACTGTCGCTCGGCACCACCGTATAGGTGGCCTTTTCCGGACAGGGTGCCGTTCCCGACATGAATTTCTTGTTCGCCTGGTCTATGATGCGAGCCAACGCCAACCAGGACGCATCATATTCCGTACACTGCGACAGCAATTCCTGCGCTTCTTGACGCGCCTTCAACGGCGATTCCACGACCAATGTCCGCAAGCCCGACAGTTTCGCCTGCAAATCCCCCGGAATGCTCGTTGCACGCACGGCTGGCTTTGCCGGCGCCGGCTTGAAGGTCGGTGCTGCAACATTGGACGCTGGGTTCACGGGCGGCACTTGCACAGGCTTTCCCGGACGCGTCTGCGAGGCGTTCGACGCGGGACGCGTGGCAGGCGGCGGCAGGGAAGAGAGGTCTTCAGGAGGCTCCTCCGTCGGCAGGTCGACTTCCACCGGGGCAGGCTTTTCCTGGTGGAAATACGGCGAGATGGAGGAGCGCCAAATGAAGACGCTCACACCCGTCAGCAACAAAATCAGAATGCAATACAGAGGATATTTGTAGTACCAGTACATGCGCGTCTCCGAATCGGGGAAACTACGTCACGATTCCCAATGCCTAGAAACCGAAGAAGGTCTTGGGACGATTGTAGGAGAGGTCCACGGCGCGTTCGATGGCAACGTCCAGCGGAACCTGGCCACGGTCCACCATGCCGCCCAGAACGTGCGCCAGCGTGCGGCGGAACACCTCGAAGCGGGAACCGTAACTCAGAATCTTGCGGGAGTCCGAAACCATGCCGGCAAACGCGGACATCACGTCCACGGACGAGGAGTAGTTCAACTGCCGCTCCATTCCGTTGTAGGAGTCGTTGAGCCACCATGCCAGTCCCAGGTTCACCGTGCCGCCAAAGGCACGCGTCAACTGCGCCAAGGTGGCGTTGTGGACGGGGTTCATGTTGTAAAGGACGGTCTTGAGGCGCCCGTCAAAGCGGTTGAGCAATGGAAGAAGAGGTTCGACATAGGAGGTCTCGTGATCTCCAATATCGCCGCCGACGTCAGCACCGAGTTTGGTGTAGAGGGAGGTGCGAACGTCACGAACGGCACCGATGTGGAGTTGGAAGACGAATCCGTCCTCGGCGTCCAGTTCGGCGACTTCGTTCAGGAACCAGGAGTGGTAGGTCTTGAACTCCGCGAGCGTGAGCGGCTTGCGTGCCAGCGCTTTCTTGAAGACGTCGTTCGCATCGCTTTCCTTGACTTGGTAGCCCCAGGGAATGTTGACGCCATGGTCCGAAGCACGCGCTCCCATCTCCGCAAAGAACTTGTGCGCTTGACGCAGAACCTTCAGCAAATCCTTCGTCGTGCGAATTTTGACATCCCAGCGCGCACCGAGTTTGGCAATATAGTCGGCAAAGTCAGGCTTCATAATGTTCATCGCCTTGTCGGGACGGAAGGTCGGGCGGACGACGCCGTCAAGTTTACCGCCAGCGAGTGCCTTGTGGTATTCGAGGGTGTCGACGGGGTCGTCGGTGGAACACATGGTCTCGACGTTCATCTGCTTGATGAGGTTCTGCTGCGAGAAGGACTTTTTGGCGAGGAGTTTTTTGGATTCCTTCCAGATGGCTTCGGCGGTGGCGGCGGAGATATTTGCGTCAATGCCGAGGCGGCGCTTGAGGTCGAGGTGAATCCATTCGTAGGTGGGGTTTCCGGCGAGTTTGGGGAATTGCGCGGCGATGGCGATCCACTTGTCATGGTTGCTCTTTTTGCCGGTGAGATACTCTTCGGGGACGCCGCATTTGCGGAAGCACTCCCAGACGTAGTGGTCCGTGGCAGCCTCTGCATCCCAAATGTCCGTGAAGTTCAAATCTTCACTGAGCGCCTTGACATCGCAGTGGTTGTGCGGGTCAATGATGGGAAGAGATTCAACCGCCTTGTAGATTTTCTCCGCGGTCTTGCTGTCCAAAAGGTACTTCGCGTCCAAAAAAGCCATAATGTCTTCTCCTGATTCGTGTGTGGTGTCATTGACAAAAAACAACATCATTACTGTAGCACATTCTTGCGTCATTGCAACAGATTTCGGCGAAAAATGGCAGTTTCGGATTTGAAAAAAACTTTTCCATGAATATTGTACAACACAAACCTTCCTTTCCACCTCAATTTGTGGAGCGATTCCATGTCAGAGTTTTTTGAGAAAATCGTTTCCCTGCGCGAAAGTGCCTCGCCGAAGCAGTTCACCATTCTGGTGGCAGGGGACTTCTGCCCCCGCGAAGCCAATTCCGACTACGTGGCTGCTCACGCAA
>JAFRLI010000223.1 GCA_017431255.1 Victivallales bacterium
CATCTAGCACATCTAGCACATCTAGCACATCTAGCACATCTAGCACATCTAGCACATCTAGCACATCTAGCACATCTAGCACATCTAGCACATCTAGCACAAAATTTTGGCTCTTCAACGGATTTTGGGGGTAATTTTCTGTACGATGACAACGCTTCCTTCCAAGTCGCCCTCATCTAGCTTCATGCATAATGTGTTTTTTTGTGCTCATGATTAGCAACACGGACGGATTCCGTGCTACATTATTCCATTGCCACAAGGAGAAGTCAATGGATCTAGTCAGTTTCCACCAGAATGTGCTTCGCCTGCCAGCGCCATGGTATGTGGAGCGCGTCGAGTGCTTTGCAGACGCAAAGAGAGTCGATGTTTGGATAAAGCACAGGGAAAGCCGCTTTCGTTGTCCTGAATGCATGGGCGAATATGCCGCCCACGACCATCTTCCCGAGCGGACGTGGCGTCATCTCGACACATGCGGCTACCAGACTTTCCTGCATGCACGCCTGCCCCGCGTCAAATGCGCGCCGGACGGCAAGGTCACCGCCTGGGTTCCCTTCGCGACACCGCAGACTTCCGTCACGGAGGAAATGGAATGCAGGTGCATAATGGCGATGCGGGAATGCACAATGCAGGGCGCGGAAAGCCTGGCAGGGGTGAGCGTGAGAAAACTTGAACGCATACGTTCATTGGCTGTGGAAAGAGGACTGGGCAGGAGGGAGGAGCAGCCCCTGCCAGGGATCGGGATAGACCAGAAGCAGGTCTTCGCAAGGCACAAGTACTTCACCGTCATCTGCGACCGGAAGGCAAGGAGCGTCTATGACGTAATTGACTCGAGGAAGACGGAGGCGGTCAGCCCCCGGTTCGAGGAGAACAAGGCCTTTCTCCATGACGTCGAGACCGCCGCGATGGACATGAGCGCCGGCCATGCGTCAGTCATCGGGGGCTGCCTTCCCAATGCGGCCGTCTGCTTCGACAAGTTCCACGTCGTCCAGATCATGAACAAGGCAGTGGATGCGACGAGAAAGGAAGAGCAGAAAAGCCTGCCGGACGCCCGGCGGAAGCTCATGTTCGGGAGCAGGTACTGCTTTCTGTACGCCCGGGAGAGCCTTCCCGCAAAATACAGGGACAAGTTTGACGAGGTCGCCGCCTTGGCGACAAGGACATCAAGGGCCTGGGCGATAAAGGAGGCGCTGCGGGATGCGCTGTCATTGGCCCTGCCTGATTTTGAGCCGGCCTTCAAAAAGTGGCATTGGTGGGCAACCCATTCAAGACTGGAGGCAGTGAGAAAGGCGGCGAAGACTCTCAAATCCCATCTCCACGGCATCATGAATGCGGTCGAATATGGCGTGACAAATGCGCTGGCTGAAGGTCTGAACAGCAAGATAGAGGCAATAAAGCGGGCCGCCTGCGGTTATCGAAGCAAGTCCCGTTTCAGAATAGCAATTCTGTTCCACTGCGGAAAATTAGACTTGATGCCTAAACTCACAACCTAACCCCCAAAATCTGTCGATGCGCCAAAAAAGATTAGTCTTGAGGCACTGTCTGCAAAAGCGACAACAGGGGGTGATTTCAGGGCCTGCACGCCTGGCGCTCGTTTGGTACATCGGTTCAGAAAAGGAGGGTAGCTGGTTTTACAATGCGGAAATCACAACTACAGTAAAGGAGATTTGGGAAGCGGAGGCAGACTATAAATGCTCTCCATGGTGCCGGACCAGGAACACGTACAATGCAGGGAACATAGAATGGTAATCGCAGTCATACTACTCATCTTTTGCGTGTTTTGCTTCTTTTTTTATAGGGATTGCAACAACGCAGAGCTCCGTCGCATAGAAGAAGAGGCTGAGCGTGAACGTGCGCTGTATCAGCAGCAGCTTGATCGTGAGGCGCAGGAAGTGGAGGCGAAGTGTGCTGGCAAATCCGTCGAAGAACAGGTCAGGATTCGGGAGGAGTTCTGCGCAAAACTTGAGGATAGAATCCGGCACAGCGAGGCACGTGCTCGCGAGATCGAGAGAATGAGAAAGGCCAGTCAAAGGGCGCAGAGGGAAAAGGACGAACTGTCGCCTGGTACGAAAGGGGCCTTGTTGTTCTTGTCGGGAGTCGCTTTGGGCAGCATGATGAATGACCAGAACAAGGAAGCGAAACGCCCGACTCGAAGGAGCAGCTCCTGCGGATGCCTTTGCGAAGACTGCCTGGACGAACATGAGGATTGTTATCACGAATGACAAAACGCCGCCCTCGAAGGCGAACAACCCAGCATCAGCGTATAAATGCATGCGCAGAGGTTGAGCACAAGTAGGCACCGCGGAATGCCGCAATGGCGATGGAGATGAGAGTTTTGCAATTACCTCTCAAGAACTCGCCAGAAAAAGAAAGCTTTGGAGGGCACTCGTCCGTGGGTTTCACTCACCGTTGCACGGCTTGCTCCACCCACGGAAGACCGCCCGAAGATTCGATTTATTGCCCCTCTGTCACTGTCTTCGAAGTCGCGTCTTGATTTTGCCGAGGGTACCTACTTCCGAGAAGTACTGAACGTGCGCGGTGAATCCATGGCAGTCGGCGGCGTATTGCTCATCGGGGCTGCTGGACTGGGATAGCCGAGATTGTTTGGAAAGCGTCCAATTCCAGAGATTTGTGACGACGGGCAGCGGGCGGTCCATGGCGAGGTAGGTGACGATGTCGCTGTCGGAATAGATATTGAGCCACCAGGCGGGGCGACAGGTTGGGAACCGTGGCATGCTGTGGAATGCAGCCTCCGGACTTGGCAACGGCGACCCCATCGTAGCCCAGAGATTGATGGGAACAATCCCGTCATTCAAGACGTCCTTGCTCAAGACGGTTCCCCAACTGTGCGCAATGATGTTAAAGTTGCGATATGCCTTGCACTCGCAAATGGAGAGGCAAACCTCCAAACTGTCACGTGCAATCCTATGTTGTTGATAATTGGGCAATATCATATATGGAATGCCACAAATCGTGAATCCGCTCCAACGAAACTCATAATAGTCTTGATTGGGGACATGCCTCTTCAACCAGTCCAGCATTGGCGCACCATAACCCGGTTCATGATAACTCACCCCATGCACCAGCACCGTGGCATTCTCCTTTTCCTTTTCCTGTTCCAAAAAATCAGACCAGGCCTTGGCTGCATATTGGATTTCCACAGCAACATCAACCGCACGGCACACTGCATATCTAAACATCATCGTCGCAACAAATTGCATATTTATCTGCACGCCAAGAAGGCTGAATGTCCCCATAGGGTCGACACGGTTCACGGGATCTCCTCTGCAATAGGCATAGCGATTCCAATCCTGCGGTTGCTCGGGATCAAATCCGCAATCATCGCGCGACAAAAAGACGCCTAGGCGCGGGGAGTAGAATCGGGTCCGAAGGTAGACCAGTCCCGCCGTCGCGTCCTCCCATTCCCCGGCAAATCCGGGTCCATCCCCGTCCTCCGTGAGGGGACGCCCCCACGCGTCGCGCACAACGGGATTCACGCGACCGCCCGCAATCGTTGCGCAGATGGTTCCCGAGGGATTGCGCAGATAGTCCACGCGTCCCCGCTCGGTGTAGCAACTGGAAATGCCGTCCAGCGGGGGCAAAGCACATGTTTCTCCAGAATGGGAAGAGTGGCTCTCCAACAACATCGGGATTCCCCCGGAAGACAACTCCGCAAACGTGAAGGTTCGGTGATTCGTTTCCCCATTGACGTGATACGTGGCGTTTGCCAAGAGTCCGCGTGCGTCATAGTTGTATTCAACGCGCCATATCTCCTTGTCTCCCGAGGTAATTGCAAAACTCTCATCCCAACCGCCGTCACGGCGCGGCACGTCGTCTTCATCGCTCAAACTCTGCGTGGTCACCAAGTTTCGCTTTCGCTCTTCGTCCCCGCGTGCGGCGTTTTGGCGGTTGAGCGGTTGTTTTGCAATTACCTCTCCCGTTAAGAAACGAACGCCTGCCAGTCTTCCTTCCCAATCCCAGAGATATTCGCGGCACGCGCCTTCGCGTTCCCGTTCGGCGATGAGGTTGCCGGCAGGAGACCACTCCAACGACCAGACTTCCACCCGTCCAGAAGCTTCCATCGTCCTCCCGACGAGGCGGTCATTCGCGTCATACGTGCGCGTTTCGATTTCCGTTGCGCCATCGGCGTCTTCTCGTCGAATGCCAATGACATTCCCCGCCTCATCATATGAAAAACTTTGGCCATAATTCCATCGTTTTTGCGTGCCAGTGGATTCTTCCGCCACGAGACGATGACAGGAATCGTATGCAAAACCACGGGACAGATGCCCCGCGTCACGCCAGAAGATATCCTCTCTAACGAGTTGCCCGCACGCGTCATATGTCCCATTCCATCGATAGCGTTCCTCCCCCGTGGTCCCCAGTTCCCGAACAGCGACCTGACGTCCACAGACGTCATATTCCAACCGACAACGGCTTCCGTCCGGTCGAATGACTTCCTCGGTGCGCCCGCAGGCATCCCTGTGAACGGCCCACACCTCATCCGACACTCCAGCGGGTCCCCGTTGCACCTTCCATTCCACGCGACGCTCATTTGGGAAAAACGTTCCTACCACTTGGAGTGCCTTCGATTCCAAGGAAACGAACCGTCCATCGCGGTCATGCCGCAAGGAGAAGCTTTTGCCGTCAACCGTCCAGTTTGCCAGATTTCCCTTGGAATCGTAATCATAGACTGCCTGGCTTTCCAACTGACCATTGCCACGCAGGGAGATGCTCTTTGTACGCCCTTCGGAGTCATAAAGATACAGCCGTTCCAAAGGACCTGTCTTCTGGCTGGCAAGTCGAAGTTGTTCATCGTATGTAAAATCTGTTCGAACGCCATCGGCATCCATAAAGGAAGAAATGCGTGCACTTTCCCCGAGATAGACCCACTCCTCGACCTGTCCCAGAGGCAGTTGCCGACGCACCCGCCGTCCCCAGGCGTCGTTGGCGAACGATGTCGCATGTCCAAGCGGGTCCACCACGCGGGAAAGCGTTCCTCCCGCGTCGTACTCATAATGAAACATCGTTCCATCAGGCAGTTCCACATCGGTGAGAACATCATCCAGCCCCCGCTCAAAATACGTGCACGCCCCCAGTTCGTCCCGATGTGCCAGCAGAGTGCCTCGCGCTGACAATTCCAGGTGCTGTTCGGTTCCATCCGGTGCCGTGACGGACTCCAGTTGCCCACGGGCGTTGTACGCAAATGCCGTTCGATTGCCAAGCGGGTCGGTGGTTGCCGTGACAAGCCCGCCACGCCCGTATTCCCGCTCCATTCGACCGCCTGCGGCATCGACAACCGCCGTTCGCCGTCCCGCGACATCATACTCCATCCGCGTCTCGACCC
The DNA here is from genome assembly GCA_017431255.1 of Victivallales bacterium. Lineage (GTDB taxonomy): Bacteria > Verrucomicrobiota > Lentisphaeria > Oligosphaerales > Oligosphaeraceae > RGIG2581. The sequence continues at coordinate 5,345 of JAFRLI010000223.1, forward strand.
CCTCCTCGGAAATGGTGGAAACCACATTGCCGGCCAAATCGTATCGGGTCGTTGCCCCGCCCTCTTCCGTTCCCTCGGAAACGACCTCCGTGATGAAGTCCTCTCCCATTGAACGCAACAACACGCAGGTTCCCGCAAGACGACGCCGTCGCACCAACCGCCCTGCATCGTCATACTCTTGTGCATACGCCTGTGTAAATACCATTCTTGCAGTAGGTTCCGAAGGCGTTTCCGTGTATTCCGGAAGGGTTTCCAGGATAGCCTGACCTTCCGCATCGTAAACGTAACGCACCACAAGACCGTCTCCTTGGCTCCGTTGCACGACACGACCTGCGGCATCGTACCAGACCCAAACCCGTCCCCCTTGCGAATCCTCCGTGGAAATGACACGCCCCTGCGTGTCTCGCGTCGTCCGAACCCAATCTCCCGTGGAAGCGCTCCGAAAAACCTCCCGGCCTTCGTCATCATATTCCACATATTCCGCGCAAGTGAGTTCTGCGCCAGTCAGCGGATCGAAACTGGTAGTTGAGAAGGAGGTATTCCGTCCCAGGGAATCATAGCCGTAATCGAAACGCACTCCATGCGCGTCTGCCACGGAAGTCAGGCGTCCTGCCGGATCGTAGGAGTGTTGTTGCAGGGAGCCACCTGGTCCTTGCAGACTTTTCAGTCGTCCTGCCGCATCGTAGGACATCTGGAAAGCAAAACCGTTTTTGGTCTGGACGCGTGTCACATTCCCTGCGGAATCGTACTGTAGGGAGGAGGTTCTCCCCAGGGCGTCCGTCACTGCGGTCACGCGGTCTCCCGAATACGCGTACGTGGTGGTATCCCCTGCCTCATTGGTGTAGGAGGTCTTCTGCCCCAATGGATTATAGCCAATGTACTGTGTTGCCCCGGAAGGACCTGTGACTGCGATCTCCCGTCCGGCGCCATCGTATTCGTAACGGGTGATGGCGCCGCCTGGTTCCACGCGAGATTGCACACGACCGGCGGCATCATACCGATAGAGCGTCTGACGCCCCAACGCGTCTGTCTTGAGTTCTACCCCTGCAAATGCATCGCCAAGACGAGATTCGCTCCCGCCTGCGCCAGAAGTGCCTTGCAAACGACCTGCAGCGTCGTATGCAATGGATAGCAGAAGACGGTCCCCCGCGCGGATGGCGGTCAAATGGTGCGGGAATGCCGAATTGGCATATTCATACTGGCGGAACGGTTCCAAGGGCTTTCCCTGTACGGAACGCCGCACCTCCGTCAAGTTTCCCAGATGGTCGTATGTGTACTCCAAACGGGTTTGGTTGCCGCCGCGAGCCTGTGCAACGAGCACGCGCCCCGTTTCGGGATCCCTCACAAACGCCACCAACTCCTCGGTCGTGCCATTTGGAGCAGTCCCCGTGATGGCTTCTGGCGAAAACTCAATGGAGGTTCCATCCCGTCGTTCCAGACGCGCTAGATACAAATCACCCCAGGCCTGGACGAAACCCGTGGTGTCGTCTTCACCTTCGCCAATCCATTCGTGAGACCCCAGATTTTCGCGGAGGAATCGATAGACTGTGCCGTCGGCGGTAGTCAAGAGAAAACCAGGGAAGTCGAAGATTTCCCATGGAGTTCCCGGTCCAGTGGCTTCCCAATAGGGGGTAAGACCTGGAAGTGTCATCAGTTTGTTGGAACAGAGCGGAGCCAGGGTTGCTTTCGCACTGGCAGGCGCAGTCCAGCGAGCGTAATAGCAGAAAGAGTGCCCCCCGCCTGGCTCCAGGGAGTATCGGAACGTGGTTCGCTTGCCGCCTGGAATGTCCACGGTAACATCGCGCGTGCCGTCACCGTGGATGGTGAACCTCTCCCCATCGAGGTCCTCCCGTTCCACGCGGGTTTCGTCCAGGACGGGTGTCAGCGAAGTCGCCGTGTTGGTCCAGCCATGGCCGATTCCCGTATCGGACAGATTTTGCGTCGTGTATCCTCTTTTATAGGAGATGGATACACCGCCTGCGACCGCCACAAACTCCTCTTCTGCAAAGGAAAAGTGCCCCGTCTTGAGTTGGCTTTGCAAAGTGAAGGTACATTGGGTGGAGCGTCTCTGAAGACCAAAGTTCGTAGTCAGTTCGAGGAGATATCGTCCATCGGCGAGGGAACTGAGGTCAAAAGCGGCGAGTTCGCCATTGAGGACGTTCTGTACGCGCCACACGGGTGGTGCCGCGGCGGGGCTTGCGTTGGAGGGGTGCGCCGGGAGGCGCCATTCGGAGCCAGCGAGTTCTTGCCTGCACGACAGTTGCCTGCCGGATGCGTCCCGC
>JAFRLI010000224.1 GCA_017431255.1 Victivallales bacterium
CCAATGGTCTTTGCAATGGTTTTTGAACGAAATCCAAGGGTCTTTATAGTTTTAAATTCTAGAGTTTCTAGCCCCTCTAGCCCCTCTAGCCCCTCTAGCTCCTCTAGCCCCTCTAGCCTGTTATTCTCCCGTGGAACGGTTTTGGGAGGGACGGATGGAAGCGATGGCGATGAAACCGAGCATCATAAGAACCATCCAGGGGTCGAAGGCACCGCCTCCACCGCCACCAAGGCGCGGGGCATGATGTTGGAACATCGGAGGTTGGGACGTTCTATTGTCGCCGCCTTGATTCTGCTGACTGGGAGCGTCCACGCGATAGGACTTCACGGGGGCGGAAAGCCGTCTGCTCTGCGCTGCCCTCTCCTGTTGGACACGTGCCTGATTGCGACGTTCAATGGAATAGTGCTGGTGCGTGTCGGCGTCCAGAATAATCAAGGAGGTTTCATCGGTCACAATCTGGTACTGCAAGCCAAGGTTTCGCACAACATCCGTTTGTTCCTTGCTGGATTCCTTTCCCTGGTTGACCATGTCTTCGTGCATTTCGATTTGCGCGAGTGCCCAAAGGCGTTCCAGTTCGGGATTGTCATCGTCCTTTTCGGGGAAGGTCATTTGGCAACTGTAGGTTTTGGTCTCGCCGCTGATTTTGGTCTCCATCGTCACGGTCGCGGGGCCGCCCTTGTCGTAGTGACCAAACATCACAAGTTGCTGTCCACGATAGAGTTTCGGAACGCACTCCTTGGTGACATCGTAGGTTTTCACGCCCTTGATGGTGACCTTGACATCGTGCATCGCCTCGTGCAGGATTTTGCTTTTGGCGAGCAAGAGTTTCCCGACGATATCGTCATCGTTCGAAACCGCGTCATAGAATCCACCCGAAGCATTGCAGATGGCTCGCATCAGAGGCCAGTTGGAACTGTTGCCCATCAGGAATCCGAACACGCGGATGTCCTGGCGCGCCATCAGTTTTGCAAAGGCCGCCGGACTGACCTCACCGACATTTGCGACGCCGTCCGTCACCAGGATGAGGCTGCTCACGCGGTCTGCGTCCAGTTGCGAAAGCGCCATTTTCAAACCGGCATAGATGTTGGTGCCGCCCGAACTTGTGATACCCTGCAACTGCTGAACGGTCCTCTGGATGTTTTCGGGTGTGGCTGCCTGATATCCGCCCGTGATGTCTTTTGCATGGTTGTTGAAGAAAATGATGCGGTAACGATCCTGCGGGGACATCTTTTCAATGCTTTGGACAACCCCTTTGGCCAGGGTCGCGATTTTGGAACCCCACATACTGCCCGAATAATCCAGCACGAAAATGTAGTCCGCGCCCCGCGTGATGGGCTTCAAATCCACCCCCGGCGTGAGCACCATCATGAACGTACCCTCCTTGCCGGCCTCTTTGTAGGGGACGACTTCGAGGCGGCCGGGCAAATTGTCGGCTAGGCTATAATAGAACACAAAGTCGCGGTCCAGGCCATCGGAAAGCTCGTAAGAGACATCGGCCGTGCCAGCGGCCAATTCCTCGGTCTGGCTGACAGGCGTCCCATACGGTGCGCGGACGGCAGTCACGGGATAGGCGGAACGCAAGCGCACGCGGATGTTTGTCTTGCCGGAGGGGCGGCTGTTTCGCGTCCAGAAAGAGAGTGCCGCCGTATCGGCGGTATTGCCTTCTTCAAGAGGGTAGACATAACGGCAAACCCCTGTGTCAATGGGAAGTTGCTGATAGTAGGTGAAGGAGATGGTTGCGGTCTCCTGAGGCTTGAGGTTGGCAATGTCGAAACGGAAGTCCTGGTAGCCGTTCTTATCGGCCTTTGCGGCCTGGTTTCCCGCATCCTTTTCCTGCTTGTAGATTTCCTGCGCCTTCTCCTTTGCGACCACCTCCCCTTCCAGTTGCTTCTCTCCTACCTGGACGTGGCACTCCGCCAGGCTCGCCGATTGCGGAACCGGAAAACTGTACGTTGCCTCCACCGTGCTGTTGTTGAGATTGCGGAACTGTTGCGTGACCTCCGTCTGCGCATACCCGTTGTTGATGGTGACCAGTACATCGTGGCTGACAATCTCCGCCGGTTTCAACCCCGACTGCGCAGGAACCAACGTCCCGGCTCCAAAGGCATTCAACCCTACCACAAACGCGCTCAATGCCGCTCCAATCCGTTTGCAAGTATTCATCTCTGTTTCTCCTTTGCAATGATGTGACTCTTTCATTCCCCAAAATCTCGCTCTTGCCACATCTAATGCAACCACCGTGCCAACTTCCTACCACTACTCAAAAACACCGATTTCTCACCGAAAGCCGTCCCAATTATGACATTTCTTGCCAATCCAACTTGACCTTTTATGGCAACATATTATGTTAATTACACAAGACCGATTCCTTTTCATCCAAACCATTGTCCCAGGGAGGGCCTGCGATGTTGTTTCGTCCGGAAGAATTGAGACTGGCGCGAGCGATTGGGAGACTGACGTACCTCAATCCATTTACGCCCGAGCGCCTGGAGCAGGAGCGGCAGATTCTGGGGAAGCGTGCCAAACGGAGCACAACCGTCTGGCACAAGATTGCGAACAACGGTTCGGTGACCCCGAACGTGGAGATGATTTTTGCGCTTTGCAAGGAGTTTGTCGGGAACTTGCAAAGCCGCTTTTCCGCGCCAGATTTCCAGAAGGCTTCGGACGAAGAGATGAAGGTGTACGATGAACTCGTCATCTACTGGCTCTTCGAGAAATACCGCCTGACGATGGGGGAGATGATGGTGGAGCATCCGAATGAGACATATTTCCCCTGCTACAAGGCATTTGCCGAGGACTTTTCCACTTGCGTGGAGAAGGTTCCCAGACGGATTCCCAGTCAGTTCTCCCCCGAAAAAACCTTTGCTGTCTATTTCCAAATCCACCGTGCCTTCCATTTCATTTTCAACACCATTGCGGGAAGTTCCCTCGCGGCGGCACAATTCCGCGCCAACATCTGGGAATCCATCTTCACCTATGACATCTACCGCTACCTGCGCCTACTATACAACAAGATGTCGAACGTGACCACGCTTGTCACGGGGGAATCTGGCACAGGCAAGGAACTGGTCGCGCGAGCGATTGCCCTGTCCCAATACATTCCCATCGATGGACGAAACGGGTCCTTTGCGTGCGCCTATCCCCAGTGTTTCCACGCGCTGCAACTCTCCGCTATGCCGCAGAGCATGCTGGAATCGGAACTCTTCGGACACGTCAAGGGTGCCTACACGGGCGCCATCGCCGACCACAAGGGATACTTGCAGACCTGCGTCCCCTGGGGAACCATTTTTCTGGACGAAATCGGCGATGTCAACAGCGAGGTGCAAATCAAACTTCTGCGCGTTTTGCAAACACGTTCCTTCCAGCGCATCGGTGCCGTGGAATCCCTCACGTTCCAAGGGAAAATCATCGCAGCCACCAACCGAAATCTCCACCAAGCCTGTCAACAGGGACTCTTCCGCCAGGACCTCTACTACCGCTTCTGCTCCGACACGATTTCCACGGTGCCCCTTCGCAAACTCGTCAATGGCAGTCCCGAAGAACTGATGCTGTTCATCCTGATTCTCGCCAATCGCATTCTGGGAGACGAAACCGAGGCAAAAACCTTTGCGGAAGAAAGCCACGACTGGATTGTCAAGCATCTGGGGTTGGAATATCCGTGGCCTGGCAACGTCCGCGAACTGGAGCAGTGCCTCCGAAACCTCCTCGTTCGCAATACCTACATCCCCCCACAACCAGAACCAACTCACCCCACGCCACCACCAGATACCTCTCTGACGGCAGAGCAGGTTATGCGCAACTACATGCAGGCACTCTTCTTACAGCACAAACGAAACCTCGCGCAAACCGCTCGCGCCGCCGGCGTCGACCGTCGCACCGTCCGAAAATACCTCTAGAGGTAATTGCAAAACCCTATGGGAGTCCACAGAACACACAGAATACACAGAACTGCTCATCCACGCTAACGCGCGGCTAAACACTTGATATGAAACAGAATACAAAGTGCAATCCGCCGCGAAGCGGCGGATTGCCTTCTGTGTATTCTGTGTATTCTGTGGACTCAAAAAGGAGTTTTGCAATTACCTCTCTAGACAAACTTGAAATGGCAGGAGGGACATTATATTATTCCATGGTAGCCATCCACCAGTTAGCGGGAAACCATAATGTCCAAGAAACCTTTTTTTGCGTATCGTTCGTTTTGGAAGGAGTTTGAAACTCGCCGTCGTTTTGCCGATTTCGGTGTGAAGCAGTTTGTAGTGTTTGCGGGGCACTCGACCAATTCCATGGGAGAACCCTACTGCCCCTATCCCCCAGTCTGGAAATGGTTCAATTCCTATGACTTTGCACCTTTTGACGAGCAGATGGAGGACAATCTGCGAATCTGCCCCGACGCGGAAATCCTCTGCATGCTCGACCTCAATTCTCCACTGTGGCTCGCACGTCATCAGAATGTGGACAGTTATTCCGAGGTCACCCAGGCGGAATGCAACGAGGGGTGGAAGAAGCAGACGAAAAACTTCGTTCAGGCACTCGTCGAGCATGCGGAAGAGAAATACGGCAAGCACATTGTCAGTTACATTTTAATGTGCGGGAAGACGGACGAGTGGATGGACTACTCGCAGGGTGTCGAAAGCGAGGGGAAGCGGAAGGCATATCTGGCGTGGAGCGAGCGCGAGGGACTTCCTGTCCCGCAGGACATCCCCGCATGGGGTGCGCGGGAGCACGTCTCACACGTCGTGGACCGCCTGGAACTGCGCGACCCGCAGGAAGACCGCGAAGCACTTCAGTACTGGCGCTTCCACAGCGAGGTCAATGTGGATTCCATCCTGGAGTTTGCCTCGCAAGTGCGCGGACTGGTTCACCGTCCCTTCGAACTGGGTGTCTTTTACGGTTACATTCTGGAATTGGAATATGCGACGGTGCGCTGCGGGCACCTCGCCTACGAACGGCTAGAACGCTCCCCAGACATTGACTTTGTCATCAGTCCAGGCGACTACCACGACCGAACAATGGGCGGCGGCAGTGGTTTCATGACCCCGAATGGAACGGTGAAACGCTATCACAAGGACTGTCTGTACGAAATCGACCACCGCACCACGACCGCCAATATGCAACTCACGCCATACGTCTCCATGAACTGGATGGACTCCTGGAAGAGCGTCCCGGAGGACGTGGCGGGATTGCGGCGCGAGTTCTGCCGCACCTTGTTCCACGGGGCACACCTGTGGTGGTTTGACATGTGGGGAAAGTTCTACACGACCCCCGAGCATTTCGAGTGCCTCGCCAAGTGTCGCGAACTCTGGGAGCAATATGCCGACCGTTCCTTCTGCCCCGAGGCGGAAGTCGCGCTCATCGTCTCCCCGGAAGGCGGTCTCTATATCGGGAGAAACGACTATGACCACCTGCTTCATGAGCCAGTGCTCAAAGCATGCAACCGCCTCGGAACCCCCTACGAGGTCTACTCCCTCAACGACCTCCCGCACCTTCCCGAACGTATCAAGCTCGCCATATTCGTCGGCTGCATCCAACTGAATGCCAAAGCACAAAGCGAAGTCTCGCGCTTTGCCGAGCATCACGCATGCCTGTGGGATGGTCCCAACGGAATGACCGACGGCCTCACCTGGACCCCGCAAAAACTGCCAGGAACCACCTTCCCGAACTACACGGAAATCTCTCCGGAAATCCTGCGGGAAGCCGCTGCCAAGGCGGGCGTTCACCTCTTCACCGAAAAGCCCTGTCCCGTCTGGTATGGACGAAATCTCCTTTCCGTGCACTGCGCGGAAGGCGGTCCCATGAAACTCTCTCTCAAACAACCGGCAACCCAGGCAGTGGAACTCTTCAGCGGACGCGTCTTCCCCGTACAAGGACTCTCCTTTACCTACGATTTCGCCACCCCCGAAACCGCCCTCTTCCGATTGGAATAACACGCTAAGGTTATTATTCAGAACTCTGGAGCATGGTAACGATTCGGAACACTTTCTTCCACAAAACACACAAAAACATTGGGAACACCCTCGCTTTCGACGGGGTCTCGCGTGCGGGGTGCGTGCTCAGCAAGACCTAATTCAGGATTTGCTGGAGTCCCAGTTCGGGGGGGACGACCATCTGGTAGCCGAAGTCGCGCGTGGCGGCCGCGTGGGAGAAGGTGTGAGAGTGCGCGAGTTGATTGACGACGAAGCGCGTAATGCTCGGGGCTCCCGTGAACGGCAGCGAGGCCCAGCATTCGCACGCGGTGCCGATGACATACGCCAGCGCGTGCCCGACGCGTTTCGTCGCGGGCGCGAATCCCATTCGGTGTAGCAAATCGTTAATCCAGTCCCAGAGGCGGACTGGCGTGTCGTCGTTGACAAAGTAGGGGCGACCTGCACAACGCCCTTCTCCCGCCAGTTCGCACGCGGCCTGGATGTGTGCATGTGCAGCATTTTCCACATGGGTGATGCTGACGAGGTTCGTGCCGTCGCCGATGATTCGCAGGGTGTGGCGGCGTCCCATTTGCAGGATGCGCGGGATAATGTGGGGGTCATCCTTGCCCCAGAGAAGATGCGGTCGCAGGGCACAGATACGGAGATCAGGGGAGTTTGCTGCGAGAAGCAGTTGTTCGGCAGCGGCTTTTGTCTCGGGATACGGGGCAAGGAACCGTTTTGCATACGGTAGATTCTCGTCCCCGTCCAGGATGTTTTCCGACCCGATGACGACACTCGGCGTGCTCGTGTAAACCAGATTCTGCACGCCGGCTGTGCGGCACGCTTCCAGCACATTTCGGCTACCCGTCACATTCACATCCCAGTATGGCTTCGTTCCCTTGATGACATCGCACAGCGACGCCGTGTGAAACACCGTACGAATGCCCCGCAGCGCCTCCACAAGCCCGCTGGCGTCCAAGATGGAGACCTGCCGCAAGGGAACGGGAAGTCCAGCCAGAGAATGCCTGGCCAGCGCAATCGCATTGACGCCCGCGTCAGTCAGGCGTCGTGCGATATGGCGTCCCAGGAATCCCGTGCCACCGATGATGGCGCAAGGTCCCAGAATCTGTGCGAGGCGTTCGGGCATGTTCCTCAAGTGTGGTGGATGTGTGGCTGAATGGCGGCGACCGTGCGCTCGACGATGGAGGCGTACTCCTCGTCCGGCTTGGCGGTAATGGGCGGCAGGAAGGTCACCTGGACCTTCTGGAAGAACTTCGGGAAGAATCGGGTTCGCGGGAGTGCCTCGAACGCGCCGTCGATGGCGATGGGAATGACGGGGACGTTGAGTTCACGGCAAAGGATGGCGAACATCTGCTTGAAGGAGCCGAGACAACCATCCAGGGTGCGCGTTCCTTCGGGGAAGACAATGATTTTCTTGCCCTGCCGCAGGACGCTCGCCAACTTCTGAATGGATTGCTTCAAGTCGTTGTTGACGTCCATCACGATGATGTTGCTGTGCCGCGCCAGGAACCTTCTTCCCCAGGACTTGACATGGTCGGACTTGGCGTAGAAGAAGGTGTCGCGGAACATGCGCCCCTTGAGATAGGCGGTGACGAAAGGCCCATCGAGATAACTCTGATGGTTGGGTGCGAAGATGCACGGACCTTCGGGGATGTTTTCCATGCCAGTGCCGTGGAGACGGAACATGCAGTGGAGAGCGATACGCGAGAGGAAATTGAGGCCGTTGCCCGAGAGGCAACTGTCTGGCAACGTGAGGTTGACGTTTTCCTTGAGCAGCGTGCCCCATTCGAAGGTCTTTCCGGCGAGAGGTCCCGAGTTCTGCGCCTTGAGAGCTTCGGCGAGTTTGGCGGGAGTCGGATTGTCGAGAAGCATCCGTTCGGTGACTTCAGTGTCGAACGTTCCGTCCAAGAAGGTCAGGAAAGCGACCTTGCCGAGGGAGTCGATATTGAGGTCGAGTTCGAAATGGTCATTGGGATGGACGGGCTGTCCCGTAAACTCCGCGAGGAACTTTTTGATGACGCGGTATTCCTCGGTATCGGGTTCGGGGACTTTCTCTTTGGTAGTGCCATTGGCGAAACTTGCGACCAGGGCGGGGAGTTCGTGGTGCTTGATTTTGCCCATGCGGGTCTTGGGGAGAGGCTCGCTGACGAGGGTGCACTTGCCAATGCGCTTGTAGGAGGAGACTTTCTGGTTGTAGTCGGTAAGGACCTGGTTGCGGATGGTTTCCTCGATGTTGAGGACGCCCGCCTCGCGGAGCGTCTTGAAGTTCGGAAGGATGAGTGCCTCGAGGACATCGCCCGCAGGCAGCACGGCAGCCTCGGAAATAAACGGAGAAATCAGCAGCAGTTTCTGCTCGATTTCATCGGGATTGATGTTTTTGCCGTTGGAAAGGACAATGATTTCCTTCTTGCGGCCCGTGATGAAGATGTAGTTGTCGTCATCGACATAGCCTTCATCGCCCGTATAGAGCCAGCCGTCCTTCAGGACTTCGGCGGTCTCCTCGGGACGGTTGTAGTATCCCTTCATCACATTGTCGCCATGCACGGTGATTTCGCCATCGACAATGCGGACCTCGTTGGCGGGAAGGAGTTGTCCTGAGGAGCCGTCGCGCGGCATATCGGGTCGCGTGAAGGAAATCATGGGTGCGCATTCGGACATTCCGTAGCCGTTGAGGATTTCAAAACCCAGCGCGCGGAAATCGCGGACAATCTCGGGGTCAAGTGCCGCCCCGCCACACGGCATGTAGCGCATCGCACCGCCAAACTTTCGCTGAACGGAACCAAACAGGAAATGCGAGAAACGGCGATTGCCAACCCATTTCGAGAAGTTGAACAGCGCCTGCGCAAACCAGTTCTGGCGTATTTTGCTTACGATGCTGTCCCGCAGCAGACCATACAGACGCGGCACACCGATGACCATCGTGACATGGTGCTTGTTGAGGGCATCCAGAATGTCGGGACCGCTCATGGAGGCCGCGATGACGCAGGCGGCGGTCAGGAACAACGGCATCACGAGAGTCCCCTGAAGCGGCAAAACGTGGTGCAGCGGTAGCAGAACGAGCAGGCGATCGGTGGGAACGTAGATTTTGACGAGTTCAGAGACGGCGTACAGGTTGGCGTGCAGGTTGGTGTAGGAGAGCATCACGCCCTTGGGGGAGCCCGTCGTGCCAGAGGTGTAGATGATGACGGCGGTATCTTCCATTTCGGCGTCGGGGAACTCGGTTCCTTCGTCCTTTGCGGAGGCGAAGTCGAGTTCGTCCAGGACGTTGAGACGGATGGGGATTCCCGCGAGTTCGACGGCCTTTTTGGCGTTGTCGGCAGCCTTGGCGGAGCAGAAGATGGTGGTAGGCGTGGAATCCTTGAGGACGTAGGCGATTTCGTCGGGAGTGGACTGCACGTCAATCGGGACGGGGATGGCACGTTGGAACCAGATGGAGTAGAAGGTGTAAATCCATTCGGGGCGGTTTTCGCAGAGGATGGCGACGCGTTCGCCGCGCGTTGCCTCGTAGTGCTTTGTGAGCCAGACGGCACGTGCAATCAGCTCGTTGTGAGAGATGACTTGGTCCCTGTAGTAGATGGCAGGTTTTTCACTGCGTTTGAGAAACTTCATTCTTCGACCTTTCGCTTGAAACCAATTCCCCTCTCCCGCGCGTGAACGTGAAAATATTATAATATAACACACCCAATGAGACTTGCCACGTTGAGAAATCATTGGTTTTGCATTATATTATCTCTTGATGGGATCACCAGGGAGTGCGAAAGGACAAAAAGGAGATTGTCGCAAGCACTCCCCTGCCCTTCCATCCTTTTCCTCCTCTTTTCGTCCTTTCCCGGCACTTTCGGTCCGCCATGCAGCCTCCACCCAGTCCTTTCTTTCCAGACATACCCTAAGGAAACTCCACTATGACAGACAAGAACGAACTGCCGCTTCCAGAAGCGACTGACTTCATCCGCGAAATCGTCAACAACGACATTACCTCCGGCAAATACAAGATGGGCGACATCCGCACCCGATTCCCGCCAGAACCGAACGGCTATCTGCACATTGGCCACGCGAAGGCGCTCTGCGTGGACTTCGGTATCGCACGCGACTACCACGGCAAGACCAACCTGCGCATGGACGACACGAATCCCGCCAAGGAATCCACCGAGTACGAGCAGTCCATCAAGGAAGATGTGCACTGGCTGGGCTTCGAGTGGGACGGCGACGTCAAGTACGCCTCGGACTATTTCGAGCGGATGTACGAGCTGGCCGAAATGATGATTGAGAAAGGGCTGGCATACGTGGATGACCAGACGGCGGAGCAGATTTCTGCGACGCGCGGCTCCCTGACCGAACCTGGCAAAGAGAGCCCCTGGCGCAACCGCACCGTCGAAGAGAATCTGGATTTGTTCCGCAGAATGCGTGCAGGCGAGTTCGGGAACGGCGAAAAGGTGCTGCGTGCCAAAATCGACATGGCGCACCCGAACATCAACTTCCGCGACCCCATCATGTACCGCATCCTGCACGAAAGCCACTGGCGCACAGGCGACAAGTGGTGCATCTACCCGATGTACGACTGGGCGCACGGTCTCGAAGACTCCATAGAGGGCATCACACACTCGCTCTGCACGCTGGAGTTCGAGATTCACCGCCCGCTCTACAATTGGTTCCTGGTGCCGCTGCCCGTCCACAAGCCGCAGCAGATTGAGTTCTCGCGCCTGAACCTGACCTACACCGTGATGTCCAAGCGCAAACTGCTGCGCCTCGTCACCGAAAAATACGTCAACGGCTGGGATGACCCACGCATGCCCACGATCTGCGGTCTGCGCCGCCGTGGTTACACCCCCACCTCCATCACCTCCTTCGCCAAGCAAATCGGCATCACGAAGTTTGACGGCATCACCGATGTCGCCGTCCTAGAATCCTGCCTGCGCGACGAACTCAACAAGACCGCACCCCGCTACATGGCGGTCCTGCATCCGCTCAAGGTGGTTTTGACGAACTACCCCGAGGGAAAGACGGAGTTGCTGGAGGCCGTCAACAATCCGGAAATGCCCGAGGCAGGGACACGGCAGGTTCCCTTTGGCCGGGAGTTGTACATTGAGCGTGAGGATTTCCAGGAGAACCCGCCGCCCAAGTTCTTCCGCCTGGCGCCTGGACGCGAAGTGCGTCTGCGCTGGGGATACATCATCAAGTGCGAAGAGGTCGTCAAGGACGCGGACGGGAACATCACCGAACTGCGCTGCACCTACGATCCCGAGACACGCGGTGGCAATCCGGCGGACGGTCGTAAAATCAAAGGAACCATTCACTGGGTGGAAGCGTCGCACGCGATTTCCGCCGAGGTCCGCCTGTACGACCGCCTGTTCTGCAAGGAGAATCCCGATGACTGCGAAGAAGGCAAGGACTTCATTTCCAACCTGAATCCCGATTCCCTGGAAGTCTTGAAGGACGCGAAACTGGAGCCCGCGCTCGCAGAACTCGCGCCCGAGACGCGCGTCCAATTCGAGCGTCTGGGATACTTCTGCTCCGACCGCCGCGACCACAAGCCAGGCGCGCCCGTCTTCAACCGCACTGTTGGACTGAAGGACTCCTGGGCGAAAATCGAGCAGAAGCAGCAGGGAACCGCACCCGCCGCAAAGCCCGCGCCCGCGAAAAAGCAGGAACCTGCGGAGAACGTGGTGGAAATCGGCATTGAAGACTTCACGAAACTGAATCTAGTGACCGCGAAGGTTCTCTCCGCCGAGAAGGTGGAAGGAACGGACAAACTGCTCAAATTGCAGATTGACTGCGGGGACAGGCGCCAGATTGTCGCCGGTGTCGCCAAATGGTACACGCCCGAGGAAATCACGGGTAAGACCATCATCGTCGTCGCAAACTTGAAGCCTGCCACCCTCTGCGGCGTAGAATCCGCCGGCATGCTGCTCGCCGCAAAAACCAAGAAGGAACTTCGACTCCTCACCCTCGACGGCGATATGCCTACGGGAACACGCATTGGGTAATGTCCCGACAACGTCCCGCCGACGGCTCCCTCGCCCTCCCACAACCGCAAAGGAAATCCGCAATGCAAATGGTCATCGAGCACGAGTATCCTGCGAGTCAGTGGGAGATTGACGGTCGCCGCGTGGTGGATTTTGCGCTGGACGCCTACGGTCGCCTGGAGTTGTCGATACGGGCCTCGCGTCCGTGCAAGATTCACGTCGCCATCGGGGAAGTGCTCACCGCGACTCGGCGTCTGAATGCTACGCCAGGCGGGTATCGGTATTATGCGGAGACGGAGTTGGATGTCATTGCCGGGGAGATGCGTGTATTCTTTCCGATTCCCGAGCACGTCGCCCCCAACCCCGCCCTTCGCAAATGCTACCCGCCTCCCGAAGCAGGCGGCGAAATCGCACCGTTCCGCTATGTGGAATATGATGTCTTCGATGGCGAACTTTCCCCCATCCGGCACAACATCCATGCCCCGTTCGACGACAATGCCGCAGATTTCCATTGCGACAATGAACGCCTCAACCGCATCTGGGCCCTCTGCAAGCACACCATCAAGGCAACGACTCCCTTCGGACTCTACATCGACGGCAACCGCGAACGCCTCCCCTACGAGGGCGACGCCTACATCAATGCCCTGGGACACTACTGCTGCGACGCAGATTACCGTATCGCGCACGACACCATTTCGCGCCTCCTCGAAACGCCCACCTGGCCCACCGAGTGGTCCCTGGTCATGCCTATGATTGTCCTGGATTACCTGAAATATTCGGGAGACAAGAAATCCGTCCAGGAATGGCTCGATGCCGGTCTGGAGAAAAAACTCCTTCTGGATGACCTCGACCCTGTCACGGGCCTCCTGCGAAGCGTTCCCTACGGCAATCGCACGCGCGACATTGTGGACTGGCCGATATCCGAACGCGACGGCTACGAGTTCGGCACCGCCAACTTTGTCCCGAACGCCTACCTGGTCTGGGCGTTTCGGGCGATGGCCATGCTCACTCAAGACGGGCATTGGAGCAATCGCGCCAACGAGTTGTTGCATCAAATGGAAAAGCGCTTCTGGCGGAACAATGGTCTGTTCGGGGACAGCCTGGAATCCAGCCACACCTCCCTTCACATCGCGATGTTCGCGCTGTGTTTCGACATCGCGAGACCGGAGGCGAGACCGGCATTTTGCAAGTTCATGGAATCCCGAGGAATGGCGTGCAGCGTCTACGGAGCACAGTTCCTGCTGGATGCGTGCTACGAAAATGGCATGGAGGAGCATGCATTCCGCCTTATGACCGCCACAGGCCTGCGCTCCTGGCAGAACATGCTCGACAAAGGCGCCACCATCACGATGGAAGCCTGGGACGATTCCTGCAAGCCAAACCAGGACTGGAACCACGCCTGGGGTGCCGCTCCCGCCAACATCATCCCACGCAGACTATGCGGCATCCGACCTTTTGAAACAGACCGTTTCTACTTCGACCCACATCCCCAGGGACTCCGCTCCTTCCACTTGAAAGCACCCTCCCGATTCGGCTCCTTCCTCGTGGATTTCGACGGAAAGGGCTACGACATCCAAATCCCCGAAGGCACCGAAGTCGCCTATTTGGGACCTCGGCCATCCGAGAAATCCATCTTTCTGCCACCAGGCACCCACCACATCCCACTTCTCAAGGAGAACCAAGCATGAGCAAGAAAATCGCCGTCTTCCTGGCACCTGGCTTCGAGGAAATCGAGGCCCTCACCACCGTCGATGTCCTGCGCCGCGCGGGATTTGAGGTTGTCACCGCCGCCGTCGGCAAGCCCGAACAAGTTCCGCTGGGGGAAGATGTCAGCGAGTACGACTGCTTCGGGGGCGGTGTCGTGCAAGGGGCGCATGGCATTCCCGTCGTCGCCGATTGCCTTGCAGACGGACTGCAACTGGACGAACTCCAGATGGCCGTCTGCCCGGGGGGATTGCCTGGCGCGACCAATCTCCAGGCAGACCAGCACGTTCTGGAACTCATCCGCGGCCTTGTCGCGGCGGGCCGTCCCGTCGCCGCCATTTGCGCGGCACCGATTGTGCTGGGCACGGCAGGCGTTCTCGCTGGCCGCAAATACACCTGCTACCCTGGTTTTGAAAAACAGATTGCCGATGGGGAATACACGGGCGCACGTGTCCAGAACGACGGTCTGGTGACGACGGGGGTCGGTCCAGGCGCGTCTCTGGAGTTTGCGCTGGCGCTTGTTGCGGTTCTGGGCAAGCCGGGGCTCGTTGCACAACTTTCCCAAGGGATGATTCAGAAATAATGGCTGTCCAAGACCAACTGATTGAAATCCTCAAGCAGGAAGACGAGGAAAAAGCCTCCCTCGCGATGAAGGCACTCCTCGAACTCCCGAATGTCAGCGACATCATCGCGCGGCACGAGGATACGGACAATCCGCTCCTGCGCCGCCGAATCCAGCAACTGGCCTCCATCTTCAACCGTCTCTGCCTTGGGGCAACCCTCGAAAACGTCATCCGCAACAACGAACACACCGCCTGGGATGTCTTCTGCCAAATCAACGTCATTCTGGACCGCCAGACCTCCCTCGTGCAAATCAATGATTTGATGATGTCAGTCGTCTGCTACGACCGTTTCCGTTGCCGCACGACGGAACAGTTCGTGGACTTCATGAAGGAGACGGGGGTTCTCGTAGACCACACGGAAGAACGCTATCTTACCGCATTTCTGCCATCGGACGTCCTGTTTTCGCGCATAGGCTCCTCCCTCGTTGTCACTGCGCTTGCGCAACAGGCCGCCCGGCTGCACAACTACCGCACCACCATCGGATGCTACCAGGACGAAATCTGCCTCCGGGACAGCAGTTTCAACGTCATCCTTCCGGGACGCGACTGGACCATCGTGCACCCCGTCGTCGGCGAGTTCGAGGAACTCGACAAGCGAAACCTCGCCGTACGCCTCCTTTCCAACATCTTCACCTCCTCCATCCTCGAACAACTCCACACCATCACCTTCACCAGTTCCTCCCTCCTTTCCCGAGTGTTAGGAGCCAGTGGCTAGATGCCCTAGATGCTCTAGAGGCCCTAGCCCATCTAGCACATCTAGCCCATCTAGCACATCTAGCACATCTAGCCCATCTAGCCCATCTAGCCCATCTAGCCCATCTAGCCCATCTAGCCCATCTAGGAGTCCCCTATGCCAAATATCCCGCAAATCCCCTGGTCCATGCCGCCAGACTGGCAGGCAGCCGTCACGCCGTATTTAAACCCTGCGGAAGCGCAGCGGCTCAATGAAAATCTGCAGCGCGAATATTCGACGGGGGCAGTCATCTATCCGCCCGCCGAGCGCATTTTTGCAGCGCTGGAATACACGCCGTTCGAGCAGGTGCGGGCAGTCTGGCTGGGGCAGGACCCCTACCATGAGCCGGGGCAGGCCTGCGGGCTCTCCTTCGCTGTCGGTCCCACGGTTCCGCCACCGCGTTCCCTCTGCAACATCATGCAAGAATACTCCAACGACCTGGGGCTCCCGCCGCCTCCATACATTGACCTGAGCATCTGGGCGCGACGCGGCGTCCTCCTGCTCAACACCGTCCTCACCGTGCGCGAACACGCAGCCGCGTCGCATCGTGGAATGGGCTGGGAGGCGCTCACAGCCGCCATCCTCACTGCACTTGCCTACAAAAACACCCCCGTCGCATTCATCTTGCTAGGACGCGACGCACGCTCCTACAAGCAGATGGTCTTCCGTTACCCGCACGTCATTTTCGAAGCCGCGCACCCTTCCCCCCTCTCTGCATACCACGGATTCTTCGGCTGCCGCCTCTTTTCCAACGTCAATCAACTCCTGGCTTCTCGGGGTGCTCCGCCCATCGACTGGCGATTGTAAATGCCGCAAAACCGACAATCAGGTTGCAGGCAATGATTACGATGGCGTAGCCGATGGCAGCGGTAATATTGCCGATGGTGTGCGCATAAGGGAGGAGGTCCCAGCGGGAAAAGAGATAGTTCCAGTCGTGGATGAGTTCGGCGTCGGGTCCTGCGAAAGGGGCAACCAGCGGAAGTTCCTGTTCGATGGCGTCCTTCATATAGGTTGCGCTGTCGAGAAGGGAGAATCCGAGCCAGGCGAGCGCGACAAAACTGGCATGTTTTTCGCGTCCCAGAAAGAAATAAATACCACAGGCAATCGGGAGAAGCCACTGCATGACGGAGCCTGCCAAGACGTGAATGACCTCTGGCAAGAAACTCGCCAGGGCATGCCCGACTTCATGAAACGGACCGTGCAGAAACCAGAACAGGGAACTGTATTGCCCACCATTGACGCAGTATTGATACAGCGCATACCCAAAATAGCAGAGCAGCCCGAAATACACGGGAAGATACCGCGTCGGGATTTGCACCTGCACAAACCAGGTTGGCTTTTGGAAGGTCATTTCGAGAGGAAATTACTTTCTGCGTGAACGCAGAGCACCAAGCAATTCACGGGGTTCGGGACGACGCAAGATCCCGCAGAACAAAAGATATCCCAGTCCACCGACAATGCCGCCCTCCAGCAAAATCACGATATTCTGCACAGTCGCAGGAAGCCCCTGCGGCAGAATCGCGTGCCGTGCGGCAAACCACGCCAGCACGCCTGCAAATGCCGAGGCCAGAAGGAGTTGCAGTCCCGCGCAAACGGTCGGCCACGCTCGCCAAAGCAAAACATGGCGACGCGCCAGATAGAGGAGCGTGATGGTGTTGGCCCACGCGCAAATGCTGGTGGAGAGCGCGAGCCCGCCCTGTCGCAAGGACCAAATGAGGCTGATGTTCAGGAAAAAGTTCAAGACGATGAACGCAACCGCGACCTTGACAGGGGTCTGCGTGTCCTTTTTGGCATGGTGGGGATTGAGAGCGACCTTTTGACAACAGAACGCTGGCAAGCCAGGCAAATAGAAATATAGTGCCCAGACGCACTCCCGCACTGCCTCCTCCGAAAATGCTCCACGGAAATAGAGCATCTTCACAAAGGGCAACGCCAGCGCCCCGAACATCGCCGCGCACGGCAGGCTCAAGAACAACACCAGCCGCAGCGCAAAGTCCAGCGATTCCGCCATCTCGGGTTGGTCATTGCGGCTCGCCGCGCGCGACATCGCCGTCAGGCATACAACGCCCATCGCCACCCCGAACAATCCCACGGGCAGATACACCAAATGCTGGCTGTAGGCCATCGAAGAGACTGCCAGCGGTCCCAGAAAAGCCACGAGTGCCTTGTCCACCAACTGGTTGATTTGATTGGCGCCTGCGCCGATGGTGCCAGGCAGAAACCGTGCACAGACCGCCCGCACCTCCGGATCCTTCCACACCAGGGAAAAATGGAATTGGAAGCCCTGCCTGGCGCAGACAAACATCAGCGAACCCATTTGCAACACACCCGCCAGAAGCACGCTCGCGCAGAACCAGTACAGCGCGCGCGGCTCGTCGTTCGGCCAGAGACGCGACAGTACCAGCACTGTCGCTATCTGGCAGACATTGAACAGGACGGGATTGAGCGCCGGCATCGCAAAGCGTCGCAGGCTGTTGAGAATCGACCCAAAGGAACCCGCCACGCAAATCAGCAGCGCGTACGGCATCAGCAGCGGCAGAATCTGGAACGTCAGCGAAACGTGAGGGCGAACCTCTCCCAATGTGTTCCAATACAGCACTCCCGAAATCCCCGAAACCACCACAACCACCCCCAGCAGTCCCAGCAACTGCAACGTAATGGTGCGTTCCGCCAGACGCCAGGCACCAGCACGGTCGTCCTGCTCCAGTTTCTCCGAAATGGCAGGCACAAACGCCGCCGTGAACGCACCCTCCCCGAATAGTGTCCGGAACAGGTTGGGGATGGAAAAAGCCAGGTGGAACGCGGCCTGCGCCGCTCCCGAACCGCCCCAGTACCAGGTCATTACAACATCGCGCGCAAGTCCCAGGATGCGGCTGCAGAAGATGCCCAGGAAGTTCGTCAGCATCCCCCGTCCCATCTGCCGTTTTTTATCCTGCGATTGCGATTCGGGCATAAGTCACTCCTGGGACACTCGTCCTTGTGCAAGGAATCTCGGCAGCAGCCCAGAACCTTCCTCCGCGCCGTCTATCCGCACACGAAACGCACCGCCAGCCTCCAAACTCCCCGTGATGACCAAATGCGTGCCGACGGGAGTGGCGCGGTTGTACACAACGGAAAGTTCCGCAAGTCTGGTGGGGTCTCCCAATTCCCGCGACAGCCAGTCGGCCACAAACGTGATATAGCGGGCATTGTTGAGATGCTGATTGACGTCAATCATCGTCTCGCGAACCACTACCTCCATTGGATGACCCAAACCGTCCTGCGCAATTCTCGGCGGATTTTGGAAGAATTGCGGGAGCGAGGAATTGTCTGGGAGGGGAAACGGAAGCGCGTCGGGAAGTCGAAGAGGACGTCCGTTTTGAAAGTCGAGCAGGACCCAGAAAGAGGTTCCGCGCATGAGGGTTTCTCCCTGGGAATCGGTCATCAGATATTCGCGCAGGGCGAGGAGGCGGTCGAATCCGGAAGGCCAGGTTTTGAGGGAGACGGTCTCGCCGCAATGTGGCGTTCGCAAGAACTCCACCCGCATCCGGGAGAGGACCCACATGACGTTTTGGGAAGTTGTATGATTAAAACCGCAGC
>JAFRLI010000225.1 GCA_017431255.1 Victivallales bacterium
CACAACCCGAGGCGGTTGCCACACCAGTTGCACAATCCGAAGCGGTTGCCGCACCCGTCGCACAGCCCGAAGTGGTTGCCGCACCTGTTGCACAGCCCAGAGTGGTTGCCGCGCCAGTTGCACAGCCCTCAGCGGTTGCCGCGCCCGTCGCACAGCCCGCAGTGGTTGCCGCGCCCGTTGCACAACCTACCGTAGCACAGCCCGAAGTGGTTGCCGCGCCCGTCGCACAGCCTGCAATGGTTGAACAACCCGTGATTTCGCAGCCCACGCCCGTCGCACAGCCCGCAATTTTTGCAGCACCCGTCGCGCAGCCCGCAACGGTAGAACAACCCGCGATTTCGCAACCCGCGCCCACCGCACAGCCCGCGCCCGCAACCGAGCCCGCAGTGGTTGCCGCGCCCGTTGCACAACCCGCCGTTGCACAACCCGCCGTTGCACAACCCACCGTGGCACAACCCGAAACGGTTGCCGCACCAGTCGCACAGCCAGAAGTGGTTGCCGCGCACGTGGCACAGCCCGCGACAGTTGCACAGCCCGCGACAGTTGCACAGTCCGAAACGGTTGCCGCGCCCGCCGCACAACCCGCCATGGCGCAGCCAGAAGTGGTTGTCGCACCCTCCGCACAGCCCGCAGTGGTTGCCGCTACCGTCGCACAGCCCGCGCCCATGGCACAACCCGCAGTGGTTGCCGCATCCGTCGCACAACCCGCAGTGGTTGCCGCATCCGTCGCACAACCCGAAGTGGTTGCCGCACCAGTCGCACAGCCCGCGCCCGTGGCACAGCCCGCCGTTGCACAACCCGCCGTTGCACAACCCGCCGTTGCACAACCCACCGTGGCACAGCCCGAAGTGGTTGCTGCGCCCGCCGCACAGCCCGAAGTGGTTGCCGCATCCGTTGCACAGCCCGAAGTGGTTGCCGCACCAGTTGCACAGCCCACGCCTATAGAGAAACCTGAATTGGTTTTCAACGGCGAGACGCCGTCGGTACAGCCCAGCGGGACGCCGTCGGTACAGCCCAGCGGGACGCCGTCAGTACAGCCCAGCGGGACGCCGTCGGTACAGACGGTTGAGATAGAGGAAAAGAAGGCGCGTCGTGTTGCAGAAACGGGGATGGCGGCGGTAGCGGCGGCGTCGGCGGTGCCAGGGGGAGCGGTTCCCGTTACGGGACCGATGGAAGTTCCTCAGACTGGTCCGACCGCAAGCGTTTTGAACCATGTGGAAGCGGCGACGGGAACGGAGATTTTCCTGGAAGCCGCGACAGCGGTTGCAGACACGATTCTGGTGTCGCCGCAGTTAATGCGTGGCGAAGGGGAGATTCTGGTGAAGTTGAAGCCAGAAGTCTTGAAGGGAACAACGATTCAGATTGTGTCGTCGGGCGATACGCTGTCCATTCATTTTGCCCCGACGGCTGCGGATGTCAGCGTTCTTTTGGAAAAGCACGCACCGCAACTTTCAGAATATTTGTCGTCGCACATCCATCGTTTCAAGATTTCGGTGGATGTCCGACGTAAGGATTTAGACGAGGGGAACGCGTGATGAAACCGTTGGACTTTTTGAAGGAACTGCCGCCGTTTGCGACAATGTCGCCGCTGGAGATACTGACGCATCCCGCGTGGAACATCGTGTAATCGGAGTCCGGGAAGGCATGCCTGTTGAAAGCGGACGGGAATGCGCCCTCGGAGGAGTTCCATATGAAGATACGATTTGGGAAGGAAGAGTGCGTGCTGGGTCTGGCACCATGTCCTGCCATGCCGGAGTTCAGCAAATTGCTGTCAATCCGCGAGCAAGTTCCGGAGCCAATCCTGTTGGCGGTTTTGGAAGCGGAGGCAGGCACCCTGTTCCAAACTCTGGAAGACGCTGTGCGAATCGAGTTGAGCATCGCCGGACCGACCGACGTCGCGGGAACCGATCCCGTACCGTTCCGTCTGCTCCAGCAGGAGGACGGCAACGAATACCACTTCACCCTCTCCATGACCCCGCACATCCTTGCCACCCTCGGCAATCTGGAACACCTGGATTTGACGGATCCCTCCATCGCAGGCATCTCCCTTGACGCCGAAATCGAACTCGCCGTCTTTGATCTGTCCCCGGATGAAGAGGCTGGCCTTGCCGTGGGGGACTGCCTGCTCCTGCCTGAACTCTCCGGCGAACACCCAGGACGCATTATCCTGCGCGGAAAAGGCGATCCCGAACGACTCCGCATTCTGGCAGACACAACACGGCAAATCTCCTTCGCAGAATATGTCGCTGCAGACGGAACCCCACGCTGCTCCGCGGACGGCATCGACGCATTGCTGCTGATGAAAGCGGGAACGCGTCGCGCCTCTGGACGTCGAGTGAAGTTGGGAGTTCAGAACGCAATGCAACTGGAGGCAATATGCTGAATGCTGACCCATTTGCGCTAATTGTCCTATTCATTGGACTGTCGCTGTTGCCGTTTTTGGCGATGATTGCAACGAGTTACCTGAAGATTGTCGTTGTAATGTCGTTGATTCGCAACGCACTCGGCATCCAGTCCATTCCGCCCAACATGGTCATCAATGCCATGGCGTTGATTCTGACGTTCTACATCATGGCACCTCTCATGAACCAAAGTTGGGATATTCTACAGCAGGGACTCAAGGACAACAAGCCCGAAGTCATCTACCAGACTGACATCGCCGCACGCGCCGCCGAACCCTTCCGAGGTTTCCTCAAACGAAACACCGCTGAAAGCCACATCGTCTTCTTCGCCAGCACCGCCGAACGCCTCTGGGCAAAAACCGAGGTCGACGCCCAGGGCAATCCCATCAAGGTCCCCGCCGTCGTCGATCCCGACAGTTTCTACATCCTCGTCCCCAGTTTCTGCGTCTCCGAATTGACCCGCGCCTTCCAAATCGGTTTCCTCGTCTACCTTCCCTTTATCGCGATTGACATCATCATCTCGAACATCCTCCTGGCAATGGGTATGATGATGGTCTCCCCCGTGACCATCTCCCTCCCATTCAAGTTGCTCTTGTTCGTGATGGTGAATGGGTGGGCGCGCCTCATCCAAGGCCTCGTTCAAAGTTACGTGTAGCATCATGTCCGAAGCACAACTGCTAGATTACGCGCAGACGACGCTGATTCTCGTCCTGAAACTGTCGCTATTGCCGATTGTGGTGGCGACCGTTATCGGGTTGCTTGTGTCGTTGTTACAGGCGTTGACGCAGATTCAGGAGCAGACCCTGGGCTTCGCCGTCAAACTCATCACCATTTCCATCACAATCATGCTGGCAGCCAACTGGATGGGATCCCAGTTACTGGTGTTCACCCAGGAAATCTTTCTGAACATCCCATTCGTTTCCAGATAGAGGGGAACCCCTCGAGCATACAGGTACCTGACAATGACCATTGAAGACTACTACCGCACCATTGCCCCCAAATTGACCAACTACCTGATTGGCTCTGGCAGTACCTATGCAAACGCTTGCGATATCGTCCAAGAAACCTTCCTCCGCCTCTGGAATATGCGCGAACGGCTCCAGGACGACCCCTCCCAAGTCAGCGGACTCATCTACACCATCGCCCGCAACATCCGCATCAATATGATTCGCCACGACTCCCACGAAACCCTTCAGGAGGAAATCCGTGACGAAGACGCTGGCCCCGCCGCAGAAGCACCCTCTCCCAGCGATATGGAATACCTCCGGGGACGCATCAATTCCGCCCTCGAACAACTCCCGCCACTCATCCGGGAAGCCTTCGTCCTCTTCGAAATCTCCGACCTCTCCATCCGCGAAATCGCACAGATCACGGGCGTCACCGAAAACCTCGTCAAGGTCCGCATCCACCGCGCCAAAGAAAAACTACGCCCACTCCTGGCCGATCTGTAAGAAAAAAACGAACGCCGAGGTGCACCGCGAGGCCGGTTGGACGATCGTTTTGCAATTTCTTCTTAAAAAACACGAAACTGTGTAACCTTTTTTTAGTTGGAGCGTATTCAAGGTAAAGAAACCAACAAAAGAGGTGATGACCATGAACATGACGCCCATCAACAGAAACACTTTCTCGCCGGCGGTCGCCCCCCAAGATACGAGCGTTCCTGTTACCCCACAGGAATCCCAGCAGAAGACGAACAGCCCGCTGAAGGTAACGGTTCGGGACCAACCCGCAAATGTCACCTTCCAAGATGAGATTTCCACGGAAATCGAATTGGATGCCACCAACCGCAACGACCATCTGGGAGACTTGATTCGCCAGGCCCTGAGTTATTCCTGCCCCCCGATGCCAACGTTCCCTAAATAGGAGAACAACTTCTGGACCTGAACGCACAAAACTTGACGAACCCGACTGCGGCGGTATCCGACGCAGGCGGGTCTTTGCGTTCAGAAGCAGTTCCCGTGGAGGGAGTTGCAAGCCAGGAAATGACCATCGAAAACGGGTTTGTTCGCGTGGAAGACGGGGAATGGCTCGTGTCGCTTGGAATGCCAACGGCAGTCCAAGGGGAAACCCGGGCAAGCACAATGCCTCCCCCGCAGGAGGGTCTTTCCTTCTGGAAGCGTTTCTTTGCCCCGGACCGGCATCGCCTCTCGTTCGTCACCCTGAAGGGAAAAATGTGGTGCGCAGTGAAAGCACGCCCGTTTCTGACACGGATTGACCTCGGGGAAACCGTCACGATCGTCACGGACCGCTTGCTGCTGGCACCATCCAGTTCGCGCAAGGGAGGACGGATGATTCGCATCATCCCATTTTCCTTCCGGGACGCCATCTGCGTCACCGAATGCCAGATGGGATGGGCCGTGGTGGCGACGGAATCACGCACCACGCGAATCGTCGTCCAAGACGGCGGTACCCTCTCCGTAAAACCTTCCAGTGTCGTGGCTTGGACTGGGAATTCCCCAACGGGATTCTGCCCCCGCCTCCGCCTTCGCGACCTCTTCCTGCCTCGAATGCCGAAATGCCTGTCGCTGACATTCCACGGTCCCTGCATTGTCTGGATGGAGGGAGGGTAACGCATGAACTACTCGGATTTCCATAAAATCGTCCTGGCGTTCGTGCTTTCCGCAATTCGCATCAGCGCGGCGATGGCGATCTGCCCCGCAACCTCCAGCACGATGATTACAGGGCTGGCACGCCGCGTGGCAGCCCTGGCGTTTGCCGCCGTGCTGGTGCCCCGCGTTATCGCACAGATGGAAGAACTCTCGGCGTTCCTGTTCTGCGCCGTGGCGTTGAAGGAGGCTCTTGTGGGATTCCTCATCGGGTTCTTTGCCTCGATTCCGTTCTGGGTCGCGGAAAACACAGGAAACTTCATTGACAACCAGCGCGGCGCCACCATGGGTGAAGTCTACTCCCCACTGTCAGGTGCACAGGTCTCCACAACTGGCATCCTGTTCACGCAGATCGTTTCCACCATCTTTTACATCAGCGGCGCCATCCTCCTCTTTCTCGGTGCCATCTATGCCAGTTACGACTTCATCCCCCTCTTCGGAAAACAACTCGCCGCCGCTCCTGACGCCCACGCGTTCGCACTCGATACCCTCGACAATATGATGCGCACCACCTACATCATCTCCGCACCCATCATCATCCTGATGTTCCTGGCCACCATCGGACTCGGATTCGTCAACCGCACCGCTCCCCAATTGAACGTGTTTTTCCTCTCGATGCCCGTGAAGTCCGCGCTCGGCATCGCCTTCCTCATCGTGTACATAGAATACATTCTGGATATGCTGATGTACGACTCCCAATCCGCCTTGCTGGGACCGCTCCTCCGCATCTTCGACGTCCAAACTTAATCCCCCATAACATAGGAGCTTCCATCATGGAAATCAAAAAAACTCTCGAAGGCACAAAACTCACCGTCACTGTGGAAGGCAACTTGGACACCACGACCTCCCCACAACTCGAAAATGAACTCAAACTGAACGGGATTACCGAACTCATCCTCGACATCGGCGGCGTCACCTACGTCTCCTCCGCAGGTCTCCGCGTCTTCCTGACTGCCTGCAAGACCATGACCGCGCAAGGCACCATGACCATCCGAAACGCTCAACCCGCCGTCCTTGACATCTTCCAAATCACCGGATTCTCCAACATCTTCCATCTGGAATAAACGATGAAAGACACCAATAAATATCGCATCGATATCCTCTGTGCCGCTTGTGTCGCAACGATTTTGACGTTTATGATCGTCGATATCGTCGAATCACGACAGGCCAAAGACCGCATCAAAACTATCATGGAACGGGCGCGGTCGGATTTCAGAATCGAAATATTGAACAGCATGGACCGCGTGCTGACCTATGTTGCCCTGTGCATTCGCTCCCGCGCGGGCAGCGTCTCCAACGTCACTCAGGAGATGGTGGCCCAGTTCAAGAAAGAATATCAACTCGATGAAATCAACTTCGCCGACAGAAACGGCGTCATTCAGGCAACGACCCACAAGGAACAACTCCACTATTATATGGGAACGGACCCCGATCCCAAAAAAGCGGCTGGCTTCCTTTGTCTCATCAACGACACCGTCTGGTACACCCAGCCACCGCGAATCACCGTCAATGCCGACGACGCCTACCGCAAGTTCATCGGCATTCGCATGGACGGCGGATACCTTCAGGTCGGATTCGACTTCAAACGCCTCTCCGAAGACCTCTCCCGACTCCTTTCCGACATCGCACTCGAGTGGCATGTCAGCGGGAAAGGCTTCTTTATTCTTGCCGATGAGGAATCCGGCGAAGTCATCTCGGATGGACGCTACTCGGTCTACCAGGTCATCCGCCACCTTTCGATGAAACGAACGCTTTGGACTCTGGGATTCTCCAAGGAAATCCTCAATTATCCCTCGAATTATGTCTTTGAAGCGAACGTCTTCGGCACGCCCAGTTTTTGCACCTCCTTCCCCATTCCCGAATCGGGTCACCGCGTCTGCATGATTGTCCCTCAAAGCGAGGTGATTCACGCCAAAAATGTCTCCGTTTGGACAACGATGGGAGTCTTGATTGTCATTTTCGCATTGGTCACCATGATTGCCTTGCGTCTGGTTACGTTGCAGGAACGCGCGGAGATAGAACGACAGGCCGAAGAGGAACGGCGCAACAAGGACCTCGCACTGGCCTCCTCCATCCAGGCCGCCGCACTCCCCAACCACTTCCCGCCCTTCCCCCAAATCGCCGACTGCGTCGACACCTATGCCATGATGCATCCCGCGAGGGAGGTCGGCGGCGACTTCTACGACTTCTATTTCATCTCTAAGTCCCGCGTCGCCTTCCTCGTCGCCGACGTCTCCGGCAAGGGCATTCCCGGCGCAATGTTCATGATGCGCGCCAAGACGACTTTGAACGACCTCCTTACCAGCAACGGCGACAACTTGGGACGTGCCGTCGCTTCCGTCAACGAACGTCTTGCAGAAGGCAATGACGCAAATATGTTCGTGACGGCCTGGGTGGGCGTTCTGGATGTGGATACCGGACGCCTGGAATATGTCAACTGCGGGCACAATCCCCCCATTCTTCAACATGTGAACGGGAAATACGAGTGGATGCGCACGGTGTCAGGTCTTCCGCTCGGAGTGTTCGGCGGGACAAATTACCAGCATAAGGTCCTGCAACTCCATCCAGGGGACAAATTGTTCCTGTACACGGACGGCGTCACCGAGGCCCAATCCCATGATGGCTTCTACGGCGAGGAACGGTTGCTGGAGAAAATCTCCACCTTCACCGGCAATTCCAAGGCCACCTGCAATCTCATCTCCCAGGACATCACCGCCTTCGCCGAGAATGTCCCGCAGGCGGACGACATCACAGTGCTCGATTTCCAGTTCCACGGCGTTCGCCGTGTCTTCCCGTGCAACTCGGAAGGTATGTGCGCCGCCGAAGAGTTCCTCTACGATTTGGACGTGGATCCCAGGCTCTCCATCGTGGTCGATGAAATCCTCTCCAACGTCGTACGCTGCTCTGGTTCTCCTACTTTTGAAATGACATTCCTGCGGCACGGTTCCCACAAGAACCTCGTCATCGCGGATCAGGGACACCCCTTCGATCCGCTGTCGCTCCCCGACCCCGATGTCAACGCCCCTCTGGAGGCGCGCAAGGTGGGCGGGCTCGGCATCTTCATGGTGAAGCAACTGGCGGAGCATGTTTCCTATCAGCGGGACGGCGAACGCAACGTGCTGACGGTTCAGATAAAGGTGTAGTATGGCGGAATCTTCAGGCGAAAAGACAGAAATGCCGACCGCGAAGCGTCTGCGCGACGCCCGCGAGAAAGGGCAGGTCTGCTCCTCCAAGGACGTGGTCTCCACCGCGCTCCTGATCGTCTTGATGTACCTGACCGCCATCCTCGCCACCGTGCTGGTGGATGATGTGGCAGACCTCATCACCTTCGTGGGAAACAACACCGCGATGGACCCCTGGCACGCCATCCACATCGGGGGAATCAACGCCGTCTGGATTATCTGCAAGCACTCGTTCATCTTTGCCGCCGTGGCGGCATTTGTCGGCGTGGCGGCGCATGTCGTCCAGATTGGTTTTCTGTTCACGCTGGAACCCATCAAGCCCGACATGAACAAGTTGAATCCCGCCGAAGCCTTCAAGCGCATTTTTTCCATGAAGAACGTGTTTGAATTTCTCAAGAATTGCGTGAAGGTGACCTTTCTGAGTTATCTCATCTGGAAACTGATTGTCGTTTCCATTCCCGAACTGCTCCCACTTTGCTACGGAACCCTTTCGGACCTCATGCCCTGCCTCGCCGTCATTCTGAAACGCCTCGCAGGCTACACGGCCTTCGGCTATGTCGTCATTGCCGCCGTAGACTTTTTCTTCCAGCAGAAAAACTTCACCAAGCAGATGATGATGACCAAAGACGAGGTCAAGCGCGAGTACAAGGAAATGGAAGGTTCCCAGGAAGTCAAACAGGCACAGCAGAAGTTCCGACAGGAAATCCTCAACGGACCCAACCCCGTTACCGCCACGAAAAAAGCCACGGTCGTTGTCACGAACCCCACCCACATCGCCGTCGGAATCGAGTACAAACCAGAAGAATCCCCGCTCCCGAAAGTCGTCGTCGCAGGAACCGACTATGTCGCGGCCATCATTCGACGGACCGCCATGGAGGAAGGAATCCCCATCATGGAGAACGTCCCCCTCGCACGACGCCTTTACGCCCAGGTCGAGGTCGAGCACTACATCCCTGTCGAACTCGTCGAACCCGTCGTCGAAGTCCTCAAATGGGTGAAATCTCTCGACCAGGCTCGCAAGGAAGACGAAGAACTCGACGCCATCGAACTGTAACGACAGCGTCCCACGTAACGATGGCGTCCCGCCGTCGGAAGGGAATGTCCCCTCTACACCGTCTCGCTGTCGGCTACCATCCCAGGACTTCTGCGACGTGCGGGAGGCTGGGCTTGATAAGTTGCTTGATGGCGGTCGCGTATTCGCGTATTTCGACCTGTGCGTGAGGACTATCGCGAAGTTCAAGGAACTTGATAAGGTTTCCCAGGTCGACGGTGCCCCAGAAGGTGGTCATCATATTCTGCGGGAGGACACCGCGAGCCTGTTCACGGCAGACGCCTGCGTCGAGGAGTTTCTCGTAGGCAGCGAAGGCAGCGGCGTTCTGTTCCCGAATGATGGCCTTGCAGGCTTCCTGGTCGATTTTGTCTGAAGCCTTGGAAGCCTGACGGTCGCTTTCCGATTGTTCGCGCAGTTCTGCGGGCACGAAAAACTCGAGGTCTTCCTGGGTATAGCGGCGGGAAATTTCGTTGTAACTCCAGGTGCGGTGGCGGTGCCACTGGGAGCGCACGAAGAGCGGGCAGTGCACCAGGAACGTGAACACCACGTGCTCCAGCGGACTGGTGTGATGGTTCTCGATGAGGTACTTCACGAGCACGACATCGCGTTGGTCCATCTCTTTCTTGAGTTTTCCAAAGGAAACGCGCGCGGCGTTCACGACCGTGGTTTCCGTACCCATCTGATCGACGAGTCCAATCCACCCCTGACCATCCAGAACCATTACGTGGTTGGGCGGCGGGACATTGACATTCTCGCTGGATGCCATATCGTGTGCTCCTGGCTTTTTTATTTTATTTGGAGGAAAGGAATGGTTCAAGATAGTCCACGCAACCCTTCATAGTGGCAAACTTGGGATAGTCCGCCTCAGGGACTTCCACCCCGTACTGCTTGCGCAGTTCCATAATGACATCCAGAAAATCCATCGATTCCAACTTGCCCTTGAGGTTTTCCTCCATTTCCAGGCTTCCCCAGTCCACATCTTCGACAATGTCATTCAGGATGTCAACCATTGCGCTGTGGATTTCTTCTCGAGTCATTTCTTTCTCCTTAGTTCTGTGTGATGTTGCTATGATGTTGGATGATTATTGGTATTTTCCCACGATGAGAACGCAGTTGATTCCGTACATGCCGAAGGAATTGTTGAGGATGGTTTCCACGCATGGAACGGACCGTGGGGCATTCAGCACCAGATTGGGCAGAGCGCACTGCGGGTCGAGTTGCTCGACATTCAGGCAGTGGTGCACAAGATTGTCCTGGAAGGAAGGCAAGTTTCCGGCGAGTTCCAGAGCCGCAGCCGCGCCCATCGCGTGCCCGATGAATCCCTTCGTATTGTTGATGCAGGTGTCGGGACAGGAATCACCAAAGACCTCGCGCAGTGCCTCGCATTCCTTGGCGTCGCCCAGAAGCGTGCCAGTGGCGTGTGTGTTGACAATGTGGATGTCCTGCGGGCGCAGATGTGCATTCGCAAGTGCCTTGCGGATGCACTGCGCCTGGCGTTCCGCGTTGGGAAGAGCCATGTCGGTGGCGTCCGAATTATAGCAGTGTCCCAGGAGTTCCGCATAGATTTTGGCACCGCGCGCCTTTGCGTGGTCCAGACGTTCCAGCACATAGACCGCCCCGCCCTCGGAAATGACGATTCCATTGCGCTTCTGGTCAAACGGACGGCTCGCCTCGGCGGCCGACGGTGCGTCGTGCGCCAGCGAATTCTCCGCCTTGAACGCCGCAAAAATCCCGAAGGTTCCCGGCGATTCCGAAACGCCGCCGGCCAGCGCCATATCGACCTCGTCCAGCAGTATCTGCTGCATGCCCGTGACGAGTCCCAGGTTGCCCGCAGCACATGCGCCGCCCAGGCAATAATGCGGTCCCGTAATGCCGAGATTGACCGTCACCGCGCCGGCAGGGCTATTGGCAACCGTCCGTGGATTGTGATAATGCGACCAGTAACTCACCTGGTAGTTGTACTTTGAGATTTCGTAGATTTGCTCCTCGGTTTCCACATTGCCGTGCTCCGTGATTCCGAGAAACACACCAATGCGGTCCGAGGCAAAATCGCGTCCGATTTCGAGCCCCGCATCCGCCAGAGCCTCATGTGCACAATAGACTCCAATCGAACCGGCGCGCGTGCCAGTGCGAACCTCCTTGCGCTTCTGGTACTTCAAAGCGTCAAAGTCGCAGAGACCAGCGTAGGTTTTCCCGAAATAACGTATCTCGTAGTCGCGGACACCCGACTTCCCCGCAAGCAAATTTGCGCGGAACTCAGGCAGACTGTTGCCGTTCGGTGCCGTCAATCCGACACCTGTGATGACAATGCGTTGATGATCGTTGCGTTCCATAATTCGTAGTTGTGACAATGAATCTAATTTATCCCAATATGATAATATAAGGCATTTCCCAGAATATTCGACAGGAAACCTCAAAAAAACTTTCGAGAGTGTTTGAGAATAGGAAAATAGCAGTGCCTTGCTTTATTTCCCTCAGGCAGGCGAAGCCGTCTTCAGTTCGGCATACCAATCCAGGAAGGCGCGTGCCTGGCGTTCGAGGGGGAATTGTGCGCCGCGAGCAGCGGCGGCAGCGGAAATGCGGGCCTGGTCCTCCGCGGGCATTGCAAGGAGTTGCTGCACGCGATGCGCGAGTGCATCGGCATCGCCAGTGGGAGCCAGGAAACCCGTCTCGCCGTCAAGCATTTGTTCGGGAATACCGCCGGTTGCCGTGGCGACGACAGGCGTGCCACACGCCATCGCCTCCGTAATGGTCTTTCCAAATGCTTCCGCACGCGCCGCATGCAGAAATACATCCGCTGCACGATAGCATTGCGCCATCTTCTCTGCAGATTTAACATAGGGAAGCACGTGCAGCCGCGCGTCACCGACACGGATATCGCTGCCAACACACAGGAAGTGCAGCGAAGGACAGTTCTGCAGGAGGCGTTCCAGGCACGAAGTGGTGGTGACCGGATCCTTGAAGAGATTCTTCGTGGAAGCGGCGGCAAACATCAGGACAGGGACATCCGGCGGCAACCCAAGTTCGCGGCGAGCAGCCGCTTTGTCACCTGGCGTGAAAATCTCCGTTCGGATACCATTCGGAACAACGCGGTACTCCTGCGCCGGAATGACCTGCCGCGCCTGGTCAAGAAGCCACTGCGACGGTGCCGTCACAAAAAGGCGGCACTGCGCAAAAATACGCTGCTTTTCATGCCAGTTCTGCGCGGTGGCATCCCGTCGCACCGACGGATAAACCTCCAGGGACGGACATTCCCCGCAACCGCTTTTCCACCGCTCGCAGGTGAAGAAATGCGCACAGTGCCCCGTAAGAAGCCAAGCATCGCGCAAATTGAGAATCAGGGGTGCCTGGCGCGAGAGTTCGGGGAGCGCATGGAGGTCGAAATACCATCCATGGAGATTGTGGCAGTGGATGATGTCGGGACGTGCGGGGAGCGTATCGAGGATTTGGTGGGAACCCGGGAAGTCATGCTCGTCGCGTCCGGTGCGCCAGTCGGCGAAACGTTGCGGAGAGGCAAGACGGTCGAAGGAGCGTGCTGCGCAACGAGCGCCTGGCAGGCATCCTTCCCAGGAGCGCATTGCCTGCGCCATAGCGTGGAAGCAGCGTCCGCGCAAGCCGGGCGGCGTGGGGCGGGGAATCTCGAACACACCCTCGTCCTGCGTGTACTTGCGCCCGACCGCCAGCCACGATTCATGGCCCACCGCACGATAGGCACGTAGCAAGTTGAAGGCCGTGCCTTCCGCACCGCCCCCCGCATCCGCTGTATTGATTTGCAAGATTCGCATAAGGTCACTTTTGCAGGAAAACCAATTTTTGAGTCCACAGAACACACAGAATACACAGAAAGCAATCCGCCGCTTTGCGGCGGCTTGCACTTATGTATTCTGTTTCAAACGATTCTGTGTGTTCTGTGTGTTCTGTGGACTTTGAATCCACAGAACACACAGAAAGCAATCCGCCGCTTTGCGGCGGCTTGCACTATGTATTTTGTTTCAAACGATTCTGTGTGATCTGTGTGTTCTGTGGACTTTGAAAGGGGTTACAATTACCTCAGGAGTTTTAGGAGGAACGGAACCGCCTCCGCCAACGAAGCAAAGGAAACATCCGCCCCGCAATCGGGCGTCTTTTCGGGATTCAGGCGAATCTGCACGGTCGTGAGCCCGAAAGCACGCCCCATTTCAATGTCGCCAGCACGATCGCCGATCATCGCCGAACGCGTCAAATCCACCTCAAATTGGGCACAGGCCTGGCGCAGCATCCCCGTGCGTGGCTTGCGGCAGTCGCACTCCTCCCAGGGACCATGCGGACAAAGGAAAATCCCCGCCAGAACCACACCCTCCTCCCGCAACAGTTCCCGCAGACGCGCATGGACGCATTCCAATTCCTCCGGCTTGACCAGCCCCCGCGCAATCCCCGATTGATTCGTCACCAAAGCCAACTGGAATCCTGCGTCCTGAAGCACCTTCAGCGCACGTCCCGCGCCTGGCGTGAGTTCGACGCCAGCGGGGTCCCGCAGGTAGGGATGGTCGTAAATGAGGGTATCGTCCCGGTCCAGAAAAAGGAATGGACTGCTCATAGGGCACTCCTGTACTGTTGCCCCCGTTCGCGAATCGGCTCCAGCAACTGGTCTGGCACCTGGAAGCCGTTGCCGTAGCCAGTTCCGATGTGGATTCCGATGTGGTGGGTGCCGCCGTGGTAGTCCGTCCCCCCGCTCACCAGCAACCCCTTCTTTTGGGCAAGGTGCAGGGCATTCTCCGTGTTCGTGGACGAAAATGTCGGATAATATGCCTCGATTCCATCCAGCCCGTACGACATCATCTCCTCCACAATGCGCGTGCATTTTGCAAGCGTCATGGAAGTACTGGCGAATGGGTGCGCCCAAATGGACACACAGCCGGCCGCACGCAATGCTGACAGCGCCGTCTCCACAGGCAAAACCTTCCGCGGCACGTACGCCGGACCCGAACGATTAATCAACTTGTCGAACACCTCCTGCGAGTTACGCGCAAATCCCAACTTCACCACCGCGTCCGCGATGTGAGGACGTCCCAGCACAAACTTCCCCGTCCCGAACGATAGTGCCAGTTCCCGCGTCACAGGAATCCCCAACGCGTTCAGTTTTGCGATGATTTCATCATTGCGCTCCTGGCGCCATTCGCGAATCTGCACCAGCGCCTTCTCCAAGGCCTGGTTGGTACAATCCACGAACAAGCCGACCACGTGGCACCTCTCCCCGCAGGAAACCGTGCAGGAAAGTTCGATTCCCGGAATCCCCTCGAACCCGATTTCCTGCGAGACGCGCAGAAAGTCCGGAATGCCGTCCAGCGTGTCATGGTCGGTCAAGGCGAGTGCGCGCAGCCCATGCTCCTTGGCGACTTTCGGGAGAATGCCAGGCTCCAGAATACCATCCGAAGCACTGCTGTGACAATGTAAATCTATCATTCTTGAAAAAATCCTCCGCTATTACGTGACAATTGCTTTTTTAGGCTTACATTATTGTCAATTGAGGTAATTGCAAAACTCTCATCCCAACCGCCTTCACGGCGCGGCGCGAGGGCTTCATCGCTCAAACTCCGCGTGGTCACCACGCTTCGCTTTCGCTCTTCGCCCTCGCTTGCGGCGTTTTGGCGGTTGGGCGGTAGTTTTGCAATTCCCTCAATTAATATAACAGACAAAAGGCAAAATGACAACGATTCCTCACGAGGTGCTTCCATGATGAGACTCAAAGTGTTGAACGGTGCTGACATTGGGCGCGTGCTAGAGATCGTCCCGGACTTCACGATTGGGCGCGAGGTCGACAATAACTATGTTGTGGAAGACGATAGCGTTTCTCGCCATCACTGCCGTTTTTCGCGCCGGGGTTCTGCCTGGTTTGCCGAGGATTTGCAGAGTCTGAACGGCGTTTATGTCAACGGCGACAAACTGACCATCGAGGGACGCATCTACGACCGCGATGTCATCCGCATCCACTCCTATGAGTTCCAGGTGATGGACGATGATCCCGCCAACGCCCGCCATGCGGCCGCCGCCCTCAAGGTCCCGCCTGCCGAAACGAATCCCCAGCCGGCGGACGCATCGGATTCTTCTGCGCAAACCGTTCTGTCCGCGCCGTCTCCCGTGGAGGGAGGCAAGCCGGCTGGCGGGAAACTCGTCGGTGTCGTTGGATTCGTCCTTCTGCTGGCGGTCATTGGATTCCTGGCCAAGAGTGTCTTCAAGGGGGAACCGGAAGAGGAACCCGAGCCTGCCGCCAGCACTGAACAGGTGCAGAATCCGGCTCCCATCGCGACCCCCAGTCAGGAAATCAACGGCATGCTGTCCGCTGACGACCTGAAGAACCTCAAGTCAGAGACGCTGCCGCAGCAACCCGCCCCGGAAGCGGAACCCGAGGAAGAGGCTCCAGCCACGCCAGCACCTGTTGCGCAGACTCCCGTCTTTGTGCCTCCTGCACCCGTCGAACAGAAGGGTCCCCAGAACATCCTCGTGGAAAGCACTCCGGCAGGTGCCACCATCTACCTGGACAAGAAGCAGTTCGGCGTCACTCCCGCCGTCCTGCGGGACATTGCGCAAGGCCGCCACATCCTCGAACTTCAGAAGGACGGTTATGAAACCGTTGAGCGCCCCCTGGTCGTCAACCAGAACTATCAATCGCAGCCTGTGGAATTGACTGCGAAATTGGGGACGGTGACCGTGGAAAGCACTCCTGCGGGGGCCTGGGTTTGGGAAGGACGGCGCCTGCTGGGCGTGACGCCAGTCGTGGTGGAAGGTCTCTGCGAAGGAGAACACGAGTTGCGCGTGGAAGGTCCTGCCTGCAAGCCACACATGGAGAAAGTGACGATTGCGGCAACGACCGCAGAACGCGTGAACGTCCAGTTGGAATCGCTACTGGGTTCGCTGGAAGTGACGACGCGCCCCGCCGGATTCCAGATCTACCTGAACGGCGCTCTGCTCGGAACCACCGTCCACGCGGAAACGGGGAATCTCTCGAAGCCCTTCCTCGTTGAAAACCTGGCGGCGGGAATGGCTTTGCTGAAGATTGAGCATCCGTCGGGTCTCTCGGACAATGCACGCATCCAGATTCTGCCGGGCAAGGTCAACAAGCAGAGTGCACGTTACTGGCTGCCCACGCACCGCCTGAAACTGGCGGACGGCGAAGCCGTCGGAATGCTCATCGAAGTCACTGACCGTGGCGACTACGTTCTCGAACTTGCCAACCGCAAGATGGAACGCTACCTCAAACCACAAATCATCGAGGCGCAGCAACTCACGGACGAGGAAATCAAGGAAATCATCGCCTCGTCGAAAAAGGCAGGTGCGAAAGGTCCGCGCGACGCTCACAAGACCACAGCCGAACAGTTCGGCAAGCACGTCCGCGACATGAACGACGCGACGTTCCGCGAAACCTTCGTCGGCCACAAAATCCTCATCACCGGAAAACCCACCAGCCGCTTTATGGACAAGGGGAACATCGTCGTCCTCTTCGGTTTCAACATCCGCGCCACATTCGTCGACGGCACGCCAGAAACCGTCTTCCAGCAAATCGCAGACCTCATCGAAGCCGGGAAAACCATCACCATCAACGGAATCTGCGAACGACGCGCCAACAACATGGCTTTCCTCAAAGACTGCATCCTTGAGGAATAGGGAACGACGAGGTTTTGCCCCCCCGGAAAGGATTTGCAAAAACACATAAATGCGTTATTGTAACTGGAAAACACTTCAACAACAAGGAGTTTCCCAAATGAAAAACATGGTTTCGCTTGCAATGGTCTTCGCTGGCGTGGTCGGTGCGGCAGAACTCACACCTGACTTTGGTGCCGTGGCATTTCGGTTTGACGACAACCAGACCATCAAGAAATGGACGGAGATGTGCGCGGTTTTCGAGAAGCATCACGTCCCGCTGTGTGCGTCCTGGAATACCGATAAGATTCTCAATGACAAAGACTATCAGCAACTGGCCAAGAAGATGGTTGCCGGCGGTCATGAGGTCATGGACCATACTCCCGTGCACAATCCTTTCGTGGTGAATATCAGTCATCTGGACCAAGTCGAGGACGCCAAGGTTCACCACAAGGACGAAAACAACATTTATTTGGACTACAAGTTCCTCCCAAACCCCAAGGGCAAACCATTTACGATGAAAGTGAAGAAAAATGTCGGGGAACCTACGGGGGATATCGGTCCTGGCGGTTATATTTTGGCACAGAACCTGGAAGATAAGAAGCTGTATTGGTTGGTAAGCAATGCCAAAACTCCCAACATGTACAGAATCGGGGATTTTTGGGCAAAGGATGGGGTGGACCTTGGTGAGAAAGAGTACCAGTTTCAGCGTGTGGAAACCCGAAAAGGCTTTGATTTCTACCCGGAGAACATACGTTTTATCGTGCGTTGTGCCAAGCGCAATTTTGAAGCATTGGGGTTGCCTTCCCCCCAATGCTGGATTCAGCCTGGCGGTGCTATTGTGTTTCTCTCGGCGGAGCAGTTGCAGTCCTCATTGGAAGCGGAAGGGTACATTTCCGCCGGGACCTATAGTGTGAATGCTAGTGGGAAAGCACCAAAGTTCACGTGCAATCCGTCGTGGAAGTTGGAACGCTATCGGATGCAGTGGGGCGATATTCATATGGAGAAGGATTCCGTCGAGACTGCGAAGACTTTGATTGCCGATGGAATTGCGAGGCGTCGCGTGATGATTGCCGCAAGCCACATGATTGTGAGGAACTATGCTGGCGGTTGGCAGAAGTTCCTGGAGGCACATGACGAATTGCTTGGGTGGATGAAGGAAAACCAGATTCCCGTTGTCACGCAGGCCACGCTTGCCAAGGCGTTCTACAGCAACTGTCTCCAAATCTCCGGAAATCTGCTGCCCGATCTGAAACGCGATTTGGACGGCAATGGACGCCCCGATGGCTGGGCTCCGGCAAAAGAAACCAGCATTCAAGACGGAGCCATTCAGTTCAAGAACGACGGCAACGTCTTCTTGATTCCCAATCTCGGCGGCGCCACTTCTGGCGAATGGACCCTGACCTGCGAGCACAATCTTCCCAAAGGTGCCTCCCTCGTGCTCAGCATCGTCCCGATGGCCGTTTCCGCAAAATCGGGCGATACCATCCATCTCTCCCTGGCCAAAGACCTGCCTGCCAGTTTCACACTACCCCCGAAAACGCAGCAGGTCACCATCACCTGCAAAGCCAACAATCTGCAAGGAAACACCGTCACCCTCAAAAATCTCCAGATTCTCCGCAAGAAATAAGCCTCACCCACAACAAGGAATATCCCATGACAGAACAACAAAGTCCTGAAGAAATGATGCAGCAGGCTGGTGAGTTTGCACGTCAACAGTCGCGCAATCAGTTAGACTTGCTCATTCACTCCCTCAAGAACTCGTTCTCCTTCGAGGGGCGCGCCACTCGAATGGAATACTGGACCTTCATCATCACCGTATTTCTGCTCAATATCATCTTGTTTGGCGTAACAACCCTTTTGGGGTTCATATCCAAATACCTGGGCGTGCCGTTTGGTGTCTTAACCATGTTTCTGAATATCTTCCTGATTTTCCCAACCATTTCCGTGACAGTGCGCCGCCTCCATGACCTGAACCTCTCCGGCTTCTGGATTTGGTACCTCTCCTCTTTTGGACTTCCCATTGTCTTTTTGGTCAGTCTCCTTGACCTTGACAAGAGCTGCTCTTCCGTGATGGAGAAAGTCAACAAAAGCTGCACGAACTGGGTTTCCTGGTTGCTTCTGCCATTCTTCTGGTTCTTTGGCGCACCCAGCGTCCAGTTCATCCTCTATCTCTACAAGGGCAAAGACGAGGACAATGATTTCGGTCCTTCTCCCTACCGCTAACCAAAAACCAATTCTCGCAAATGCAATCCTTTTCCTTGGCAAATCACGAGGACAGCCTGCTGCCCGACGGCAATTGGAAACTCGTCTGGAACGATGAGTTCGACGGCACGGAACTCGACCGTTCCAAGTGGGACTATCGTCTCACTATGATGGGAAAACGCCACCCCGCCTGGACAGAGAAAGGTGTTTACCTCGACGGGCACAGCAACGCCGTCTTCACCATCCTGGAAGAGGATGGGCGTCCCGTGAGTTCCCAACTCCAGACGGGCTACAACTTTATGGACGAACCAGTCGTTCCCACGAAAAACGGCAAAGAGTACCTGCAGTGGACCGTCGGCAAACTCCACAGGAATCTTTTCACGCACACCTACGGCTACTACGAGTGCCGTTGCCGTCTGCAGCAGCGCACCGATGCCTGGTGGAGCGCATTCTGGATTCAATCTCCCGTCATCGGAGCCTCCCTGGATCCGGCGGATACCGGGACCGAAATCGATATCATGGAGTGCTTCCATTCTGGCGGCATTGTTCCCCACAATGCCTTCACGGGCGGCTATGGCCTCGATTGCAAGCGCGCCTTCGTCGGTGGACGAGACGGCCTGGACCAGAAAGCTTTCCATCGCTTCGGACTCCTCTGGGATGAAAACGGATATACCTTCTACATCGACGGCGTCGAAGACGGACATATCTCCGAATATGTCTCCAAACGTCCCGAGTTCATCCTCATCTCCACCGAAGTGAAGGGATACCGCCTCGAATGCCACCAGGCACTCCCTCCCGCATTTGACGCCGTTGGCCAGGACGACTTCCTCGTCGATTACGTCCGCGTCTTTGATCGAGTCTAGACACTCTAGATGGGCTAGATGCTCTAGAAGTTTTGCCAAGTCGCGTGTCTGCGCGGCCGCTGTTGTTCCAAGTCATGGACCACAATTCAGTTGAATTGTTTCCCAACGGCAATATCTTATCAACTTTTTTCTTCCTTTGCCCCCTTTTCTGGAACCCAAAGAAATGAAAACTTCAAAATTGTTTGCTGACCGACATTTGACCGTCGCCGAGGTCAATCCGAATCTGTTTGGGGGCTTCGTCGAGCACCTGGGACGCTGTGTCTACACGGGGCTTTACGAGCCAGGGCATCCTGAAGCCGATGGAAATGGATTTCGGAAGGATGTCGCGCGCCTCGTCGCCGACCTGAATATGCCGCTGACGCGCTATCCGGGAGGGAACTTCGTCTCAGGCTTTGACTGGAAGGATTCCATCGGTCCGAAGGAGAAACGCCCTCGCAAGCCCGACTATGCGTGGGACGCAATGGAACCGAACGAAGTCGGCGTGGACGAGTTCGTGAAATGGTGCCAAATTGCGAACACGTCACCGCTGTACGTGGTCAACCTCGGAACGGGCACCCCCCAGTCCGCACAGGAGTGCGTGGAGTACTGCAACTTCCCTGGCGGCTCCTACTGGAGCGACCTGCGCCGCGCCAACGGTGCCGAGAAGCCGCACAACATCCGCTGGTGGGGCCTCGGGAATGAAATGGACGGTCCCTGGCAGATCTGCCACAAGAACGCAGAAGACTATGCCAAAGTCGCCCATGACGCGGCCAAGATGATGAAGATGGTAGACCCCACCATCAAAGTCTGCGCCAACGGCTCCTGCAACCCCGGGTTGCCCACCTTCGGCGAATGGGACTACACCATAATGGACCGCCTGTTCGACGTCATTGATATGCTCTCTATGCACATCTATTTCAACGGCAAGGACGATGACTTCCCGTTCTTCCTCGCCGCCGCCGAACGGATGGACCATCTCGTCGAAAGTGCCATCGGCTGCTGCGACGCTGCCGCCGCACACCATCAATCCCGCAGGAAAGTGGACATCGCGGTAGACGAATGGAACGCCTGGAGCCGTGCGAAATCCGAGGGAAATCAAGAAACCAAATGGCAGGTCGGGCGCTCCCTCGTTGAGGAGACCTACGACCTGAGCGACGTCCTGGTCGTCGCCGGTGCAATGATGAGCATGATGGACCATGCCGACCGCGTGAAGATGGCTTGCATCGCACAGACCGTCAATGTCCTCTCGCTGATCATGACGCGTCCAGGCGGTCCTGCGTGGGCGCAGACGACCTACTATCCGTTCCGGATGATGTCAAAGCATGGACGCGGCGGGATTGTGCTGCGTTCATCGCAGGAAGGACCGACCTTCGAGGTGAAAAAAATCGGCGAAGTTCCCTTTGTCCGCAGCGTAGTCATCCACCATCCCGAGAAGAACGAGGTCGTTCTGTTCGCGATCAACCGCTCTTTGGACGAAGACATGGAACTCCAGGCGGAACTCGGCAGCTTCCAGTTGGAGTGCGTCCTCGAAGCCACGGAACTCTACCACGACTCCATCGACGCCGCCAACACCGAGGGCAACGAAATGGTCGCACCCGCCAGCATCCCCGCAACGCGCCTCACCCTTCAGAACAACTCCCTCACCGTCTCCCTTCAAAAACACTCCTTCGCCATGGTGCGACTTGCACTGAAGAAATAGGATACCCCAATGGACAATCGTATCGCTGAAATGAGAGAATCCCTGCTGGCTGGACGACACCACGCCCTGCGGCACAGGATTGCCTGGAATCTCGCTGAAACCTTCGCCGCGCAGAAAACACCTGCGGAAATGCGTGCCGCAGCCGCCCTGGAGGCTGTCCTGGCAGCAGAGCTGCCGGCGTTCCTGCCTGGCGAGCGCATTGCATTCCTACGGACGGTTGCCAACCTGCCCGAACTCTACACCCCGCAGGAATGGGAGGAACTCCGCGCCCGATACTCCTTCTCCGAAAAAGGAATCCCGTTTAACTTCACTCCCGACTACGCCTCCGCCATCCACATCGGTCTCGACGCGCTTGCTACCAACATCTCCCAGCGCATCGAGCAGGCCCGGCAAGATGGCGATTCGGAGGGGGCCTCCTTCCTCGCGGCAGGTCTCCGTGGCGTTCAGGCAGTCATTGACCTCGCGGAACGCTATCGTATCGCCGCCGAGAAGGAAGGACTCGCGGAAATTGCGGCGAACCTCGCCGTCGTCCCGCGCAAGCCGCCGCAGACCTTCCTGCAGGCACTCCAGATGTTCCGCATCCTTCACTATGCGCTATGGTGCGAAGGCTCCTACCACAATGGGACGGGACGCCTCGACCTCACGCTCTGGCCCTACCTCCAGCACGACCTCCAAAACGGCACCCTCGACCGAGCCTCCGCACTCGCCCTCGTCGAGGAGTTCTTCCTCACCTTCAACCGCGACAGCGACCTCTACGTCGGCGTCCAGCAAGGCGACAATGGCCAGAGCCTCATGCTCGGCGGCTGCGACCGCGACGGCAACGATGTCTGGAACCTGTTCAGCGAACTCGCACTGGAAGCCTCCTGCAATCTCCGCCTCGTCGACCCCAAAATCAACTTCCGCGTCTCCGAACGGACTCCCATCGAACGCCTGGAACTCGGCTCCCGCCTGACTCGCGCTGGTCTCGGGTTTCCGCAATACTCCAATGACGATGTCATCCTCCCCGCTCTCCAGAAATGGGGCTATGCGCTGGAAGACGCTCGCGACTACACGGTCGCGGCCTGCTGGGAGTTCGTGATTCCAGGAGTCTGCCACGAGTTCGTGAACTTGGACGCGATTTCGCTCCCGCAGGCGGTTTTGGAAACGATGGAGCAATCGCAAGCCGCAGACTATCCATCCTTCCTGCATGACCTCGCCGCAGACTTGCGCAGCCGCGCCAAGGCACTTCTGGCGCACTACGAAAACCTCACGGAACTGCCGGGGCCCTTCATCTCCATGCTCTGCCCCATCGCCATCCAGAAGGCACGCAACATCACCCAGGCAGGAAAATACCACAACTGGGGCGTCCATGGCACGGGAATCGCCGTCGCCGCCGATTCGTTGACCTCCATTCGTCAACTGGTCTTCCAATCCCATCAACTCACACTCGCGGACTTTGCGCAAATCTGCAAGCAAAACTACGCTCAGCACCAGGACCTTCTCG
The DNA here is from genome assembly GCA_017431255.1 of Victivallales bacterium. GTDB lineage: Bacteria > Verrucomicrobiota > Lentisphaeria > Oligosphaerales > Oligosphaeraceae > RGIG2581. The sequence goes on from JAFRLI010000225.1 coordinate 23,088, forward strand.
CGCAAGTTCGAAACACCATCCCGAAACTGGGCCAGAACAGTCCCGAGGCCGACCGCTCGCTGGACGACATCGTCGCACTCTGGCAACACGCCTGGGACGGTCTCCAAAACGCCCAGGGCGGCATCGTGCGACCTGGCACAGGCTCCGCCATGTATTACATCTGGCACAGCCGCAACTTCCCCGCCACTCCCGATGGACGGCTCCAGGGCGAACCGTTCTCTGCAAACTACTCCCCGGCCCTGGACGTGCCTGTCGATGGTCCTCTTTCCGTCATCCGCTCCTTCACCGCACCACCCCTGGACGGCGTCTCCAACGGCGGACCCCTCACCATCGAAATCCACGCCAGCGTTTTCACGGCACCAGACGCCGAGGCTCAACTCGCACAACTCATCGCCGACTTCGTGCGGCGCGGCGGACACCAACTCCAACTCAACTCCATCGACCGCGATACCCTCCTCGACGCACAAAAGCACCCCGAAAACCACCGCGACCTCATCGTCCGCGTCTGGGGATGGAGCGGATATTTCATCGAACTCGACAAAGAGTACCAGGACCACATCATTCGCCGCGCAGAAATGACCCTCCATGGCTGACCTCGAAGGAATCGTATTCGACATCCGCGAGTGGTGCCTGCACGATGGTCCAGGCGTCCGCACGACGGTCTTTCTCAAGGGCTGCCCGCTCCGTTGTCTCTGGTGCAGCAATCCCGAGGGGCAAGACGCGGTGCCGTTTCCCATGCCCTCCCACGACCGTTGCACTGCCTGCGCCGCCTGCCAGCACGCCTGCCCGCAGCACTGCATTCCCGCGCCTGGCACCCTGCCAGGCAACGCCTGCACGGGATGCGGGGCCTGCGTCTCCGCGTGTCCCGCACGCCGCCTGCGGATGGTCGGACAGCGCATCACGGTCTCGCAACTGACGGAACGACTCCTGCGCGACGCACCCCTCCTTCAACGCTCCCAAGGCGGCATCACCTTCTCAGGCGGCGAACCTCTCGCGCAACCCGACTTCCTCCTGGCCATGCTAGAACGTCTCTCCCCACTCCACACCGCCATCGAAACCAGCGGCTTTGCCCCAGAAAAACGCTATCGCCAAATGCTTGACCGCATCTCCCTCGTCCTCCAGGACATCAAATGCGCGGACGACACCCTCCATCGCCGCCTCACAGGTGTCTCCAACGAACCCATCTGGCGCAACATCGACCAACTCCGCAACTCGGGAATCCCCTATTTTATCCGAATGCCCCTCATCCCTGGCTTCAATGATTCCACCGACGACCTCCGCACCACCGCACAGCGCCTCGCAAAATCCCCCGGAAACCTCCTCGGAATCCACCTCCTCCCGTACCAGTCCGTAGGCTCCGCCAAATATCGACATCTTCGCCGCCCCTACCAAATCCCACACGAACTCCCTCCCCTCAATCCCGATATCCAACACATCTTCCACGACGCCAGCCTCCCCGCCTCCTGGCCATTCGGGGACACCGTCGCGTGAGTTTAATGGGGTTAGTGGTTAGTGGTTAGTGGTTAGTGGTTAGTGGTTAGTGGCTAGTGGTTAGTGGCTAGTGGTTAGTGGGGAGTGGCTAGTAAAAGGACCAAAAGGACAAGAGTTATAGCACTCTCTTTTGGTCCTTTTGGTCCTTTTGGTCCTTAGACCTTCTCGGGATGTGCGCGGAACACGCGGCAGGAGTGTGGCACAAGTTTGCCGAGATGGAGGAGTTCCTGCTTGAGGCCGAGGTCTTCTCCGGTGAAGACATCGGTGAAGCGCAACCCATACCCGCTGAGCACGGGGAACCCCATCTGCTCGAAGAGGCAGTGCATATTGGCCTCGTGGTCCATCAAATTGAAGAATCCGACTGCATAGTCGCCATCCGCCAGCATGCGAGCAAGCACCAGGCGGTCTGGAACGCCATCGGGAGCCCCGAACACTTGCACGGGATACGCAGGACGGCATTCAGGGTCCTGGTTGAATGCAATGAGCTCGCGGTTCGTGATGAGTTCCAGCACTTCTGGCTTGATGGTCTCCAGGTTGCAGCCGAGCATCAACGGCGTCCCCATGAGTGCCCAGAGCGCAAATTCCGTGCGGTACTCTTCAAAGGTGCAGCCACCTCGTGCGACGTGCCCCTCGTTGAACATTCCCACCGTGAGCATATCCATGTCGTTGAAGCATTGCGGTCCTGAAAAAGCGAACTTGGGGACTTGGCTTTTGGCGATGGCGGCGAAGGAGGCAAAGCTGTCGAAGATATCGCCTGTCGAACGATACATATGGGCACCCGTGGAGCGAATCCAGGCCCATGTGTTTTCTGCGCCCCAGTTGCAGGCGGAGAACAGAATGTCGCGCCCGCATTGACGCAGCGCGTTCCCCATGCGACGATACAGCACCGGTCCGGCAAAATGCTCGGGCTTGAAGCAGTTGTCGTACTTCAGGAAGTCGCAACCGAACTCGGCAAAGGTTTCTGCGTCCAGGAACTCGTGATCGTAACTGCCAGGATAGTTGGCACAGGTGCGGACGCCGTCGCAGGAGTACATCCCGAACTTGAGCCCTTTGGAGTGAATGTAGTCGGCAACCACTTTCATGCCATTCGGGAACTTTATGTGGTCTGGCACGATTTTGTGCGTCTTCGGGTCGCGTTCCCGCTCGGACCAGCAGTCGTCAATGACCACATACTGATAGCCCACTTTGTCCAAGCCCAGTTCGACAATTCGGTCTGCGGCACGGCAGATGACCGATTCGTTGATGTTCTCGGCGAAGGTATTCCAGGTATTCCAGCCCATGGGAGGGGTGTTGACTAGCATTGGTGTGTCACCTTTGGGTTTGAGGTTGTAAGATTGCGCTCTGGGTACTTGTCCCAATGGTTAATATACATTTTATTGGGTGCTTGTCCATCTTCTTGCTGAGAGATTTTCACACTAGATGTGCTAGATGTGCTAGTTCTTCTTAGGTGGCTTTTTTTCCGTGTAGTTTTTCAGGAGGTGGTGTTCGCGGAAACTGAAGTATTCCGTGGAGGAGGTATTGCCGCTGACGATGATATGGTCCAGCACTTTGATGCCAATGACCTCGCCGGCGTCCACGATGCGATCCGTGGCCTCAATGTCGTAGGAAGAGGGAATGAGATTGCCGCTGGGATGGTTGTGGCAGAGGAGAATCTGGGAAGAGGCCTCGCGAATGGCGTTGCGGAACACCTCGCGCGGATGAATGAGGCTGCGGTCCACGAGACCGACGGAGACCAGTTGGTCCCGAAGCAACTGCAATTGCGTGTCCAACAGCAGCACGTGGAACTCCTCCTGACGGCTGCCGATGAACATCCCTTGCAACAATTGCGCAACCTCCTTGGGCGACCCCATGCTTGGACGTTTCTCCAGTTCCTGGTTCGCCATGCGGCGCGCGAGCGCAAAGGCGGCCATCAGTTCCAGAGACTTGGTGAGTCCCATGCCTGGCGTTGCACGCAGTTCCTCCAGCGAGGCATCGCGCAGCGAGCGCAAATTGCCGCGATGGCGCCGCAGCAGATTTGCGGCCAGCGTCAGCACAGGTGTGCCGCGAAATCCTGTTCGCAGCAGCACCGCCAGCAGTTCCTCGTTGCTCAAGGCGTCTGCACCCAGATGCTGCAGGCGTTCTCGGGGCATCAAGTTGCGTTCCATCACCATCTGGGTGGAAGTTTTTGTAGTTGAGGAGTAGGATGTGTTTGGCATATTCATCGGTCAATCCGGTTGGGAGGTGTGGGAGATGATTCCATATTCGAGGCATCCATTGGACCATTGGATGAACCAGGGAGCCGTGTCGGAGGAATTGGGCGTCGCAAGGAACGAATGGAGGCGATATGGGGAGACATGGCCGTCGAGGTGGCAGACATTGGCATGCGCATCGTGGCGGAATGGGGCTTCCAGACCGGCCTCCCAGTCGAGATCGAGTTCTTCGAGAAGATTGCTCCAGGTGTGGGTGTCCTTTTCGATGACGCACTGGTCGCCGCAATCAAATACCAGATATGCCTGCGAGGGGGAGGGAATGAGGGAAGGCGCGGGGCCGCGATGCCCGCCTGTTCCCTTGAAGTTCCAACCGAAGTTGCCGTCGTAGAGATGCAGACTTTCGTGCGTGGGCTTGGGAACATCGTCGGGGCTGGTTGGACAGTCGAGGATTCTGGGTTCGCTGTAGTATGGGAACAGGAGCCATGCCCAGTTCTTGCCGGCATAACTCAATGCCTGCGACTTGGCACTTCCTCCTCCTGGCAGACGCGACCGATTGTCGCTTGAATACAACACAAATGCCACGCCAATTTGACGAAGATTCCCCGTGCACGACATGGAAGCCGCGTCCCGTTGCGCCTTCCCTAGCGCCGGCAACAACAATGCTGCCAGAATCGCCAGAATCATCATCACACACAACAACTCCATCAGGGTAAACCATCTTTTGCTCATTGAAACCTCCATGTTTTTTGAGTGAATTGCGGGAATCGTTACAGTAATTCCTTTCGCACGAGACACAAGCCTCTGCCACAACTAGCACCAAATAAACTAACTTTCTGAGAATTGAACCTTCTATTTTGAGAAACCGCCCCCCGACGCGATTTCGGGGAGCATCTGCGTTTCATAGAAGAAGAGCCCACCGGAAGAACAATGGCGCAATGGAGGACGACCACGCTGGTCCAGAGTCGCTCCGGAAGGCGGGAAGCCGCTGGTATTCCCAAGGAATCGGGATTTTGAGGGGGTCGGGCATTTGCTTTTTGGGGAGGAAGTTATACATTAATAAGGTGGATTTTTGTTTTTGAAAAGAGGCAATCCAAATTACCTCTGAAGTCACCATCAAGCAAAAGGCAGAACGACAATGTATTTGAAAGACTGGCAGTCATCTGGGGAACCCGTGGTAGTGGGGATTGCGACGGACCATGGTGGTTATTCGCTGAAGGAACTTCTGGTTCCCTGGCTGGAAACCCTTGGCCTCAAGGTAAAGGATTTGGGACCAGCGACCTTGGACCCGAAGGATGATTATCCAGACTACGCGGTGAAACTCGCGGAAGCACTTTTGCACGAAGAGATTTCCTGTGGGATTCTGCTTTGCCGCAGCGGCATCGGAATGTCCATGACCGCAAATCGTTTCCATGGGGTGCGTGCGGCACTCGCCACGACCGCAGATGCTGCCAAAACCAGCCGTCGTCACAACAACAGCAACGTTCTGGTGATTGGGGCGGAAAATCTCGCCGAGACCGAGGTCAAGGGAATCATCGAAGCCTGGCTCGCCACCCCCTTCAGCAAAGAGGAAAGGCATGCACGCCGCCTCATCAAACTGGAAAACAAAACCTACGACGAAATCACCCCCATCCGCCTCGCCGATCCCGAAATGGCCGCCATCATGGAGCGTGAAAAGAGCCGCCAGACCCGCGGCATCGAACTCATCGCCTCCGAGAACTTCGCGAGCGTCGCGGTCCGCGCCGCCGCCGGTTCCATCATGACGAACAAGTACGCAGAAGGCTATCCAGGCAAGCGCTACTACAACGGCTGCGTCCATGTGGACGAAGCCGAGAGCCTCGCCATCGCCCGCGCCTGCGAACTCTTCGGCGCGGAGGCCGCGAACGTCCAGCCGCACTCTGGCAGCCAGGCAAATGCCGCCGCCTACGCGGCCATCCTCGAGCCGGGCGATACCGTCCTCGCCATGCGTCTTGACCAGGGTGGACACCTCAGCCACGGACACAAGGTCAACTTCTCGGGGCGCACCTACAACTTCGTCGCCTACGGTGTCGATCCCGTTTCCGAGCAAATCGACTACGACGCGCTGGAGCAACTGGCATTGGAAAACAAGCCGAAGTTGATTCTCGGCGGTGCTTCCGCCTATCCTCGCATCATCGACTTCAAGCGGATGCGTGAAATCGCGGACAAAGTTGGCGCGTACCTGATGGTGGATATGGCGCACATCGCGGGTCTGGTTGCCGCCGGCGAGCATCCCAGCCCCGTTCCCTACTGCGACATCGTCACCACCACCACCCACAAGACCCTGCGCGGACCGCGCGGCGGCCTCATCCTCTGCAAGCAGGATTTGCTCAAGAAAATCAACTCCCAGGTGTTCCCGGGACTCCAAGGCGGTCCTCTCATGCACATCATCGCGGCCAAGGGCATCTGCTTTAAGGAAGCCCTCTCCCCCGAGTTCAAGGCCTACCAGCACCAACTCCGCCTCAACGCCGCCGCCCTCGCGGAAGCGCTCAAGAACGAAGGATTCCGCATTGTCTCCGGTGGAACCGACAACCATCTCATGCTCGTTGACCTCCGCCCCAAGAACACCACAGGCAAGGACACGGCAACGGCGCTCGACTTCGCGGACATCACTGTGAACATGAACATGATTCCCAACGACCCGCAGAAGCCCACGGTCACCTCCGGTGTCCGCATCGGCACGCCCGCCGTCACCACCCGCGGCATGAAAGAACCCGAAATGGCGACCATCGCGCACCTCATCGCGTGCGTGGTGGACCACATTGGTGACGAAGCCGTCTACGCAGAAGTCCGCGAACAGGTTCACGCCCTCACGGACCGCTTCCCGATGCCGCAATTCCTCCCCGCAAACTGCCTGTAGGACACGCCTATGCCAGCGCTGACAATCATGAAAAATGCAGATGGGCTGTGGGATTCCACCCCGACCTACCTGTTCGACCATGCGGAAACCTTCCGCGTAGACCCTCATGGTGCAGCACTGCAGTGGTTCCACGAAGCACACTACGGTCTCGCCATCAATTTCGGCCTCTATTCTCTGATTGGCAAGGGCCGCGAGGCCCTCGCCAATGGAGAAATCTCCCCCGCCGAATACGAACGGCTCCCAGAACGCTTCTCGGCAGAGCATTTTGACGCGCAGGACATCGTGGAGTTCGCAATCGCCAACGGAATGCGCTACCTCGAATTCACCGTCCGCGACGCAGAAGGATTCAGCCTCTACAACTCGCAGGTCAGTGACTTCAACTGCGCGCGTTCCAAAGCCAAGCGCGACCTCCTCGGCGAAATCGCCTCCGTCTGCGAATTCCACGGCGTCGGCCTCTGTCTCCGATATTCCCATGGACGCGACTGGCGACACCCGCACGCCCCAGAATCCCGTAGTGCCGCCAGCGAGCAAAATCTTGCCGAATACACCGCGTTCGTCGAGGCCCAAATCAAGGAACTTCTCACGCAATATGGCCCCATCGCCGCACTTTGCCTCGACGGCATTGACGCGGCGCGCGCCGTCGGCCCCGAAAAACTGCTCCTGGACGACCTCTACCAGATGGCGCATTTCCTCCAACCGCAAATCCTGCTCTCCTATCAGCAGGGCGTCACGGGCGGGGAGGACTTCTTTACCGCCTTCGGCGACATTCCCCCAGAAGACGCGCCCGAAGAACTCGCGGGACACATCCATCGCCAGAACGAGAAACCCGTCCAAATCCGCGAGCCTCTGACGCCTGGCAACTGGGGATATCACGTCGATATGGCTGGCAAACACCTCAAGACAGAGGATATCTGGAAACGCCTCCGCCATGCAGGCGAGTCCGAGGTCAATTTCCTGCTCGGCACAAATCTGATGCCAGACGGCTCACTCGATCTGGAGGACATCAATCCCCTCCTCACCATCGGCGAACGCATCGAAAAACACGGCTTCCCGGGCGTACGATAACAACCCTGGAACATCAACGAGATGAAAGCGAGTGAAATCTTCCGTGCGGACTCGAAATACCGCGCATTTCTGGCGTCGATTTTCGCTTTTGCGCTAGCCTACGGTTTGTACAAAGGCGTGATAGACAACTATTTGGCAGAAATTGTCGGAATGTCGGAGTTTGACAAGGGGGTATCGGAGTTTTTCCGAGAGATGCCAGGTTTGATGCTGGTATTTTTGCTGGCGTTGCTGTATGAGTTTTCGGCGGAGAAAATCTACAAACTGGGGTCAGTCATCATGCTGCTGGGCATGGGGATGCAGGCTCTGGTGCCCGCGACGCGGGTTTTGGTGACGCTCGCCATTTTCACGTTTTCCCTGGGAGAACACATCCAATTGGGAATGAAAAGCACGCTGTCGCTGGTGTATGCGAAGCCGGGTCATGGTGGGGTGGCGCTGGGATGTCAGAGCGCGGTGTTCCAATTCGGGACGCTGGCGGGCTTCGGGGCGGTAGTCGCGGTATTCTGGTTGCTGGGACGCGACACCTCGCTGTTCCGTCCCATCTTTGGCGTCAGCACGCTGATGGTGTTCCTCGGAATGCTCATTTCGTGGCAACTGACAAGCAACACCGCCACAGACGCAACCAAACGACGCTTCTACTTCAACCGCAAATACACCAAGTACTACATGCTGGAGGTGTTCTACGGGGCACGCAAGCAGATTTTCTTCACATTCGGTCCGTATGTGCTGGTCTTGTTCTACGGTGCCAGTGCAATGGCCATCAGCGTGCTGTTCGCCGTGGCGGCCATCTGCTCCTTCGTGGCGTCCCCCGTCGTGGGACGCATCATCGACCGCCTTGGATACAAGGTGGTCATGGTGGCAGACACCCTCATCCTCGTGCTCGTCTGCTTCTGCTACGGCTTCGCACACCACCTCTTCCCCAAGGAGGTCGCTTTCTACATCTGCTGCGTGAACTACGTGCTGGACGCCGTCATTTCGCTCGCTGCCATGGCTTCGAATGTGTACGTGCAAGACCTCTCGGAAAGCGTCGAGGAAACACGTGCAACCATCTCGACGGGGGTGTCCGTCAACCACCTCATCACGATTCTCATTGCGCTTTTCGGCGGCTGGATTTGGCACAAACTCGGAATCGAAACCCTCTTCATGCTCTCTGCTGTCCTGGGACTCTGCAACAGCGCCTACGCAGCCACTATCCGTTCCCCCAAACGCGCCGCAAAAGGATAGTCGTCATGCAGGTACTTCTGGGCATCGGTTCCAACTGCAACGCAGACGAAAACATCGCCGCCGCCAAAGAGCGTCTGGCGGTTCTGCTGCCAGGCATTCAATTCTCCCGAGTCTGGCAATTCCCCGCAGCCCAGGGCGGGAACGTCCCTCCCTATTCCAATCTCGCCGCTCTCGCCAATACCTCCTTGTCCCAAGACGAACTCAAGCAGCAACTCCGCTGCATCGAAGCAGAACTCGCACGCAATCGGGACACTCCCGACTCGGTCACCATCGACCTCGACCTCCTCGCCTTCGGAAACACCCGCTCCCCTGACCTCCTCGCCTGCGACTACTGCCGACTCCCCGCCTCCGAGTTATTAGTGGTTAGTGGTTAGTGGTTAGTGGTTAGTGGGGAGTGGGGATTCGTTAGTGTATTGACGGCACAACCACAAGGTCTCCTGAAACATAACCAAAAACACGCATTCC
>JAFRLI010000226.1 GCA_017431255.1 Victivallales bacterium
GAGTTCTTTCGATGGGGCCTTATTGCCATCAAGCCAGTTCTCCCACATTTCCGAGAACCTGTCAGCGACTTCTTCTTCGGGCAATGCTGTAGCGCGGGGGGCATCGCGATAAAACTCGATTACCTTCTGTGCTGCGAAAAAGGTCGTATTCGGATCGATTGGCAACGATGCCCCAAGAAGGGCTTCGGCAACGTCGGTATGAATTCCTTCAACCACTACGCATATGGCGCGGTCGGGGCCTGGTTCTACCGCACCATCTGCGGCATCCAACCCCTGAGCGACACTCCCGCCGACCTGGGATTCGCCCATTTCCGCCTCGCTCCCGTTTTCGGTCGCCAACTGGACCGTGCCGATGCCGAATACAAATCCATTCACGGAACCATCCGTTCTGCCTGGAAACGCAACGATGACGGCACGGTCACCTGGCAGTTCACCGTTCCCCCGAACACCCGCGCGGAAGTCTGTCCTCCAAACCAATCCCCCTATGAGGCCCTCCCCGGCTCCTACACTCTCACCATCCCCGCAAAATAAGCCACCCTTCTCGCGCAGTTCCCTGCCTGCTTTGTATGGAGTTCCCCAAGCAAAAATACGGTCTTGACCTTCTGGAACGCTGCGGAAGCGGCGGCTACGGAGAAGTGTATCGCTGTCGGGACGCATCGGGCAAGGAGCTGGCGCTGAAGATTGTCAGCAAGACGAAAATTGGGTCCGAATGGAAGCGGGAACTCAAGGGCATTACGTTCTACCGCCAACTTGCGGAAAACATTCCAGGACTCTTGACACTCTATCACATCGGAGAAGATGAAGAGGCGTTCTACTACACGATGGAACTGGCCGACGCCCTCCCAAACCAGTCCGATTACCAGGCGGACACCTTGGCTGCACGCCTGGCAACAGGACAGCTGCCGCCGGAACAACTCATTCCCGTCTTGACGACAATCCTCGAGGGCATCCGTACCCTTCATGACGCAGGGCTGGCACACCGTGACATCAAGCCGGAAAACATTCTCTTCGTAAAAGGGCAACCCAAACTGGCAGACCTCGGGCTGCTATCGCCCCTGACGGGAACGATGACGCAACTGGTCGGCACGCTGGACTTTCTTCCGCCGGAGGAACGTCGCGGAGACACTCCTGTCAACAAGGAATCCCGTCAACGCAACGACCTTTATGCCTTCGGGAAAATCATCTATTGCTGCATCACGGGGAACGGTGCGAATGCGTATCCTTCAATGCCGAAGGATACGCCACTGACCCTCCAAAACAAACTTTTCTTCCGTCTGGCAGTGCAGTTGTGCGACCAGGAACCGACCAAACGCCTCTCCAGCCTCCCCCAATTGCTGGCGGACTTCCAACGCACGGTCCACCTCTGCCAATACGGAGAATCCACCTGGGACAAATTGCGCTACGCCTTTGAACAAACGCAACGCAATCTCTCCTCAATGGTCGTCCGTTCCAGCCGATTCTGCCGACGGCACTGGATTGCCTCCATTCTGGGCTTCGCCGTTCTTCTTGCCGCTAGTCTCTGGCTGGCGCACGTGCTTGCCAACCGTCTGGATTCCTCCACCGAAGAACTCGCCCAAACCCTCCAGAATCAAAAGAAGATAGTCCAACAGACCAACTTCGACAAAAGAGACTTTACCTTCTATGATGGACGATATTCCGTGGCAGTCCCGACCGAATGGCAGACAATTGACCATCAGAAAATACTCGAAGCGCGACTGCCTGGAGATATCTTTGCGCAACGTCTGCATGGTCTTCTCGTTTCCAAAGAGCCAGGCAGCAATCGAAACACCGTCGTGGCCCTGATGATTCTCCCGGTGACCGCCAAACAACTCTCTGCCCTGAATGACCAGAAGAAAATCCAGACCCTGAAACCACTTTTCGCCGACGACATGGAGGCTGTCTCCATCCGACAATTTCCCAATCCACGACTCCACCTTGACACCATCCTCTTGCTCGGCGAGGCGCAGCCGTCCAAGTCCGTCGTGTGCTATCTCTATCCGCAAACGGACCATACCCTGGCAATGATGGCGTTGATTCCCAAGGAAAAGTTCCAGTCAGATATGGGGACATTCCTCGCCATCACAGATTCTCTTTCCTGGAAATCCCAGAAGTCCACACAAGAATGACAGCATTCGTGTAAGTTACTGCTCTTTCGGTGTAGTTAGAGATTAGAACAGCAAGAACAGTGCCCGACTTCCCCTTGAAATCTCCCCCCTTTATCAGGAACCATCATGGCTTTTACAACGAAAAAATCTCTGCTCGCCAAAGTTCGTGCCGGAGATGAAATCTCCTGGCGCGTTTTCTACGAAACCTATCGCCCGTTGATTCATCTGGTCGGACGCGACTGCGGACTGACACCTGGCGAAAACGAAGAGCTGGTCCAGCTTGTCATGTGTGAATTATTCCAAAAGGACATTCTGGCCAAATACAATATCGATGAAATCCCCCAGAACATCACCTTCAAATACGATCCGGCCAAAGGACGTTTCCGCTATTTCCTCAAGGCAATCATCCGCAATCAAGCACTGAAACTCTACCACAAACGAGGAAATCTTGTCAATATCGATACCATCCCCGAACCTGCCGTGGAAGCCAAGTTTGACTCCGACTGGGACGAGGAATGGAAGAAACACTTGTTCACCCAGGCGATGGTGGAACTCAAAAACCATGTGCAGGCAGTCACATTCTCCGCTTTCGAGATGTATGCCCTCCAAGGGCGGCCCGTAAAAGAGGTGGCAGACTTTCTGAATCTCTCCGTCAACTCCGTCTACGTGGCCAAGAACCGCTGCATCGCCACCATCAAGGAAATTATCGAGGACTTGGAGAAAAAATGAAACACTACACCAAAGAAGAACTGGAATGCTACCGACATCATGAGATGTCCGTGCTCGGGCGAATCCAATGCGCGTCCCATCTGAAGGAATGCGACGAATGCGCCAAACGTCTCGTCGAACTGGAACTGGATGACGCCTTTGTCAAGGATTTGCAAAACAGCCTCAAAAGCTACGAGGAAGCGGCCGCCAATCCTACAGAAAAGCCGTGTCCCGTCTCCTGATTTCCGGCGTACACGCTGAGTTTGAGCGATGAAGCCATCGCGCCACACTGGGAAAGAGATTGGAACGAGAGTTTTGCGTAAGTGTTCGAGTTTTAGATAGTTGCACACTTGCAGTGTGTTTTTGCTAGAGTTCGGGTTACTGTTCAGAAGGGTCGCCGCGTGATTCAGGTCTTTTGATTTTATCCACAAAACACACGAAATACACAAAAAGGACAGTCAGCATTCCTGTCTCTCAAAACGCGCTGAAGTCGCGCTGACTTCCTGTGCTGTCCCACTGCGGGAAAGGTCAAGAACTTTCCCGC
>JAFRLI010000227.1 GCA_017431255.1 Victivallales bacterium
CGTTGTCGTGCTTGAAGTGACCGATTTGTAATCAGGCGGTCGTCGGTTCAAGTCCGACTGCTGGCGCCAATTCCGAACTCCCTGCAACTCAATGAGTTGCAGGGCTTTTTGTTGTCTGGAATTCGCGCGATTGGACCGTGCTTTTCTTTGCGTTCCTTTCCTACTTAACTGTACTGTAAAAACTCCCCAAAGGGTGAGTAAAGGGTGAGCGCATTTAACCCCTCAAAACAACCTCAAAATGAGGCGTCAGTACCCCATCCAAAGGGTATGTATAATATAGTGCAAAGGGTGAGCAAATGCAATAAATGATGGCATTTTTAGGCTAAAAAACTTCATTTCGCTCCTTTTCATGGCATAATCCCATGAGGGCCCTCCCCCTCGTCAACATCCACACCCAACCAAGGAGTAGCCATGAAACTGCCCCAAAACATCCCCAAGACACTCTCCACCGCCGGTCTCGCAGCCGGGTCCCTGCCGGGCTGCGGTTGGATGGAATCCCCCCGCGCCCGCGAGCGACGGGGCGGGGGGCGTCCTGTCCTCGTTGGGGACGAGGTGCCTCTCGACGACGCCTTCCCATCCTGCCCCGCCTCCTGGATGCTGGCGATGCCGGATCTCCCCGGACTGGTATGAGGACTGCCTTTGCTGATGAAGACACCACCCATGACTTCTCGATGGACGCAGCCTCGCGAATGGGAGTTATAGTGGAAAAGACCGCCGACAACGTGACACCAGAAGGCGTCGTCAGCATCCGCCCCGTCAAGACGTCGCTCTCCCCGGATACCCGGGAACGCTGCCTGTGATGGCTAACGCTGGAATCGCCTGCCTGGAGCCACTGCAGGGTGACCCAGACAGGGACAGACACGAAGGGCGCAGGTGGCAATCCCCGCGTACTTTTAGCGAGCACCTGCCTTGCCTTCGCAGCACGTGGCGACTGTGCAGGTGCTCTCAAGCACGCATTAGGGATAGTCTTCGACAAGTTTCTTCTTACAGCCGTTTCTTTATTTCGGCAATTTCCCCTACATCCATCTTGGTGAAGCCAAAGCATTTCTTGCCAAGGTCTTTCAGCGATGCACCAATGAGATACAGTTCCTTGTCATCTAGGATGAGGAAGCGATCGTGGAACTTTTCACTGTATTTCACCGTGAGCGTTGGATACTGCGCGTTGAACTTCGCAGCGTCCACCGAGGTAATCTTTGGTCTGGGATTGCCTTGCTTGTCAGTGTGGGCTGACGTGACGACTGTCAATGAAACACCCTGGCGTTTCTTCGCGAGCATATCCAGCGTTTCCACTGTTGCCCAGTTGTCTATAAGCAAAATGGACTTGCACGCGATTGTAATGAGTTTCTCCACCAGTGCATACGCGTCCCACAACTGCCCGTCGAAGAACACACCCTGCAACGGTGGCGTCTGTGTCTGCACAAAGAAACCGACTTTCTCCTCAAGCGAGGCAAGACGCTGATCCTGGCTGGCAAAACGGCGATCAACCTTGTCTTCCAATTGGCTCAGTCGATGGTTAACGGCATAGCCACGGAGAAGATAGTCTTTCAAGACGGCATTTGCCCAACGACGGAATAAGATTCCCTGCGGAGATTTAACCCTGTACCCTACGGAAAGTATCATATCTAGATTATAGTATTCGACCTGTCGGATGACTTTTCTCTCTCCCTCCTGTTGAACTGTCGCAAATTTTGCGACTGTTGGAAAGGAAGAATCGTTTTGAGTTGTCGCATTTTCTGCGACAGCGATAGCGGACAAATAAGATGGCATAGCTGTATCAGACAGCTCTTCATTCAGAGCATTTGCAATATGCTTACCAATCGTTTTTACATCGCGTCCAAACAACTGCGCCATTTGTTGTCTGTTTAGCCATACCGTCTCATTTTCAAGGCGCACGTCCAAACGCATTGTCTCGTTCGGCTGATATACTACTATCTGATTTTCGCTCATACCTACCCCCGTTCAATTCAAAAAAACAGAACCAAGTCATATCTAATCTAATCATTGAACTGAGTATTTCTATCTTCCTAGCCAGAATTTGTAAAAAAAACTAGCTGGCACCTGACGCCTTTCCGCCCTCACTACAACGGAGGATCTGGCAGCGACTGGGTGACGGTGACCGTCGTTTGACCCAGCCTAGACAAGTGGACCCAAAGAGCGCAGGTAGCAATCCCTGCGCTCTTTTTTACAAGCCACCCGGTCCGGGGGCACCTGCAACTATTTCCCCAATTCCCGGAGTCTTTCCTGCGCCTTTGCGTGCCCCTGCTCTGCCGCTTTCCTGTACCACTCGACAGCCTCGGCTTCGTCCTTCCGCACGCCACGGCCGTTTGCGTACATATATCCGAGATTGTATTGCGTCCTCGTATATCCCTGGCCGGCGGCCTTCCGGTACCACTCCACCACCTCGGCTTCGTCCTTCGACACGCCACGGCCGTCTTCGTACATATCGCCAAGAATGAATTGCGCCCCCGCATTCCCCCAGTTCATAACCTCTTGGCTCGTTTG
This sequence comes from Victivallales bacterium, assembly GCA_017431255.1. Classification (GTDB taxonomy): domain Bacteria; phylum Verrucomicrobiota; class Lentisphaeria; order Oligosphaerales; family Oligosphaeraceae; genus RGIG2581. The sequence continues at coordinate 2,503 of JAFRLI010000227.1, forward strand.
AGCTAAGAGTTTTTTGTTGCTCTAAAAACACCCTGTTCCCCTTTTCGAAAAAAGACAACGTTTTCCTATGCTTTCGTACAGCGAAATCGTGTATAGGGTGACGATAAGGTGACGGGCTGTTTCACCTTTTTTCCTACCCGTCTCGCCACCCTATCCGAAAAAACTCCAGCAATTCCGCGACGTGCATCCAGTCCTGTCCAGCGGAGGCGTGACACGTACTGTCCACGAGCCTTTATTCTGACAGATTTTTCCCAAAAGGCAAAAATCTGTCAAAATAAAGCCTTTGCGGGGGTCAGAGACAGGGGGCGGAAGCGATGAGGTTCTATTGCTGTTTGATGAGGAACTGGAAAAAGGGAAGGTCAACGCCGGCGCGGATGAGGAGGCAGATGGCGGTCACGCAGACCGCTGCGATGCAGACACCGAGCGCATTGGCCGCCAAGAATTTACGGCGCGACATTCCGAGCGTGTAAGCCCCCATCGCGCCCGTGTAGGCACCTGTCATGGGCAGAGGAATCCCGATGAACAGCGCCAGTCCGAGAAAGCCATATTTTTCGACATTGGGGCGAAGTTTGCGCTGAGCGCGGTCCAGAGTGCGTTCCAGGAGTCGGTCGAGCCAGTCGATATGTCGAAAGAGCCGGATGACTGGATGAATAAGGAAGAACACGCCTGCGCCGATAAGGATGTTCGAGATGACGCAGATGAGGACGACGAGGGGCCAGGGCAAATCGGCGGCGACATATTCGCCACCGAAGAAACCAGCGGGGATGCTGGCACGCAATTCCAGTCCTGGAATGAGCGTGATGAGGAAGAGAATGACCGCCGCCTTCAGCATGGGAACGCCTCCTGGGCCATGCGGAGCAATCGAGGCCAGGTGTATGTATCTATCTCTTCGGGAATTACAGCAGGCAATGGATTCCTTGGATTAATGACAAGCACTCCGTGATAGCCGCCGCGAAGGATTGCCTGAAGCCCCACGCCTGAATCCTCGAAGACCAGGCAATCGGCGGGAGCAAGTCCCATTTGACGGGCAGCCTCGTGCAAAATGGCGGGATCTGGTTTGTGCGCGGCAACATCTTCCACGGTCACCACAACGGGCAGAAGTTCCCGCACCCCAAGCAGTTTCAGCGCATGCTCCACAAACTCCCGACGCGAATTGCTTGCAATTCCGATTTTGACACGCGGCGCCATCCAGCGGACAAACTCCACCGCGCCCGGATAGGGGCTGTTTTGGTAGATTTCCAACATTCGTGCGTTTCGGTAGTCCACGACTTCCTGGACTGGAAAATCAATGTGCTCCCGCGCGAAGATACGCGCCGCGCAATCCTGCGTTGTCTTTCCATGGTAGTCCAGGGCGTCCGCTTCCGTGACACGATATCCCACCAGTTTCCACAACGCTTCCTTGTAGGTCTGCAAATGAAACGGCTCTGACAAAATCAGCGTGTTGTCCAAGTCAATGATGAACCCTTGATATGCATGTAAATCCATGGTGTGAAAGTACTAAAGAGAAAGTGTGGTGATGGGGGAAGCGTCTTCCAGGGAGAGGACGGAGAGGGTGTTGTTTTCGTAGAGACCGAAGGATTCGGGGTAGTCTCGTCTGGGGAGAGCGAGGGAGCCTGGATTGAACGCGACCATTCCGTAGGACGTGCGTTCTGCCATGGGGATGTGGGTGTGCCCGGAACAAAGGATGTCCCCTGTGCCGAACGGTGGCGGATTGCGTGGAGACCAGAAATGGCCGTGCGTGAGAAAGAAGACATGTCCGTCCGCCGTCAGCGTGGTGTATTCAGGGAAGACGGGAAATTGCAGGCGCGACAAGGCACGGGGATAGTCGCAGTTTCCTTGGACGGCGGTCATGATGCCCGCATGGCGGTTGAGGAGTTCCGGGACCGCCTCGGGGGAGGATTCGTCCAGAAGGTCGCCGAGCAGGACGATGCGGTCGGGCTGGAAGGAGACGATGTGCTCTTCCAGCCGTTCCACGGCGAACGGATAGCCATGAATGTCTGAGGCAAACAGGATTTTCATCGCACCAGGAAAAAACGCGTCCTATTCCCTCACCAATTCGTAGCCAAAGGTGGAACCAAACTTGTTGAAGACCTTTGCGGTAAAGGCGATGGTGCCATTGGTATTCTGGAAAGAAAGAGGTGCGACGCGCGCGCCCGTAGTGTCGATGGCATAGAGTTTCCAGCCGTCGCCAGGGAGTTTCAGGGAGAGGTCTGCCTCGCCAGCGGACGCGAGGAGCGGCATTTGTCCCCAAGTTTCCAGAATGGTCATTTGCTGGTCGCGGAACTTGCGGAGCGACGGTTGCGCATTTGTGATATGGAGAAGGAGGACGCGTGAGGTCTGCGCCAGCGGTTTGCCATCCACGGCAATGATCCCGAACACGCCGAAGGCACTATTGCGCTTGATGGAGAGGAAGTTGCCGTCCTTTGCGGTCTTGGCGGGGAGGATGAACGCCTCGCAGCCAGAGGTGGTGGCGTGGAAGGTTCCTGCTTTGCGGCAGAGTTCGATGGCGCCATCCTCGGAGCGGTAGACGCCAGCCTTTGGGTCGTAGCATTGACGCGGGAGGATGCCTGCCTGCACCGCCTTCTCGCAGAAGTCGGTGAACGGTTCGTTGGCGTCCTTTTGGAAGACGGGAAGCCCCTTGGAAGCCTCCTTGGGCGCAAGTCCCAGTTCCACGATGGCCTTCACATCCGACGGGATGTTCGAGGCCAGTTGCTTGCCGGGGGCGACGACGCTGCCGACGCGCACCAACTGCAACAACTGCCCGTAGCCGTTCGGGAACGGCGTGCTGTAGGGGAACACGCGCTCCGTGTCGATGAGCGTGGCAACGGCGGTTTTTGCGGGCTGCACCTGGTGATAGAGCGCGACGCCCAGGCGGTGTGCAAAATGCTTGACGGGGTCGTTGGCAATTTCAAAATACCCGGAGAAAGTCTCGGTGGTGGTGACTTCTTCTTCGTACTTGGCGTAGTCAAACTGGCAGAGCAATCCCCAAGCCTGGAGGCCGCCATAGGCGCCCATCAGGACGGGACCTTCGGCACGGCATTTGTTCGGATTGCAGTAGTCCCATTCTGTGATGGAGAATCCCTTGCCATAAAGGCGGGAAGTTCCGACCTGACCTGGAATGCAAAGAGGATCCGTGACGGTAGAAACTTGCCGAACGATGACGGGGAGGTTCCACGGACGTTCCAGGAACTTGGGGTGGTTGCTGTAGGAATGGGTGTCCACGTAATCGTAGACATAGCGCATTTGGTTGTGGAAGGGGTTCTGGATCATATTCTGGTCGGAAATGATGCATTTGAGACCGATTTCCTCGCGCAGGAACTTCTTGATTTGGGCCCAGCGACGGTCGTACAGCCAGCGCATGAAACGCTCCAAATTCGCCTGCCTCGCATTGCCTTCGAAGGCGAGTCCCCGTTCCTTTGCCCACTTCTCGAATGCCTGGTCGCGCAACTGGATGATGAGGGGGTCATCCTTGCGGAACGTGCTCATGATGTTGCCTTCGTTGATGACGTTGATGGAGACCAGCGCGGGGTCGTCCTTGGTGGTCATTTTCGTGTAGGGATTGTAGTGCGTCAGGCGTGCTCTTACGTGCGCTTTCCAGTTTTCGAAGGCGGAATCAAAGAGCCAGAAAAGCGGTTTGAAGGTATGGTGCCTGGGGAACTTCTGGGGATATTCTGGGATGGAGCCAACGTTAGGGACGCGGGAGATGTGGAGGTCGGTGGTGATGTAGATACCGCGTTGTTTGAGGCACCAGGTCAGATAATCCAGGCGGTCCATTCCTTCGGGGGAGAGTTTGGTGGTATCGTGGTCGTCGGACATCATCTGGTTTTGGCGGTTGCGGTTGTTGTCGTGATGGTGATACCGTGCGATGTTGAAGCCGTGTGCGGCGAAGCGGTCGGCGAGCCTTTCAGCCGAAGGCTTGTCCAGATAGGCGGCGGAGCAGCAGATGTTGGCACCGTAGAAACGCAGAGGAACGCCGGGGCGGTTTTCGAACTCAAAGGAGTTTCCGCGCGAAACCATGCGACCGTACTTGCCGGCGGGGGCGTCCAGCACGCGGCTCAAATCCATCGCGGAACCCTTGCGAACATCCTTTTCATAGGAAATCGGCTGCCAATCCTTCCCTTTTGTCACGTAGAGCGGGATTGACATCGATTCCGGCGGACGGATGTCCGTGACGGTGGCCGCGACAATCATCCACATGCTTTGGTTTGCGCTATCGAAGGCGACTGCGGCGAGCGGCTTGTCCTGGATGGGAAAAACGGAGCGATAGAGGCCGACTGGGGCGGACTGGTTGGTGGATGTCCACGCCAGGTAGCCATTTTTGCAGGTAGCGGGATTCCACCAATTGCCGGCCTCGCGATGGGGAAGCAATTCATGACGGGTGACCGTGCCGTCTGCGTAGGTGAGGACGATGGTACCGAGTTTGTTGCCATCGACCCAGGCGAGCGCGTGCAGCAGATAGAGCCATTTGCCATGCGGGGCGTTGGTTTGCTTTGCCTCGGCGTGCAGCGGGAATGCGGGTTTTCTGGAATTGCCGAGGACGATGCAGGACTTGCCTGCGTTCTTTTTGGGGTCGACAATGTCAAACGTGGTATTGCAGAAAGTTTGTGAG
>JAFRLI010000228.1 GCA_017431255.1 Victivallales bacterium
CGACCACTGCCATCATCGGAATCTTATGCGCCACGAGTGGCTCGACGTTGCAAATGGGATTCCGTGGGGAGGTTTCCAGTTCGGTCTGGGTCATGCCGAACGCCTCGGTGATTTGTCCAAGAAGACTGGGATTGGTGCCGTCGGCTGCATTGCACAAAGGCGCGTCAAGATAGAGTGCAGCAACGTCATCGGGGTGAGTTTCGGAGTAGCGGAGTGCAAAGAATCCGCCCCAACTCATCCCGATGAGGTTCGCCTTTGGGGAAAGACCGATTTCCACAAGAAAGTCGTGAAAGGACTTCATGATTGCGACGCCTTGCGGATTGGCGCGATACGCGAAGGCGTCCACGTGGACGTGGTAGAATCCGTGCTCCAAGAGGAGTTCGATGCCGACACGTCGGACAAACGCTTCCGGCCAGACTGTGCACCAGCTCCAGCGTCCGTCTCCCGCCGGATAATGCGGCTCTACGACAAATGCCTTGCAACCTGCAAACTCAAAGTCGTGGCGCGTAAATCCATGCCACTCCACACTTGACCAAGTCGAGGGGATTGATAACTTTTTCATGTTAGGTCCGTGGAAAAGAGTGTGCCGACGCGGGACGCCGTCGGAACACCACGCGAACAGGGAACGGTCGGGGAGGCGAAGGTGGAGGCCGTCGTTACGTAAATGCGCTCATGGAGACGGTGGCGTGGTGCATTCCCTTGAGCTTGCGGATTTCGTTGAAGAGCTTGCGGATGCAGACGACGTGTCCGGCCATGAGGAGCATTTCGCCACAGGTGTCGTGATTGAGGTGGACGTGGGTGGACGCGAGAATGTGCCCACGGGTATTGTGCTGGAGTTCGACGAGGCGTCCGCAGAGGTCACTGCGGTGATGGTCATAGACCATAGTGATAGTGCCGAGGACCATTGTGTGGTCGTGAGTCCAGTCCTGCTCCACTGCTGCATTTTCAATCATGGAACGAATGAACTCGGAGCGGTTGGAAAAACCTGCCTCTCGCTGGAGTTTTTCCAGTTGTGCCACCTGTTGTGGTTCCAGGGAGATGCTGATGCGTTCCATGCCAGTCTGGGGCGAGGTCATGTTTTCGCCTCCTGAGCGACCTCAGCCAGGAGAGCCGCCATGGAGTTCGCCGCGTCGGGTCGTGCAATCTGATGCAGTTTTCGTCCCATTTCGGCGGCGCGTACAGGATGTTCCAAAAACTCAACCAGAAGGGAGCGCATGGCCTCGGGGGTAGCCTGGTCTTGGGGGAGGCATTTGGCACCGCCAATGCTTTCGGCAAAACGCGCGTTGACGGTCTGGTGGTCGTCTGCGGCAGAGGGCAGGGGGATGATGATGGCAGGTTTGGAGAACAGCGCCAACTCGCAAAGGCTGGAGGCCCCGCCACGGCAGACTACCAAGGAGGCTGCCTGGTAGCAGTGCTGGATTTGTGAGTCGGCACGGCGGATGGAGGCGGCCACGCCTGCAGAGGCATAGGCTTCCTGGAGCGCGGCATTGTCGTCGGTCCCTGTCAAATGAAGGAATTGAATATGACCTGCGCGGTCTTTGAGCAGGGGGGCAAGTTTCGTGAACAGTTCATTGATGGCGCGAGCACCTTGGCTACCGCCGAACACGAGCACCGTCGGAACGCCTTCGACCAGTCCCAGCGAAGTCAGGAAGCCGGTCTGCGGGGGGGCGATGACGGCATCCAAAAGTGCCTGGCGCAGGGGCATCCCCACCAGACGGGAGACGGCTCCTTTGCATTGTTCCGGGTAGGTTAGGGGGAGGCTCAAGCCAATTCGCGAGGCACGACGCGCCAGCATTCGGTTCGCCTTCCCCATGAATGCATTCCCTTCATGCAATACCAGCGGAACCTTCGAGGGACGTGCCAGGCACGTCGCCACCGAGGCATAGGAACCCATTCCCAGCATAACATCGGGACGTAACTGCTTCAGGCACGACTTTGCCTTCCAGATGCAATTCAAAAATCGGAACGGAAACAGCAGCGCGTCCATAACGGACTGCGGTCCGCGAACGGCGGGAACTTCTACAGCGGGCAAACCAAACTTGGCGGCAATTTCCAATTGTTCCGCCGAATGTGCGCCAGCAACCATCAAGGTGACGCGGTTGCCTAAGGCAACAAATGCCTGCGCAATGGCTAGCGTCGGGAAAAAGTGACCGCCCGTACCGCCACACGCAATCACAAGATGCTTGCCATGCTCTTCTGCCATGACAATCCCGTCGCAGGTTAACTAGTTAATTGGAATGGCAAGCGACTGGTCTTCCCAGGCGGCAGGCTTACTCCACGGCAGATCCGTGGAGTTGTTTTCGCCAACGCTCACGCACCCGGCCAGCAACATGCCAACCAGGAACGCTAGCATACAAACGCCTGCCAACTTGCGGTTCATCTTAGACATTAATTCTTGTCAACACCCTGGTTCGCCATCAGAACCTGAGCACCTTTCGGAATCTCGCCAGACTTGCGGGTGGACAGTTCCACCAGGCTGATTTCCTCTTCCACTTTGGCAACCGTTCCAGAACCTACATAGGTCCCATTGCTGGAAATCACAACCTTGATGCCAGGTACCACCTTCGTCTTGCCAAGGTTGACAATGACAAAGTTCCATTCGGGATTGTCCAGAATGATTTCGCCACGGGTCTCCATGTCGACTTCGGAGGCACTCGTCAGCGTCTTTTCATCCTTCTTGACGCCGATGCCGTAGTATTCCATGGTCTTCTGCAGGTCGGCGATCTTCTTTTCCAAATCGCTTTTCTCTTTTTTCATCGCCAGAATCGTCTGTTCGCGCTGCTTGAGTTCCCGGCGTGCCAGATCGCGTTCTTTGATGGTCTGGTTCAACTGCTTCAGCTTGCTGTTGACGCCCGACAAGTCGCCGGCGACATCTTTGAGGACTGCGCTGTAGTTGCCGCCCAGACCGCCGTAATTTGCCTTCCACTGGCCGCCCACCGTCGCATAGTCCGGCAGTGCCCGTTTCATATTGGCGATTGCGATTTCGTAGGCCTTGCGGCGGGCGACGACATCGTCCACCTGTCCCTTCAGTTTCTTCAGGGCGGGTTCCAAAGCGTCGAAACGGAACTCTCCGCTGTCGTTGCCGACGGGGGCACGGTCCACCACGGCGAGACCACTGTTGCCGACGGATGCGCCAATCTGCTTGAGATAGTTGCCCATCATCTTGTCGTGCGCATGGAAGGCGTTTGCATACTTGTCAGCCAGGGAGATTTGACCTTCGAACGAGGACAGATTCACGAGGTCGTCTTCCTTGACCGTGTCGGCCGCGATTCCCAGGGCGTTGCTGATGCTCACAATTCCCGTCGCCAGTTTGTTTCGCTGGTCGTTGACTTGCTTGGCGAGGTCATCGACTTTCTTGACCGTGCTGTCAACACTGCTGGCGTTGGTCTTGTAGGACTGCCAGGAGAGGGAACCGCTTTCCTTTGCATTGGGGGACTTTGCGGTGAAAGTAACGCCGCCAGCGGTTCCGCTGCCAGTGCGTTCATCGAGGGACTTTGCCGTGTCACGAAGTCCTCCAGCCAGCACTCCTGCACGGTTTTCGTACTTCTTGAACGTGTCCCAAGCCAAGTAAGAACAGACTGCCACGGCAATCGCCAACAAGGCGGCCAGAGGTGCCAGAATCTTCATCAATTTGCCCATTGAACGTGCTCCTAGAATTGTGAATGATTATGTTTTAACAGAATGATTTTTTACAACGGAACTTTGACGCCCAAAAAATGGAATGTCACACTACAAATACAAAAAGGTAGTTGCTAAAATGAGTTTTGCAAACGCGAATGGCGTGTTTTTTTGACTTTCTTGCAAAAAATCTTGAAAAAAAGTCTTTTTTTCGTTTCGAAAGGGGATATTGGGGGTGAAAAACGTTACCAGACTGACGGATTGGCGAGTCGTTGGAGGCCTTCCGTCAATTGAAAGAAGAGGTTTCCGAAGAGCATCCAGAGGTATGCGGAGAGGGCGAGAAAAGGTCCGAATGGCAGAGCGGTCAGCCAGGTTGAGACTTTTGGAAGTTGCTTGGTGTTCTTGTGAGCGAGGCGGAAAGCGAAGAGCCCGCCGGCGCAGAGGAAACCGAAGAGTGCGGCGAAGAGTAAGATGAAGATGACGGCGTCTGCGCCGAGGAAGCCGCCAATCATGCCAAGCATCTTGATGTCGCCGCCACCCATGACATCCCGTGGCATGGAACAACGTTCCACTTGTACCAGAATGCCGTTTGGAAGGGCTTTCCAGGAGCGGAACTCCCCATCGACCGTCAGTCCCTGCCGCGTCGCGAGAAGTTGGGCCGTCCCAGCGGGGGCGTCCTTCCAGCCGTCGAGGAGTTTTCCATGGATGGTAACTTCTTCGTCCTCTTCGAGAAGGTCTTTCCAGAGGCAGATGGTCGCAGTCGGCTTGTCAGACGGATTTTCGGCCCCATTGGCGGTTAGGCGGAGTTTTATTTGCGGGAGGGGGTGTCGTTCGCCGAGGAGGCGTTGGAAGCACCAGGCAAAGACCGCAAGGAGGAGGATGCCGACGAGGATTCCTAGGAGGCAATCCAGAAGCGCGGTGAGCATAGGGGAGAGGAAAGGGACGCCGCAGGCGCGGAGGAGGCGGAGTGCGGCGTCGAGGAAGATGCGGTTTTGGGCAGGGGCGGAGGTGGCTTGCAGTGCGAGGCGGCTGGAGGGGAGTGCAATCGCGAGAATCAGGGCGGAGGCCATTCCGAAGAAATTGACCTCGTCGGGAATGAATCGGTGGACAATGTCAAGCCAGGCTCCCGAAAGGAGTGCGCCCGTGAGCAGGAAATAACCTGGCAGGAGGGCGAATGGGAGGTTACGGAAATAGACAGCGAGCCAGACGGAGGTAAAGAGGAGCCCCGTAGCGGCTTCTCCAAGGGGGTATCGGATGGAAATTGGCTGGTGGCAGCCGCTGCAGCGTGCACGGAGTGCCAGCCAACTCAGGATGGGGATGTTTTCCCAGGCGCGGATGCGGTGTCCGCAGTGGGGGCACTGGCTGGGAGGGTAGATCAGGGACTGTCCGCGGGGCAGTCGCCACGTCACCACGTTCAGAAAACTGCCGATGCAACTGCCGATGATGAAGGCGAAGGCGCAGAACAGCCAGAAGTGCGTGGAAATGTCGTTTGTAGGTAGCATGGTGATGTGAACTTAGCGTCCGGTGACGAGTCGAAGGAGCCACGCGGTCCAGGCGAGGAGAGGGAGCCGGGAGTGTTCGCGTGCGATGCAGAGGGTTTCGGTACGCGCGAGGGCGCGGGAAGAGTTGGCGAGCCCGCCCAGGCGCATGTTCACGAGCGGGGTTTGGAGATATTGTACAGGGATGCGTGCATTGCGGCAACGCCAGATGAAGTCATAGTCAGCGGAGATTTTGTAGCGCGTGTCGTAGAGACCGAGTTCGCGGTAGATGGAGGCATGTACGAACGTGCCTGGGTGCGGAACGGGCATGCGGAACTCGCAGTGCCAAAGCGGGGCAGGGGACTTGACGGTCATTCGTCCGTCCGTGTGATGGAATCGAATGGGGGCGATGACGAGACCAGGCGTGGGGAGTGTTTGAAAGGCGTGTTCGACGGTTTCGAGGCACTGGGGTTCCAGCCAGTCGTCTGCATTGAGCAGTGCGATGATGTCTCCCGTGGCTTGTGCGATTCCCTGGTTCCAGGCGGAGGGGATGCCTGCTTCTCCAGGAATGCGTTCCTGGGGAATGACGCGGTGCGCGATGCCGGCGGCTTGCAGTTCAGGAGCGAGGGAGGTGAGGAGTTCGACGGTCCCGTCGGTGGAACCGCCGTCTACGAAGAGGTATTGGTCAGGGCGTCGCGTCTGCTGGAGCACGGAGCGGATGGTATTCTCCAAGGTGCTCTTGGCGTTCCAGCAGATGGTGACGATGGTGAGTTTCACGGCGTTATTTTTTGTGTTTCCAGAGAGCCTTGACGGCGAGGAAGACGAGTTCAAATGCCAGCAAGAGCAACAGGACGCTGACACCGACAAGGATCCAGTTCTTGGCGTGGTATTTCTCAATGACCAGCGCGATGAGTGCCCAGACGCTGATGAGCATCATAAAGGCGAATGGGAGCATTGCGAAGAGCGCGGGTCTCTTGTTTCGCAGGAGCCAGAGGGTGATGCAGAGGAGGGTCAGCGCCGCGAGGAGTTGGTTGGAGGCACCGAAGACGGGCCAGATGGTCATGCCTTCCCCCGAGAGGCAGAGGTGGACCGCACAGAGAACGATGAGCAGGGTGGTGACCCAGCGGTTGCCGAGGAAGGTGCGCCATCCTTTGGCGTTTGTCGTCTTCTGGTGCTTGGTTGTCTGGTCTTCGGGAGTTTCCTGTGGAAGGATGATTTCCTGGAAGACGAAGCGCGCGAGGCGGGTCGCGGTATCGAGGCTGGTGAGGATGAAAGCGGAGATGGCGAGGGAGATGAAGTTGAAGGCGATATTGTAGTCGATGTGGAGTGCGGTTGCAAAGTTTGCGAGACCTTTTGCGAATGCGATTTGTGCAGGAACCTTCGCCGGACCCGTGAGCATTTCCTTGAACTCGGGCATTCCCATGTATGCGACGCTGATGAGCGCCAGTACCGCCAGTCCGCCTTCTACCAGCATCCCGCCGTAGCCAATGGGAAGCACGTGCTTTTCGGACGCAACCTGTTTCGAGGAGGTGCCGGAGGCGACGAGTGCGTGGAAACCGGAACATGCCCCGCAGGCGATGGTGACGAACAGCAACGGAAACACGCCCGGAATGAGGCTGCCGTGGCTGGCGGAGAGGTCCACTGCCGGCATGACAAGGGTTGGACGATAGGTGAGAACGCCGGCGACACCGACGGCAATCATGGCGTAGAGCAAGTAGGAGTTGAGATAGTCACGGGGTTGCAGGAGAATCCAGACTGGGAGCGTGGAAGCGATGAATGCGTAGTACAGCAGGACGAAGACCCAGACTTTCAGGGCGGTGGCCTTGTCGGGGATGAAGAGCGTGATGTCAAACGGCAGGACTGTTCCGATCCAGATGCAGAGGAACAGCAACGGTACGAAGACGAGAGAGCCTTCCAGCAGGGTGAGAACCTTTCGTTGCAGTGCAATTCCGAGCATTGGAGCCATCACAATGAAAAGAATCGAGGAGGACGCCACCGCCGGATTCGCCAGGAAGCCTTGCGCCACCATCAGGGTGAACACCGTCACCACCAGAACCAGGCATGCCAGGCAGAAGAACAGGAAGATTTCCCGACCTGCATAGCCGATTTCGTGCTCGATGACATAGGCGATGGAACGACCTTTCGAGCGTACGGAGAGGAACAGCGCCGCAAAATCGTGCATTGCCCCGATGAATACGCATCCCAACAGAATCCACAGCAGGCCAGGAACCCAGCCGTAGATCGCGGCCATCACTGGACCGACGATGGGACCGGCACCCGCGATGGACGCGAAATGGTGACCGAACAGGACGGGAGCTGGTGTGGGCACGAAGTCAATCCCGTCTTGCTCCGTGTGAGCAGGAGTGGGATTCTTGGGTTCCACCCCGAACGTCTTCTTCAGAAAACGTCCGTAGATGAAGTAGGCTGCGACGAAATAGACGCTTGCGGAAATCAACAGAACGGATGCGTTCATGGAAACAGGCTCCGTTAAAAACTATTGGGGGTTGTTGGTGAGACGTTGCAGAAGGACGGTGACATCCTCGTCGCTCATGAAACGGGGATTGGCCTTCATGCTGCCACTGCGGCAGTTTTTGACGATGTAGGGGATGTCGGCCGGTTGCAGGGTCGGGAAGTTCTGCGGGACTTGCAGATGCTTGCAGAGCCATTCGACCCGTTCGCAGAGGCCGCGGGAATCGCTGCAGCCGGCGGCCGCCCCAAGGTGGTCGAAGGCTTCGCGGCAGACGGGGAGGTTGTAGCGGATGATGTGTGGGAGCAGGACGGCGCAGGTGAAGCCGTGCGCCAGATTCAAGCGGTGCCCGATGGGGTGCGCCAGACCGTGGACAGCACCTAGCCCGCTCTGCGAGAATGCCATCGCGGAGAGCATCGAACCCTCGGCAGTTTTGGTACGAGCCTCTGCGTTGCCACCGTCTTCCCAGGCGAGCGGAAGCCAGCGGAGCAGCAGGAAAGTCGCCTCCAGGGCGAGAGTCTTTGAGAGTGCGCTCGCGCCTGAAGAGACGTAGGACTCGATGGCCTGGGTGAGTGCGTCCAGACCACTGTCGGCGGTGACGCGTTTGGGCAGAGCCAGCGTGAAATCGGGGTCAACGATGGCGACGGAGGCGACCATTTGCGGGGAGCGAATGGAGCCTTTGAAGTCGCGTTCCTGGTCCGTGAGGACTGCGTTTTTTGTGATTTCTGCGCCCGTGCCTGCGGTCGTGGGGAGTGCCAGGAAGGGCAGTCCGTGCGCGGGGAGGGGAAGTTCACCTCGGAAGAAGGCGGCGGTCGGTTCGTCCTGCTGGGCGAGGAAGGCCGCCGTTTTGGTGGCGTCCATCACGCTGCCGCCACCGATGGCGAGCAGGAGGTTGGCCTTGGCTTGTCTTGCCTTCTTGCGAATGTCATCCACACATTCCAGAGGCGGGTCGTGCGGAATGCCGATGAGTTCGCCGACGACGCGCTTGCCGAGGGATTTGACGAAGTCCTCGCCCAGTTCCTGTTTGCGGACGCTTTGGGAGGTGACGAGGAAGATGCGCGCGCCCTCAGGGGCGAGGCGGTCTGCCTCGTCTGCCGCGAGGGAGCGTGTGCCGCGTCCAAAATGCAGGACGGGTGGCAGATATGTGCTGTAGCTGTCTTTCACGGTGGATTCCTCCTGCCCGCGACTATCCGAGGTAGGCCTCAATCTTCTCTGCAAGTGCCGCGCCCGTGAAACCGTACTTCTCCGCGAGGACTTTGTACGGTGCGGAATCGCCGAAATGGTCCAGACCGATTGCCAGACCATCGCTGCCCGTGAAGCGTTCCCAGCCGAACGTGCTGCCGGCTTCAACGCTGACGCGTTTCTTGCAGCCAGATGGCAGTACGGACTCGCGATAGGTCTCGTCTTGCGCCAGGAACAACTCCTGGCTCGGCATCGACACCACGCGGACCTTGCGCCCTTTCTCACGCAGAATCTCCGCTGCGTCCACAACTGTCTGCAGTTCCGAACCGGAAGCAATCAGAATCGCTTCGAAGCCTTCGTCCTCGCTGACCACATACGCGCCGCGCGAGACATCCATTTTGGCGACGACGTCCGCCGGAAGGTTGCGCAGGTCCTGCCGTGTCAGGCTCAGCACCACGGGGCCTTTTGCGCGGATGGCGGCCGCCCAGGCCAGTGCGGTTTCGTTCGCCTCAGCGGGGCGGATCACGGTCACGCCGGGAATCGTGCGCAGCATGGCGAGTTGTTCGACGGGTTCGTGGGTGGGACCGTCTTCGCCGACGAAGAAGGAGTCGTGCGTGAAGACATAGATTTCGTGGAGTTTCATGATGGCGGCGAGTCGGATGGCGGGCTTCATGTAGTCGGAGAAGACCATGAAAGTAGCGCTGAAGGGGAGGAATCCCGTGAGTGCGAGGCCGTTGCAGATGAGGCCCATGCCGAGTTCGCGGATGCCGAAGTGGAAGTTGCGTCCCGTCCGGTCGGTGGCGCTGAAGTCCCCGAATCCCTTGAGGTAGGTCTTATTGCTGGGGGCAAGGTCGGCGGAACCGCCGATGAAGAATGGCAACAGGGCGGCGACGCGTTGCATCGTGGTGCCGCTGGAGGCGCGGCTGGCGACATTCTTGGAGGATTGTGCGGCGAGCAGTTCCTGCTCCAGGTCATCGGGAATCTGCGGGTTCACGAGGCTCTCGAACACGGCCTGCTTTTCAGCATCCCACTTCTCCTCGCGGAACTTTGCAAAACGCTCGTCCCATTTCTTTGCCTGCTCGCGTTTGGCGGCGATGGATTCTTCGCAGAGGGCGCGGACCTCGTCGGGAACGACGAAGCTTTCGGCTGGGTCGAAACCGAGTGCCTCTTTGGTGGCGGCAAGTTCCTCGGGGCCGAGGGGAGCACCGTGGCAGTCTGGGGTACCCGCCAGTTTGGGGGCACCGTAGCCGATGGTGGTTTTCCCGATGATGATGGTGGGTTTGCCGTTGCCGACGCGCGCGAAGTCGAGTGCGCCGCGAATCTGTCGAGTGTCCTGGCCATTGATGCGGAGTACGTTCCATCCGTATGCCTGGAAGCGTTCGCCGACGTTTTCGGAGAAGGCGAGGTCGGTATGTCCTTCAATGGTGATTCCGTTGTCGTCGTAGAATAGGACGAGGTTGTCCAGGCCGAGGTGTCCGGCGAGGGCGCAGGCTTCGTGGGAGGTGCCTTCCATGATGCAGCCATCGCCGGAGATGACGTAGACTCGCTGGTCAAACAGGCATTTGCAAACGCCGGTGCGTTCCTGGAAATGCTTCAGACCGATTGCCATGCCGACGGCGGTCGCCAGGCCCGACGCCAGCGGACCCGTGGTGACTTCGACGCCTTTGGTGTGCCCGTACTCTGGATGGCCCGGGCATTTGCTGCCGAGTTGGCGGAAGGTCTTGAGGTCATCCATTGTGACATCGCCGCCGAAAAGGTGCAGGAGGGAGTAGAGCAGGGTGGAGCCGTGGCCTGCGGAGAGTACGAAGCGGTCGCGTCCCATCCAGGTGGGGTCATCGGGATTGAAGCGGAGATATTCGTTCCAAAGCGTGAATGCATAGTCAGCGGTGCCCATGGGCATACCAGGATGGCCGGAACCCGCTTTCTGGACAGCGTCCGCGCAGAGGAGGCGTACCGTGTCGGCCGCTTTTTTAAGAAGTTCTTTTTTGTGGCAGCATGTCATCGTGGGGTGCTCCTTGTCTTTTAGATGTGGTATGTGTTATCGATTAACCTTCGTCGTTGCCGGAAATGCGGCTGGTGGGCTGTCCTGCCTTGAGCCAGGCGATGATGAAACGGTCGATGTCGCCGTCTAGTACGGCCTGGACATTGCTGGTCTCCTCGGAGGTGCGGAGGTCTTTGACGAGTTGATATGGCTGCAAGACGTAGGAACGAATCTGGTTTCCGAAGGCATTGTCGCCTTTGGCGGCGGCTTCGGCGGCGACATTGGCGCGGCGCTTCTGGTCTTCCAAATCGTACAGTTTCGCCTTGAGGATACTCATGCAGTGCGCCTTGTTCTTGTGCTGGCTGCGTTCGCTCTGGCAGACCACGACAATGCCGGTCGGAAGGTGCGTGACACGCACGGCGGAATCGGTGCGGTTGATGTGCTGGCCGCCTGCACCCGAGGCGCGGAACGTGTCGATTTTCAGGTCGGCTTCGTTGATGTCGACCTGGATGTCGTCATTGATTTCGGGAAGAACGTCAACGGACGCGAAGGAGGTGTGGCGGCGCTTGTTCGCGTCAAAGGGGGAGATGCGGACGAGTCGGTGAACGCCTTTTTCTGCCTTGAGATGGCCATAGGCGAATTCGCCGTTGACCATGAAGACGACGGACTTGAGTCCTGCCTCGTCGCCAGGCTGGATGTCTTCGATGTTGCAGGAGAATCCGTGCTGTTCGACCCAATGGGTGTACATGCGGAAGAGCATGTTGCACCAGTCGCAGGCCTCGGTGCCTCCTGCACCTGCGCGGATGGTGACGATGGCGTTGTTATGGTCCATCTCACCTGACAGGAAGCAAAGAAACTCCAGGTTTTCGAGTCCTTGTGCAAGTTCCACGGACGGTGTGTCTGCTTCCGCGAAAAGGGGACTGTCGTCACCTTCTGCTTCTGCAAGTTCCAGCAGTGCCTGCAAATCTTCGAACTGCGACGTTACCTTGCGGAACGGCTCCAGCAGATTCTTGATTTTGGCAACCTCGGCGACAACCTCCTGGGCACGCTCCTTCTTGTCCCAGAAGTCGTTCCGGCCCATTTGCGCTTCGAGCAAATCCAGACGTTCCAGTTTCGCCGGAACGTCAAAGATACCCCCTCAAATGCTCCAGACGCCCTGCGGCCTCTTGCACTTTCTGTTGTAATTCCTCTTTCGTCATTGTCGTTTTCTGCTTGGTTCAGGATGATTATACATACAACCACAATATAATATATCCCGCAAAATGGACTTTTCTATATTTTCTCGCTCTTATTTTCCCTTTTTCTTCTAGAGAGGCTAGATGTGCTAGAGGGGCTAGATGCCCTAGATGCCCTAGATGCCCTGGATGCCCTAGATGCCCTGGATGCCCTGGATGCCCTAGATGCCCTAGATGCCCTAGATGCCCTAGATGCCCTAGATGCCCTAG
>JAFRLI010000229.1 GCA_017431255.1 Victivallales bacterium
GCGACATCGCATGGTCCGTTCAGCGTCAAAACAAAGGTTTGGGGATGTGGAAATGGGGATGTGGGGAAAGTTCGCGCGGGGAAATTACTTGTGGAATGTAACGCACGCGCGAAACAAACCAAAACGCACGCGCGAAAAAAACAAAGCGCACGAAGCAAAGAACTTTGGGGTATTCTGGTGTGATTTTTGAGAATCTTGTGGTAAACAAAGAGGATACTGAGATTGCCCTAAAAATGCAAACGGACCAAGCGACATCGCATGGTCCGTTCAGCGTCAAAACAAAGGTTTGGGGATGTGGAAATGGGGATGTGGGGAAAGTTCGCGCGGGGAAATTACTTGTGGAATGTGAGGTAGGTGTTGCCGATGTGGATTTCGTCGCCGTCTTGCAATGGGATGGGAGTGCTGGGTTCGATTGCCTGGTCGTTGAGGAATGTTCCGTTGGTCGAAGCGTCGTCACGAAGAAGGAAATTGGCAGTGTCGAGCATCAAAATGGAGCAGTGTTTCCGGGAAAGTTCGGTATCTTTGAGGAACTGAAGGTCGGTTTCGGTACCGCGTCCAAGCAGAGTGCATTTTTCTTTAATTTCAAAGGTATTGCGTTCGCCTTCGCAGTCGTATTCAAGTCTAGCCATGAGGAAAAATCTCCTTACGTTTGAGATGATTTGCTAATTTAATGTATCCTGTTTCTTTTTCTTTGCAAATCGCAAAAAGGAAAAAAAACAGAGTGCTATTGAAAAATAATGCTTCATCGATTGATAATAATGTGCTGAGTGATGACGAGAGGAGAGGGAGTCGTCGGCTTCCCGTCCTTTACATTCCGGCATTTTCCCATTTTGGGGATGCGACAAAGGAGGTGGGCAGTCACCCTGCCCCGCCGTATGATTGTGAGGCATTCCCATGAATCCATACAAGAACACACAATTTTTGCTAGAGTACCTTGCTAAAAAAATGAGGGGGAGTATATTAGAGAATTAGTTTTTTTGTGTACGCGCAAGCGTGCATGCGTAACGAAGCAGGAAGCAGTTTTTTTGAGATTGAGGAAGCGATGTCAGGGATTTTGAAGACGATTTTGTCCGCGGTGGGGAACACGCCGCTGGTGGAGTTGCAGCGGATGACGAACGCCACGATGGGTTCGGTGCTGGTGAAGGTGGAGGGGTTGAATGTCGGCGGAAGCATTAAGACGCGCACCGCGCTGAACATGGTAGAAGCGGCGGAAGCGTCTGGACAGTTGCGTCCTGGCTCCGTGGTGATTGAGCCCACGAGCGGAAACCAGGGCATTGGCCTGGCACTTGTCTGCAACCAGAAGGGATACCGCTGCATCATCGTGATGCCGGATTCCGTGAGCGAAGAACGCCACAAACTCATGCGTCTCTATGGTGCCGAAATCGTGCTTGTGGAAGACCACGGCAACATCGGCGACTGCATGGACCGTTGCCTCGAAAAGGCCTTTGAACTGCGCGATTCCATCCCAGGCGGGTTCGTTCCCCAGCAGTTCGAAAACCCCAGCAATCCCGCCGTCCACTACGAAAAGACCGCGCAGGAAATCATTCGTCAACTCGAAGGGCGCAAGGTCGATGCGTTCTGTGCGGGTTTCGGCACGGGCGGCACCATTTCGGGCATTGGCAGCGCACTTCGCAAAGTCTTCCCCGATCTCCGCATTGTCGCCGCAGAACCAGAAAACGCGGCCATCTTGGCGGGCGGTGCCATCGGCTCCCACCTCCAGCAAGGAATCGGAGACGGATTCATCCCCAAGAACCTCAACCGCGAAATCCTCAACGGCAACTACATCGTCACCGACCACGAGGCCCTCACCACGGCACGCAACCTCGCGTTGCTGGAGGCGCTTCCCGCCGGCATTTCCAGCGGAACCAACGTTGCCTGCGCCCTCCGCCTCGCACGGGAACTCGGTCCAGGCTGCACTGTCCTGACTGTCCTGCCCGATTCCTACGACCGCTACTTCTCCACCCCGCTCTTTGAATACTGAGGTGAACACCTATGCGAACACTCCCCATTTTAGCCGCCACTCTCTTCCTCGGACTCTGCACGACCGCGCAGGAAGTCTCGCAATCCACCACGGTCACCAAGAACCTTTCCAGCAATCCCACGGCAGGACTGGTTGCCTTCCAGGGGGACGAGGCCTCCCGCCGCAAACTGGAGGATGTCCTGCAGCGCTGCGGCTGGTTCACTCTGGTCTCCGGTGCCCCGGCAAAGTCCGCGCAGGTGCGCGTCTCCGCAAAATTGGAGGCAGGCAGCCTCACCTTGGATGTCACCGCCGGCAATGACACCTTCCAGGTCGCCGGCAAAGGCGATTCTGCCGCATTTGACGCAGTGGACGGCATCCTGCGCCGACTCTTCGATGTGCAGGCCCTCTGCTCCCAGAAAATCTACTACGTCGTTACAGGCGAAAACAACCTCAAGGAAATCTTCTCCTGCTACCTGGACGGTTCTGGGCAGGAACGCGTCACCTTCAATAACGCCATCAGCACCGAGCCCTCCTTCGGACACAAAAACGCGATGGTCTACACTCTCGCCAAGAACAACGCACTCGCCGTCATTCTCTCCGACCTCGCGAACGGTCGCCAGCGCATCGTCTCCAAGGAAAGCGGTCTCAACGCCAGTGCCGGTCTCTCCCGTGACGGCGCACTCCTCGCACTCCCCCTTAGCATGGACAACCAGGTCGACATCTATGTCACTGATTTCCGCACCGGCGAACGTACCCGCATCACCCGCGACAAGAACGTCGAATCCTCTCCCTGCTGGTCACCTGACGGCAAGCAGCTGGTCTACGTATCGGACCGCCTCGGTGTTCCCCAACTCTACCTCTCCGACGCCAAGCCCAACGCGAAGTCCATCCGCCTGACACCGGGCTACCGCGAGGCGGTTTCCCCCGAGTGGTCCGAGGTCAGCAACAAACTCTGCTTCAGCATGAAGCACGAAGGGCAATACGTCATCGCCGTCATTGACATGGCGGACGCCTCCCACCAGATCACGGTCATCACACACGCCGCCGGCAACTGGGAAACCCCCTCATGGGCACCGGATGGACGGCACATCGTCTGCACCCGCAAATCCCCACGCGACGGCAGCAGCGACCTCTACATCATCGACAGTTGGCAATCCACCTTCCAGCCCATCTCCAAGGGCGCCAACCTCACCCTCCCCGCCTGGAGACCCGCCTACTGAGGAAACCGCATGGACGCCTTCCAATGCATCTCCGCGATTCGCTCACACATCGCAGCCACGCTCATCGGTCAAACCGAAGCAGTGGACGGAATGCTGGTCGGTCTGCTTTCAGGCGGGCACGTCCTGCTGGAAGGATTGCCGGGCCTTGCGAAGACGCTTGCCGCGAAGACGCTCGCCAGCGCCATCGGGGGAACCTTCTCGCGCGTGCAGTTCACGCCGGATTTGCTCCCCAGTGACATCACAGGTGCCTCCGTCTACCGCCAGGAGACCCACTCCTTCGAGGTGAAACCCGGTCCCATCCACGCCAACATCGTCCTGGCGGACGAGGTCAACCGCGCCCCCGCCAAAGTCCAAAGCGCGCTTCTGGAAGCCATGCAGGAACGACAGGTCACCATTGACGGACGCTCCTTCCCGCTCCCCGACCCCTTCCTCGTCATCGCCACGCAAAACCCCATCGAACATTCAGGAACCTATCCCCTTCCCGAAGCGGAAAAAGACCGTTTCCTCCTCCAACTCCTCCTCGAATATCCCTCCCGTGAGCAGGAACGCCAAATCCTTGAACGTCATGGGATCGAAACCGCCACTGTTGCCCCGGCACCCGTCTCCTTGGACGACCTCAAGGCCGCCCGCGACGAGGCCGCCCACGTCCACATCGAACCGTCTATCGTGGAATATCTCCTCGACATCGTGGAAGCGACGCGCCCCGGCCACGAAAACGCCCTCTCCCTGCGCCAGCAGGAAGCGCACTTGCCCAAGGAACGCTCGTTCATCGAGGTCGGAGCCTCTCCACGCGCCAGCCTGGCAATCCACCGCGCCTCCCGCGCATTCGCGCTGCTGGACGGACGCGACTACGTCGCCCCTCGCGATGTCAAACGCGCCGCACTCCTCGCGCTCCCGCACCGCATCCAGACCAACTTCGAAGCAGAAGCCTCCCACATCACATCACGGGACATCGTGCGTCTCCTCCTCGACCAAATCCTCCCACCCTAACTCCTGAATCACGCAATGGATACCTTATTCAACGCACCGCTCACCTTCGGCACCGGCGAAGGAATCTTCCCCGACTCGCGCGCACGCCGGTTCCTCTTCCGCGAAGCCGCTTTCAACGGCATGCAGCACATCGTCCTCACCGAATCCATTGTCAGGGCCTTTCTGCAGGATATCAACAAACTCGACATCTACAAGAAGGACCTCGCAGACATGGGGCTGGACTTCGTCGACGCGCATGCGCCCTACGGCCATCTCTGGGATCCCGGCTGCCTTGAGCCAGAATACCAGCGCGTTCTCGTCGCAAACCTCCGGCACGTCCTGGAATTGACCGCGCTCTGCGGCGTCAAAACCATCACCGTGCACATCTGCAGCGCAAATGTTCCTCCGGAGGTCCATCCCGTCGAGGAATATCTGGAGCATGCGGTCAAAGTCCTCCGGCAGATTCTCCCCCTTGCCGAGGAACTTGGCATCATCGTCTGCATCGAGAACATCTGGCGTCCCACCAACTACGTCGACCAACTCCTCGAAATCAAACGCCAGCTCCCTACCGACGCACTTGGATTCTGTTACGACTCCGGGCACGCCAACCTCACCGCGAAGGGCATGCTCGACCCGGAAAACTCCTGCGTCACTCGCGACTGGAACAAGGCAGGCTACCACGATGTCAAATGGGAAACCAAGACCCTCGAAAAAATGCTCCCCTACATCGTAAACTGCCATCTCCACGACAATCATGGTTCACGCGATGAACACAATCCGCCATTCGACGGAAACATCGACTGGGCGCACGTCGC
This sequence comes from Victivallales bacterium, assembly GCA_017431255.1. Lineage (GTDB taxonomy): Bacteria > Verrucomicrobiota > Lentisphaeria > Oligosphaerales > Oligosphaeraceae > RGIG2581. The sequence continues at coordinate 4,965 of JAFRLI010000229.1, forward strand.
CTTCCTCCTCCGCAAGGCGCCGCGCCTTGCCGCCGTCCAGATCGAGGTCTCGCCCGCCCATCATGATGTCTCCTGCGAGCATATCATCAACACCTGCAAGAAACTTTCCGAACTATAGTCTTCCAACCCAACCCAAAGGAACCATCATGGGAAACAAAGTCAACATCGGAGTCATTGGAGCCGGCAACATCGGCACACGCCACCTCAATTCCTATAAGGAAGTCGCCGACGCCAACATCATCGAAATCTGTGACATCCTCCCCGAACGCCTCGCCGAAAAAGCCGCGCAGTTCAACGTCCCCAAGACCTGCCTCGACTACCACGAGATGCTCGCAAACCCCGAAATCGACGCCGTCGACATCTGCCTCCCCAACTACCTCCACGCACCCGTCGCCATCGACGCATTTGCCGCCGGCAAGCACGTCATGCTTGAAAAGCCCATGGCCCTGAACGCGCAACTGGGCATGGACATCTGCGCCGCGCGCGACAAGGCCGGGAAACTCCTCCAGATGGGAATGGTCCGACGCCAGGAAAACCTCGCGCAACTCGTCCGCGAAGAAATCAGCCAGGGACGCCTCGGCGAAATCTACCAAATTGACATTCGCCAGATTCGCCGCCGCGGCATCCCCGGAATGGGCGGTTGGTTCACCACAAAGGAACAGTCCGGCGGCGGTGCCCTCATTGACATCGCAGTACACTCCTTCGACCTCGCACTATGGGCCACCAACTACTGGAACCCCACGCGCGTCTCCGCACGAACATACTCCAAATTCGGTGCCCCCATGCGCGACTACAAATACGTCTCCATGTGGGCCGGCCCACCCAACTACAACGGCACCTTCGATGTCGATGACTTCACTTCCGGTTTCGTCCGCTTCGAAAACTATGCCACCATGTCCTTCGAGGTCGCCTGGGCTGCCAATGCGGAACCTTCCAACACCATCGACTTCCTCGGAACCAAGGGCGGCATCCACCTCGGACAGACGGATTCCGACCTCGTCATCCGCACCGAACAGAACGGACGCCTCGTGGACGTCAAGCCCCTCCTCCC
>JAFRLI010000230.1 GCA_017431255.1 Victivallales bacterium
CCCGCAAGAAAGCTTCTTCCTTCCGTCCCCTGCAAGAAAAGAGGTGGAATCGGCGTTGCGAAGCAGCGGCGATTCCTGGAAGGGGTTATTTGTTATGAGCCCATCCTTTTTTGAGGGTTTGGAGTCGTGGGTTATCGAGGGAGAGTCGTCGGTGTTTGGGGGTACCTTCGTGTTCGAGGCTCCAGACGGTAGCTTCGCGGAAGGCGTGGTAGGTCCAGTCCCAGCCGTATTCTTCGAAGATGCTGATGCAGTCTTCGAGGTATTTTTCGGCGCCTGGGGCCCAGATGGCGGCGGAGAACTCGCCGACGTAGATGCGGCAGTTGTGTTTTTTCTGGAAGGCGAGTACGTGCTTGAAGGCTTTGCGGAGTTCTTCTTTGTCGTACATTTTTCCGCCGATTTTGCCGGGGTATTTGATGCCGATGGGATTGTCGTGGACGCCCTGGTGGGTGAATTGTCCGGGGACGTACATATGGACCTGGTAGATGACGTTATTCATCTTGAGGGTCGGGAGATAGAGGAAGGTGTAGGGGCTGTCGGACTGGTTGGATTCGATGATGATGGGGGTATCGGGATCGATTTCGCGGACGGCTTTTGCGGTGAGTTCCTGGACTTCCCAGTATCCGCGGGGGCTTTGCCAGTTGTTCTGGATGGGTTCGTTGATGAGGTCATATCCCCAGATGGCGGGATTGCCTTTGAATCGGGTGGCGATTTTTCGCCAGCAGTTCACGAATGCGTCGAAGTACTCTTTTTCATAGAACATTCGGAATTCGTTGGTATCGGTACGTCCGCCTGGTGGCCAGTGAAGGTCGATGACGAATCGGATGCCGAGCCGGTGCGCGTCGGGACAGAGTTTTGCGAGATTGTCGAGGCACTGGTCGAACCACTGGTTATACTCTTTCAGGTCCTTGTCGGTCCCGATTTGTCCCCAATGGCGGCAGATTTGGAAACGGACGAGATTGACGTTCCACTGCTTGAGGGTGAGCAGGTCGTATTGGTTCAAATTGAGGGGATTCGGGGACATGACGCCACGGAGCGGCGGGGTATTGCGGACGTTTTCCGAGTAGGTAGCCTGGTAATCGTCATCGGGGAATGTCATTTCGTTGCATTTGAGGGAATTGAGGTCGAAGACCACTTTTCCGGTGGATTCTTCCAGGCCAATCATAAGGAAAGCCTGTGCGATGTTTTCGGACATTTCGAAGAAGAAGCTGTTTTCCATCCAGTCGAAAGTGCCGCGTGGGAAACCGGCGGCGGGCCAGGAGACACCGCCTTCCTTTGAGACACACATCACCATGAACTTCACGCCATTCCACTTGTGCAGGGGCTGGGAGACATTCTCCCCGCGCGCGCGAATGGAAAACTGGACGATGCGTCCGCGCAACTTGTCGACATCCAGGGCGGCCTGTGCACGATCCTTCTGGCCCTTGGCGGTCTTCGCCACGTCGAACACCATTACGGGGCGTCCATTTTCCATTTCCTCCCGTTGACCGACATTGCTCCATTCCAGTTTGCCCAGGGAGATTTCTGCAGCGCAGCACATCAAACTGGCGAGGCAGGTATTCAGCAAGATTCGTTTCATCCTAATTTTCTCCTTTGGTTATTCGTGGCGAAGCGCGATGATGGGGTCGAGTTTCGCCGCACGGAACGCGGGATAAATCCCGAAAATGACACCGACAGACACGGAGATGCCCAGCGACAACAGCAGGCTGCTGGCGCTGACGATGGTCGGCATATTGGAAGCAAGCGTGATGACCCACGGAATCAACAGTCCCAGACCGATTCCGATGAGGCCGCCCGTAAACGAAAGCACCACGGTTTCAATCAGGAACTGCGACACGATTTGGCTGCGGCGCGCCCCGATGGCGCGTCGAATCCCGATTTCGCGCGTGCGTTCGGTGACGCTTGCCAGCATGATGTTCATAATACCGATGCCGCCGACCAGCAGCGAAATCCCGGCGATGGCGCCCAGCACGATATTGAACGTGCGCTTGGTCTCCTCCGTCTGGCGCAGCAGCGTCAACGGCACGCTCATGCCATAGTCCTTCTTCTTATGGAAGATTCCCAGCATGCGTTCGACTGCGGCCGCCGTGGCTTCGACGTGCTCCTCCGAGTCCACCTCAATGAGCAACTGGTGCAGTTCCACCAGTTCGCGAATCATCGTGCCAGACTTGCTTTGCACGAAGAAGTCGCCGACCTGTTCGCGTGCGGTGGTGATGGGGATGTAGGCGTCGGTCTGCTGGTCGGGGGTCTGGGAGGCTCCTTCCGAGGCGTCCTCGCTCTTGACGATGCCGATGATTTCGTAGTAGTTCGAACCCAAATGGAGACTTTCGCCGACGGCTGCCTGCGTCGCGAGGAGGCGTCGCGCGCCCGTTTCGGTCAGAACCACCACGGAACGGTGGTTGACGATGTCCGCGGCCTCCAGCGTGCGTCCTGCGACCACATCGCGCCGCACCAAATCAAACCAATGCTCGTTTGTGCCGACGATGCGCATGTCCAGCGCACGCGAGCCAAACCGCCCTGGTTTTTCCATGGATTTGACGGGCACCATGCGGGACACGGTCGGAATCGTGTCTTCGATGCGTTCCACGTCCTGGTACAGCAAGCCGTACACGGACAAGCGAATGCGGGAGTTTGCGCTGTTTTGTTCTTCGGCGGGTTTCTGCGCCGTCACGATGATGTTGCGGCTGCCGAGTTTGCGCAACTGCTCCAGCGTCTTTTCCGAGGCGCCTTCGCCGACTGCCAGCATGGCGATGACGGAGCCAACGCCGAAGACCATGCCGAGCATCGTCAGCATCGAACGCAACTTATGGAGCATCAGGTTTTTGATGCCGAGTTCCACATCCTGCAAAAAGCGTGCGGGGGAGAACATCTTCATAGGGCACCTCCCTCGATTTTCTGGATTTTGCCGTCACGCATGACGAGGCGTGAGTTTGCGTGTGCGGCGATGTCGGGTTCATGGGTGACCATAATGATGGTTTTCCCGTCGCGATTGAGTTTTTTCAGCAGTTCGATGATTTCGATGGAGGTTGCGGTGTCGAGGTTTCCTGTCGGTTCATCTGCCAGCAGGAACACGGGGTCGTTGGCGAGTGCGCGTGCGATGGCGACGCGCTGTTGCTGGCCGCCCGACAACTCGGAGGGGCGGTGCGAAAGACGTTTGTTCAGTCCCACCATGCCGCCCAGTTCCCGCGCGCGCTCCATGCGCTTCTGCAACGGCCATCCGAGGTAGTACAGCGGCAAGGCTATGTTCTCCTCGACGGACAACTGCGGAATCAGGTTGAAACTCTGGAAGATGAATCCCAGGTATTTCAGGCGGATGTCGCTCAGGTCGTCATCCGGCATCTGGCTGACATCGTGCCCGTTCAGGTAATACTGTCCCGAGGTCGGACGGTCCAGGCATCCCAGGATGTTCAGCATCGTCGATTTCCCGGAGCCAGACGGTCCCATGATCGCCCAGAAACTCCCCTTCTCGAACTTTGCGCTCACGCCATCCAACGCACGTACTTCGTTGCCGCCCATGCGGTAGATTTTGTAGAGGTCCTCGAAACGGACGGCGTACTTGTCAAACTTCTCGTTTTCGTCCATACGCGGCCACCTTCTATTCTTGTGGACGCTGCGGACGTTGGCCGCCTTCGCCATTCTGGTTGCGGCGCTGACCGCCTTCGCGCTGTCCGCCTTCGCCATTCTGATTGCGGCGCTGGCCGCCTTCGCCATTTTGATTGCGGCGCTGGCGGCGTTCCTGCATTCGCTTCATGAACGCCTCGCGTTCCTCGGGAGACATCTTCTCCAGACGCTCCTGGAACTGCTTCATGCGTTCGGGATCCATCTGCGGACGCTGGCGCTGCTGTTCCTCGCCCTGCGCACCTTCCTGGGCATTGTTGTTGCCACGGCGGCGCGCCTCGTCCTGCTTGGCGTTCTCTGCGGCTTCTGACTGTGAACGGGTAGGAATCTTGACATCAATCATCTTCTCGTTGGCACGAACGGAAACAGAGGTGTCCAGCGGCGGGGTGATGAGCACCTCTTCCCCGACCTTGAGGCCGCTGATGATGCGCACCCTGCGGTTGTTGTCCAGCCCGATTTCCACTTCGCGGCGCTCCACGCCGTTTGCGGTACGAACATACGCGACGGGCTGCCCGCTCACCTGCACCACGCACTGCACGGGAACGTACATGGCCTTCTCATATTGCTCCACGATGATTTCCGCTTCGCAAGTCATGCCGGACTTCAGGACTCCTGCACCGCCTTCGACGCTCACCACGGTGTTGTACAGTTTCAAATCGGGATTCATGAACGTGCTCTGTGCATCGGGCAACGGGGCAATTTTCTGGATTTTCCCGGTGAAAATCTGGCCTGGCAGCGCATCGACGCGGATGCGCACGGGGAGTCCGATATAGATTTTTTTGAGGTTGGTTTCGTGGACCTTGATTTCGGCGATGAAGGTATCTGCGGTGGGGAGGGCGATGAGGTCCTGCCGTTCGTAGACTTCCTGGCCTTCCTGGAGGGGTTCGGTGTTGCCGCGGAACGGTCCGCGGTTGCTCGTGGCATAGATGACCAGGCCATCAGCGGGCGCGGTGATGGTGGCTTTTTCGATTTGGTCCTTGATTTTCGCGAGTTTGCTGTTCTGTCGGTTGAGTTCCAGTTCCCTGGCGCGCAGGGTCGCCTCGGCCTGGACGACATTTGCGCGGGCGCTGCGGCGTGTGCGTTCCAGTGCCATTTCGGCCTGCGAGACATCGCTTTCCAACTGCGCGACCTGGCGCTTGTAGGTGTAGTTCTTCAGCAACGCAAGATTGCCGCGCGCGGTCGCGAGGCTCAGTTCGCAACGGCGTTCGGAGAGCGCGTCCGAGCGGTATTCGGTTTCGGAGAGGTATTTTTGGTCAAAGAGTTTCTTGGACCAGACGAGTTTGTCCTTGGCGCGCTGGAGTTCCTCGGTTGCGAGTGTGACATTGGATTCGAGTTCATTGAGGTTCTTGGGATATTCGCCTTCCTTGTATTTCACCAGGTCTTCCTTGGCGAAGCGCAAGGTCAATTCCGCCTTGTCGACATCTGCCTTGGCCTGGTTGCGAACCACTTCCAGGTTTTCCTGCGCCTGGACATGCGACGCCTGCGCGTTCTGCACCGTGATTTCCTGGTTGACCAGGTTGTCCTTGTGCGTTGAGGAATCCAATTCGACCAGGAGATCTCCCTTTTGCACGCGTTGTCCTTCGGGCACCAGGTAGATGATGGAGTTGCGGCCTTCCACGTTGCTCTTGATGTTGATTTGCTCCGCCGGCTTGATGCTTCCCGCTTCCGTCAGATTGATGACCAACGAACCCTCGCGGACCTTCGCAAACACCTGCCCTCCAGACACCGTATCCTTCTTCGCGCTCCGAGAACGATAGAACCACCAGCCACCGCCAATCAGTACCAGCAACAACAAAACCAAAAACACTTTTCGATTCATAACGCAAGCCTTCCTATTTTGAAATGTCCGTTTCTGACCAAATCCCGTCCACCGAAACCTGCAACGTCCCCAAATCGCGTTGGAGCGAAAGTTCACTCATGCGGTAGTTCACCAAAACCGATATCAGAGAATTCTGCGCGGAAAGCAATGCATTCTGCGCTTCCAGAACATCACGCATCTCCACACGACCGGCCTCCAGCAGCATCGTCGTCGAATCGACACGACGACTTGCCAACTCGACGGCTTCCCGCTGGATGACCACCGAGGAGCGGTTCTGCGCCAGCGTCCGCAAACGGTTGCGGATGTTCTGCTTGATTTCGTCTTCCCCGTTCTGGAAGTTGCGTACCGCCTGTTCCAACGCAAGGATGCTGTTGCGGTAGGCATTGCGCTCCATCGTGCGCTCCCATGGCAGATTGACGGTCAGCGGCGACGACAGGAAACTGTCCCTTGGACGCAGTTTCCCGTGCGGCTCGCCCGCTTGCGACAGCGAACGCCCTTCGCCCATGCTGACGCTTGCCCCGATGGTGACTTCCGCCCGCAGGTTGTCTCGTGCGATGAGCACGCGCCGCTTCGCGTCCCCGATGCGGTCGCGCAGGGTCTGCAAATCGGGACGCTGTTCCAGCGCGATGCGGATGGCCTTCTCTTCCGGGATTTCATAGGGGCCGCGATTTTCATTCGATTGTTTCGGGAGTTCGACAGGGTCGTCCGCAGAGGGGACGTTGCCCTTGGTGTAGTCGGTGATGTCTCCCGAGCCGCCGATGGTTTTCCCTGCCTCCTGCAGGCGTGTGAGTTCTGCCGGGTCCGGTTCGACCAGCGCGTCTGGCGGGAGTCCCAGCAGCACCTTGAAACTGTCCAGGCTGTTCTGGTAGGACTGCTGCGCGCGGACCATGCTGTCCTGCGCGGAAAGTTCGTTCTGCAATGCCTGGTCGAACTGGTATTCTGCCATGCGTCCCGCGTCTGCCATGCGGCGGGAACGTCGCGTCGAGGTGACGACGCGCTTGTAGTTTTCCTCCTGGTTCTTCACGGTCTGCGCTGATTGCAGCACGCTCAGGTAGGAGGAGGTGATGTTGACCACGAAAGAGCGCTTGTATTGCTCGAAACTGCGCAACTGGTAGACGAGGTTCCGTTCCGCCTGCTTGAGAGGTTCCAGGGTGACGAACTCGCCGCTGCCGCGCATGAGGGGAATGCTGATGGAGGCGTCCGCCATCGGTCCCCAACTGGAACCGTGCTGATGGCTGAGCATTTTGACGATGTCCGCGCTGATGCTGGCGGTGAGGGCGGCACCGTTCTTGAAGGTGCGCGAGATGCCGCCGAGGGTGGTGGCGGTGATGCCTTCGGTACGGCTTTCGCCGTTGGAGGAACTGGTGAGGCGTTCGTTGATGGTGCCCCGGAAGATGGTCTGGAACTCGTGGTTTTCCAAATCCAGTGCCAATGCACTCTGGAAGAGATTGTCCTTCTGCGCCTGGAACTCGCGGGAGTTCTTTGCGGCGACCATGATGGCGTCAGCAAGGGAAAACTTGACATTTTTCGTGGTGTCCCAGCGGGGTTCGTAGGCCTCGCCGTCGCCAAGGTGGTCCTCATTCTTCCAGGCGAATCGTCCAGGTCCCTTGTCGCTGGGCATGTCTCGAATGCTTGCGGAGACGGGTGCGGAGTGGTACAGATTCTGGTCGAGCATCAGGCGGCGGCGCAACGTGTCCGCAGGAGTCTCCACATGGATTTTCTCCTGCGGCAGTCCCATCGCCTTCTGCGCGGATGAAATGTTCTTTGCCGCACGTTCGTCCGCCTGGTTTCGCCATTCCTTTGCGGAACGACAGCCAAACAGGCATGCCAGGCCGGCAGCCATGCAGGCCAGCAACACGCTCTTTTGCTTCTTTCGCCTCATATCTTGTTCCTTGTCACGGTTACCTAAACAAAACCACGTAATAATAACGAAAAAACGGCAATTTTATTGTGCGAGGTAATTGCAAAACCCTATGGGAGTCCACAGAACACACAGAATACACAGAACTGCTTATCCACGCTAACGCGCGGCTAAACACTTGATATGAAACAGAATACAAAGTGCAATCCGCCGCGAAGCGGCGGATTGCCTTCTGTGTATTCTGTGTATTCTGTGGACTCAAAAAGGAGTTTTGCAATTACCTTGTGCGATTCATATTGTGCGATTAATTGTGATATACGCGCTTTCGCGCGAGCGCGAGGCGCAACGTGTCCTCGACAGCGTCGGCCATGTGGAGGAACCCGATGTCGGTGGGGTGGGTGCCGTCCATCGTGGAGACATCGCGATCATAGGTTCCCATGAAGAGTTTTCCGTCCACGAAATAGACATTCTGGTCGCCTTCGGCGCGTGCGTCGAGGAAGGTTTTGAGAATGATGTTGCGTCGTTTTTCGGTATCTTCGGGTGCGCGGTCGGTGTCAGGTTTTGACATGAAGATGACGGGAGTATCGGGGTGTTTTTGGCGGAAACCGCGGAAGAATGGCTGGTGGGTTTCCTGGAGGAATTCGCTGTTTTTTGCGTTGTGGTCGTAGTCGAACACGAACGCGGCAAGGGGAGCGGGGATGGAGTTGATGACATCGAGCATGACGGGTTCGGCACGGCAATTGCCAGCGAATCCGTATCCGATGACATTTGCGTCAAGGCGTCGTCCCAGAATCTGGAAGTAGGCATTTCCTGGTCGCGAGGCGCAGGCGCCTTGCGTGATGGAGGAGCCGTAGAACAGGATGGGATCTGGCACCGTGAACGGTGCAGGCACCTCCAGACGAGACCCGGGCATGAAGCCCACTTCCACCTTTTCGACGCCGTTGTACAGCGGGAAGTTCATCGTGAACTGCCGCAGTCCGCTCGCGTCCAACGGATCCCATTTCGGGTAACAGGGCTGGCTCTCCGAGGTTGTCCAGTTGAACAGCGGATAGGTGTATGCAAGCGTGTTTTCAGGCGTGCGCGTCACTCCGACGAACTGCTGTGCGCATCCTTGTCCCATGTACAAATCGAACCCCGAAATGGTGGTCATCGGCATGTGCGGATAGTACGAGTGTCCACGCAACTTGACGCGCACCGCCAGCGCGCGCGTGTCGCTGCGGAAACGCACTTTCACGCCGCTGGTGTGCCACGCCAGGCCCTGGACCCCTTTGCTCTGCTGCGGCAATGCCCCCACGGGCAGACGGCAAAACTCCTCTTCCTGCTCCCAGAACGGCAACCCGTATACGGACAACGGACCGCCCCGCTTCACTTCTACAAAATGCAACTCCTGGTCATTCACAACCTCTCTCTCGCAACCCTGCTCAAAGTCTTCAACGCGCATGCTGTTCGCCCTTATGTGCTTCTCGGTTTTTCTCCTTTCCTCTCTGCGTATTACTGTATTCACCCCCTCCTCATTTTGCAAATCCTTCCACACGCATTTCCCCTTTTTCTCTGACCGCGCGGAGCTCTGTACCTTCTGGCCGCGCGGAGCGCGGCCTGCAGAACCTTTACAGGTGCTCCGTGCGGCCAATACCCCTGCGCGGCCAGAGGGGCAGGGCGCAAAAAGGATTCAGCGTAACGTATTCACTACAAGGTCCCCCATCTCGTGGCACCGCGTGTAGAGGGTTGCATTGTCCAGTTTTTGTGAAGAAGGAGGATACAGGGACAAGAATAGCATTCTGCCATCTGCACACAGTTGTTCTTTCGCACGAGTAGGGTGCCATCTAGGGGAAAAACCTTCTGGAGAAAGCACAATGAAGGAGCCTCCAGCTTGATAGATGGCATTGCCACAAGCCTTTTCACAGGGACTGAGGAACGTCCCGATTCCGACACCGCCCGGTCCGATTCGCGAGGCTCTCATCATTGCTTGTTTCCAATCGGTTCCATTCTCTTCCCAACGTCTCGAGCATTGGAATGCCTCAATGACGGGGTACTCCAACAGTGAGACATTGCCATATGCTTGCCATTCTCTGCCTGACAACTGGATTGGTTGCAGTTGCGTGAAATATGGTCTGTTTTGCAGTCTCAACCAGGCACGTCTGGGGTTCTCTCTGATGTATCGCTGAAAGGCTTTCAGTTGCCCTTCTTTCTTGACGATCCAGTCGTGCCATTCCTGCTCAAATACGGCTTGAATCGGTGTATTGCAGCATTGACTATAGGCTCGTTCCAATGCTTTAATCAATTGACGTACCAATTTGGGCAGTGATAGACAGTTCGCTATATTCAACAACTTCAAAATCAAGTGGATGTGGTCTGGCATGACGATAAAATAATGAATGGGCTCCACACAATACCAAGTTTTGTGAAAATCCAATATCGTTCTCTCAAGAGATTTCGTAAGAGGACTTTTCACCAGACCTTCTGGGGACAATGAGGAAAAATCCAATTTTTCTCTACGCCGTTTGAGTGTGACCATGTAGAAATACGGACTCTTGTAATTGAAATTTGGCAAACGTGACATGTGACCTCCTTTTTTCTTTTTGAGATTGCACTTACTAATATACTCTGGCTTTACAAGATGTCAAATTGGTATCAAAAAAGACGATGTAATGCC
>JAFRLI010000231.1 GCA_017431255.1 Victivallales bacterium
ATCCTCGGCGTCGTCGCTGCTTCGCAGCGCCGACGCCGGAATTGTTTTCATGAACTGAGATAAGATAATAGAAAAAAGAAAGGCGTCGGCACTGTGAAGGAGCGCCGACGCCTGGAACGGGATAGAGGAGGGAGGGGGAAGTTATGGTTTGACTTTGATGGTTTTGAAGTAGGTGAGGTATTTCTTATTTGCGGCGAACATTTCGTTGACCATGTTGCGGATTTCGTCGAGGGAGAGGACGGCGGAGGTAAGTGGGTCGAAGATGCAGGCGTGGTAGATGAGGTTGGAGTCTCCGGTGAGGGCACCGTCGACGGCGAGTTCTTCACAGCGTGCGGAGATGTTATTCAGGAGTGCGAGTTGCGGGGGGAGCATTCCGATGTGAACGGGAGTGAGACGGTCTTTGGCGGCGAAGACGGGGACTTCGACGCAGCAGCCGTAGGGCAGGTTGTCGATGAGTCCGAAGTTGCGGACATTGCCGTTGAACTCGAAGACTTCGTTGTCGCCGAAGACGGCATTGAAGATGCGGGAGGCGTATTCGTTCCCGCGTTTGAGTTCGACTGGTTTCTTGAGTGCTTCGCGGGTGAGTTTTTTCCAGGTGCTTTGTCGTTCGCGGTAGGTATTCAGGATGTAGGCGTGGAGTCCGGGATTCCAGTTTGTGCTTTTGGTGCAGTATTTTTTGATGAGGTCGGGGCGTTTGCGGAACCAGGCGTTGTATTCGGAGTTATGTCCGGAAGATTCGGTGACATAGTAGTTCAGGGCAAGGTACATTTCATTGCGAACGAGTTCTGCCTGGTAGATTTCCTTTTTGGTGGTGATGGCCTTGTGGATGAGGGGATAGGCGTCCTTTCCCTTCCAGGTGAAGTCGAGGTAGAATGCCTGGTGGTTGATACCGGCGCAACGGTAACTGACATCTTCCATTTTTGCTCCAATCCATCCGGCGAGCATTGCAGCGGTGCCTTGCACGGAGTGGCAAAGACCCGTGATTTTCAGTTCGGGATATTTGGACTGCATCGCGCGGCACAGCATCGCCATCGGATTCGTGTAGTTCAGCACTACCGCATTCGGACAGTACTTGCGCACGTCTTCGCAGATTTCGAGCATCGGAGGAATGGTGCGCAGGAAGCGGAAGATACCAGAGGGACCGCGAGTGTCGCCGACATTGATATCGACTTTGTATTTTGCGGGGATTTCGATGTCGGACGCAAAGATGTCGACCCCGCCTTGGAGGATGGTGATCAGCACGCCATCCGCGCCTTTGAGTGCCTCGGCGCGGTCCATGGTAACCGTCAGTTTCGCGGGATATTTCCCTGCTTCGATGATGTGTTCCACGGCGGTTTTGGCGAAGTTGAGGCGCTCTTTGTTGATGTCCATCAGGGCGATTTCGGCGTCCTTGAAGGCCTCGAACGTCAAGATGTCGCGAACCAGGTTTCGTGTAAAGCCGAAACTGCCAGCGCCGATGAATGCAATCTTTTTTCTCATTTCGATGTTTCTCCTGTGGGGGGAATGGTTATGAAATCCAGAGGGTTTGAAGTTCGCCGAGGTTGTTGCAAGTGAAGTCTGGTGTGACATCGGCCTTGCTGGAGAGGTCGGCACCTGGGCCGACGATGTGGCAGGTGAGAGTTCCGGCATTGACGCCTGCCGCGATGTCGGTGGCGAGGCGGTCGCCGATCATCAGCGCGTGTTCGGGTTTGACGCCGAATCGCGCGGAGGCGTGTTGCAGGAATCCCGCGTGGGGCTTGCCGAGTTGGCGCAGAGTGACTCCAGCCGCCAGTTCAACGCAACGGGAGATGGCTCCGCAATCGACGAGCCGCGTGGGCTGGTCGGTGGGGCAGAAGACATCGGGATGCGTCGAGAATCCGGGAATGCCATTGTAGAGGTGCCAGGAGGCGCGGCAGAGACGGTCGTAGGTGAGGGTTTTGTCAAAGGAAACGATGACGGCGTCGGGTGCGTCGTCAACGATGTCGTATCCATAGGCTTGGAGTTCTTCCTTCATGGCGGGGACGCCGAGGAGGAAGAGGCGTTTCCAGGCGGGATGTTCTTCGTGGAGGGTATCGACGAGGAAATCGGTGGATGTGTAGAAGTTTTCGACCTTGGCGGGGATGCCGTATTTTTGCAACCTGGCGACATATTCCTGCTTGGAATAGGAGGAATTGTTGGAGCAGAAGGCGTAGGGGATGTTCCTGGACTTCAGGAAGTCCAGGAAGGGCATGGTGGTAGGGTAGAGGGTACCGCCATGGTAGATGGTCCCGTCCATATCCAGGAAGACTGCCTGGACGCGGGAAAGCAGGGGATGTTCAGCCATGATGGATCAGAATCTCAGTTCGAGGCAGGTGTAGGCGGGGATTTTGAAGGTGTTGCCCGTGATTTGTTTTCCGGTGAGGGTGTTCTTGTATTCGCAGTTGGTCATGATGACCTCTGCGTCTGCGGGGTCTGCTCCGAGGAGTTCGAACTCAAGATCGACGGGCTTGTCGCTCATATTGGCGGCGAGGAGGACCTTGCGTTTTTCATTGGCAGCCGCGCAGACGGGGACGACGGATTCGTCTTCCGATTCGGACTGGACCTGGTTTTTGAGGACAAATGCGTCGTTGAAGAGTTTGAAGGCGAAGTATGCGAGGTAAGGTTCCCAGGTGTCGGGATTGAAGAGACCGCCGTATTGGGAGGTGGCGATGCGGGCATCGTAGAAGTTGAGCATGGCGGTGGTGGACTGCGTCTGCATGGTGAGCATCATGCCGAGAGACTTTGCGGCGGCCATATCGGTGCTGCGGGACTTGGCGGTGTGGCAGATGTTCCATTCATCCAGGAAGTCCGGGACGTCGCCATAGCCGTATTTTTCGAGGAGTTGTCGGCAGTGTTTGGAGGCCTTGAGGGTGAATGCGACATCGGAGTAGCAGTGCCAGGAGAAGAAGTCCATGGGGGCGTTCTCCTTTTTGATGTGGACGAGGAACTCCTGGGCGAACTTCTCATAGCCTTCTTTGGGGGTGCGTGGCGGGTGTGTGATTTCTTCGCAATTGGGGCAGTATTCCTCGAATCCGTAGAATCCGCAGGAGCCGTAGCCTCCGACCTGGATGGAGTCTCCGAAGCAGGCTTTGAGGTGCTTGGCGGTGATGGTGTACATTTCGAAGAATTGCTGCGGTGTGCCTTTCCAGAGGGAACTGCAACTGTTGGGGAAGTATCCGTCATCGGGTTCGCACCAGATTTCCCAGTAGGTGATGTGGTGGTGGAATCCGTTGGCCCAACCTTCATTGTAGTGGCGGATGATGTGTTCGCAGATGCGGGCCCATTTCGCAAAGTCCTTGGGCGGGAAGATGCGGTATGCCTTGACGTGGCGGTAGTTTTCGATGGTGACTCCCAGACGGAACAGCGGCTCGACCTTGTGCTCCGCCAATTGGCTGAGCAGGGAATCTGTGAAAGTGAAGTCATAGGAGGCCGGGTCATTCTCGTCGGCGTCGAAGTCGCGGAAGAGGTTGGGGACGTCCACGTAGAGATTGCCGCCTTGGAAACCGCCGACATCATGCAGTCGCGAATAGGGGATGCCTGCTTCCGTCAGGTAATGCAGCATGAAGCCGTTCAATTGTAGCATCGGCGGCTGGCAGACCGCGTGCATGGGACGCATTTTACCGACTTCCTTCCCGTAGTTCACTTTGATTTTCATGTCAAAAATCCACTGGTTTTGGTTGTCATTTCAGGCGACACACGCCGCTTTTACGAAACGTCTGCCTTTTACCATATCCCGGCAACTGCGGTTGTCAAGGGTATTTTGTGCTTTTTTTCTCTTTTAGGGAACGAAAACGGGATGTTTGCTTTTAGGAATAAACAAAGGAGCGGGGGCTGCCGCTCCCGCTCCCTCTTCTGCACTTTCTTTTCGCTGGGTGAGTATGGGGCTAGAATGCCATATTGAGCAGAATCATGGCGGGAAGCGGTGCGTCGGTTGCGATATTGAAGAGACCCAACTGGATGCCACGCAGTTCGGAGGTAACGTTCAGTACGCCCAACTGGAAGCCTTCGAGGGATTCCGCCATATTGATCACACCGAGTTGCGCTCCCACCAAATGACCTGCGTTATTCATCAGGACGCCGATTTGCAAACCAGTGGTGAGTGCGAGGTTGTCATTGTAGTTGACAAGACTGCACTGCAGACCGGAGGCATTGCCGCCAACATAGTTCGCCAGCACGCTGAACTGCATTCCCAGCATATCGCCATCGACTTCGTTCCAGATGGTTCCCAGGCTCAAACCAGACATGTTGCCACGGACGATGTTCGCCAGACCTGCGATGTCGATGACGGAGAGATTGTTATGGATACCGCTGAGGAGGTTGAAGCGGAGGACGGTCACGTCATAGTCGGATGGCGGGAGATTCAAGGGTCCCACGATGCCGAGCGCGAATGGGGTGAATCTTTCCGCACGGGTCACGGAAAGGCGTTTTTCCTGTTGGACGCGAACCTGGGGACGGACGGCTTCCTGCTGCACGATGACGGTCGTCCGCTGGGCTTCCTGTCCTCGTACCGCGTTCCCGCA
>JAFRLI010000022.1 GCA_017431255.1 Victivallales bacterium
CGGCCAGACGACGCCAGCGTGCATTGGACCGTAGTACTGCATTTGGTTGGACAGCGGATAGTTTTCGTAGCCGTCAACAAAGTACTTCCAGGCTTGGACGACCTTTGGCGCGTGGGCCCCCCATTGCGGTCGTGCGAGGCGCAGGAGAAATTGCTCTTCGCTGTCCTGGAAGTCCTCGAAGGCGAGCATGCCTGCGGCGCGGTTCATCACACCTGGATAGTTTCCGAAGTACCAGCATTGCATCACGGAACGGCAACCGCATTCGCGCATGGCGCGATATTTTCGGTAGAGAAGACCTGGCACGGGGACAAACGGGACCGTTGCGACTTCGTGCGAGCATCCGACCTGGATTTTCGCGGAGAGGGGAGCCTTGGCGCGTTTTGCGTGCTCGGCAAGGCGCTGGAAGATTTCGGTGGGACCGACGTAGGAGAGCCAGTAGTCGCCCCCGCTTCGCATCCGATTCAATTGCAATTTCTGCGCGCCCGATTCGAGATTGTACTGGAGAGTGACGCCTTGGGGGAGATGTTCCGGGAGTTCATAGAGCCAGTTGGCTCGGGTCGGTTCGGGTTGTGGGTGGTAAATCCAACTGATGAGTTCCGCGTCGGGATTGACGGCGCGCATGCCTTCGACCATGGGCTTGACGGTGTTCTGGAAAATCTGCCACTTGGGGAGGGGTGCGCAGCGGGGGCATGCTGCGTCCTGGTCGGAGACGGAGGGGACGGAACTCAGGCAACTGGTTGGTCTTTCGCCGTGGCTGATGTTGAGGATGCCGCCGAGGTTTGGCACTTGTGTGAAGATGTCCTTCGTGGTTTCGTAGAGGTATTGTTGCGCGACGGGGGAACTGGGGCAGAAGAGGCGTTTGCCGTCCCAGGTCCAGCCGCCCGCCAGTTCGGGATGGTTTTGGAGCAACGGTGCGTCTGGGGGCATGCAACGCGGTTCGATGGAGAAAAGCCAGGTCTTGATGCCGAAGCGGAGGCACTGCGCGACGGTGCGGCGGAGTTTGGCAATGCGGCGTGGCGCATCTTGGTCGCGTTTGTTGAAGGAGGTTTCGGCGAGTTCGGAGAATACGACGGTGAGCCAGAGACCGTTGATTCCTTCATGCGCGAGGCGGTTGAGATACTCGTCTGGATAATAGTCGATGTCGTCCAGCAATTCGTCGTGGTTGAACGGTGGGCGTTTGATGGGACCGAAGAAACAGCGGGAGATGCGGTTCTTGAGCCAGGGCTTGCGCTGGACTGTGCCGAGCGGGAGAACGGACGCACCTTGTGCGGCGAGTTGGTCCTCGAAGTAGTAGATGGCGCGCCGCAGCCCTTCCGTGTCCTCGGCGGCGAGGACAACTCCTTGACGCGTCACCTGCATCGTGTAACTTTCCCACCCTTGCCCGTTCTTTTGTTGAACAAAGCGAATCGGCACTCCCTCCCCAAAACGCAAGTTCACATCCTTGGCAAAGGACGACAAATCCGCCAGTGCCGTGGCAAGGGATCCCGTCGGGTCGGGAAACTCCATTTGCACGCGGAAACCGCTGGCGAGGTCGAGTTCGTCCTGCGCCACGCTGCGGGCGGTCCAGTGCACATGCGGGATTTCGCGCTGTTGCAGTTCCTGCAGGAAAGTCCAGGATTCGCGGGACGGTGGCGATGGGAACTCGGGGACGTTCATTGCTGTCAGAGATTGGTCCACTGACCTTGATTGGCGGCAGAAATGCGGACGGCTTCCAGGAGTTTTTGGATTTTGACGCCTTGCTCCAAGGAGGGACCATAGGGATGGTTTTCGTGCACGGAGCGGAGGAACGTGTAGAGGCAGTGGGTATGTGCGCGAAGCCAGCCGATGGGGGCCTTGGGGGGGGGAAATCCTGCGGGTTTGTCGTAGCGCTGACCGCAGTCGATGATGGTCCATCCTCGAGTGCCGCCGATGGGGGAGGCTGGGGCGGAGACATCATAGAACCAAAGTTTGTCGAAACACATTGGTTTGAGTGCGATGGCGCCTTTGGTGCCGTGGATTTCGAAGGAGAGTTCGTCTTCCGCGCCCGTGGTGATTTTGGAGGCGGTGACGGTGCCGATGGCGCCGTTGGGGAGTTGCAAGGTAACGTGCATGGAATCTTCAGCAGGGACCTTGACGATGCGGGAGGGGTCTTCCTTCAGACGGCGTTCGGGGAAGGCGATGCGCGTGAAAGCGGAAAGCCCCGTGAAGTCGCCCAGCAGGTGATTCATCAGGTCAAGGATGTGGCTGCCGAGGTCACCGACGACGCCGGCGGCCATCTTCCAGGAGAGCGGGGCATTGGGGTCGGCACTGCCGCTGTGAAGGTAACGTGCGCGGAACTCCAGGACGTCGCCGATGCGTCCTTCTTCCATGAGTTGCTTTGCACGGAGTGTGGAAGGGAAGAATCGGTTGTGGAAGACCATCTGGGAGATGGCGTGGTAGGAGGGAAGGGCGGCCGCGACGCGGAGTGCGTCGGGAAGGTCCTGGCTGAGTGGTTTGTCGCAGTAGATATGTTTCCCGTGAGCGATGGCGGAAAGGATGGCGGGTGCATGCTCCTGGTTGGGGGAGGCGATATCGACAATGTCGATGTCGGGATTTTCCGTGATGGTTCGGAAGTCGGTGGTAGCGGTGTTAGCGCCAAGGAGTTCGCATGCGCGTTCTGCGGTGTCCTGGTGGGCGGTGCAGATGTGTGTGATTTTGGTTCGGAAGTCCCGCTGGTCATAGAAGAACGGGATGTTCTGATGGGCGAAGGCGTGGACTTTTCCGATGAATCCGCAGCCGATGAGTCCGACGTGGTAGGTTTTCATGGGGTAGGGGAGGCGTTTTGGGTTTCCGCGACGAGGGTTCCGAAGTTCAGTTGAGAGAGGCTGTCGCGATAGGTTTCGTATTGTTTTTGGAAATGGGTTCGCAGGGTAGGTGGGAGGTCTCGGAGGTAGACCTTGGTGTCGAGGGACTGGGTTTCGCGGAAGGCCTCTTCGACGTCGGCGGGGGAGAGGTCGTCGATGTCCCGTCCTGGGATGTAGGAAGCTTCCTCTTTGTCCGTGCCCTGTGCGCGGAGGATGATGCGGGCTTTCACGAGGATGTCGACGACATGGAGGAGGACGCGGGACGGGATGGAGTGCTCCTGCGCATATTCGGCGGGATTCCAACTGCCCTGACCTGCCTTGAATGCCTTGCAGATTTCAAAGAGGATGAGTTGCGCGATGATGATGCAGACGCCGGTGGAGGCGCTTTCGGAGGCTTTTTCAATATGGATGGTGCGGTGGTTTTGGATGGCGAAACTGACCTCTGCCCCGAAAAGCACGATGCTCCAGTTGGCATAAATCCAGGCTAGGAAGAAGGGGACGACCGCGAAGGTTCCGTAGATTTTGTTGAAGTTGGTGAGGCCGACCTGCAAGGACATATAGGCCCACTGCACGATGAACCAGAGAATGCCGGCAATCACGCCTGCTACCAGTGCGGGGAAAAGACGCACGCGCGTGTTGGGCATGAGCATGAAGAAAAGGGCGAATCCCAGCAGAATGAAGACGCCTCCGCTGATTTTCATGAGACTTTCCACCAGCGTGGCGATGGAACCCCAGTGGTTCACCAGGTAGGCCATGAAACGGTTGGACAGAACCAGCGTGTTGATACTTGTCGCAATCAAAAAGACGATGGGGACCAGAATCAGGACCACCAGGTAGTCACTCACCTTGCGCAACCAGGGGCGCGCCGTCTTGACGCCCCAGATGAGGTTCATGGTCTTTTCAAGTTTTTCCATCGAAAACAACACGCTCACCAGAAGCATCAGGGAGCCGATGAGACCCAGCGCGGCAAAACTGGTGTTCTCGACATATTTGAACATTTTGATGACGCCGTCCTGCATGGGTCCCGGGAGTTTGGAGACCAGGCCCGGTGTGAGGGGCACTCGCGGGGGTACTGCATTGTTTGCCGTAGGGGCCTGTTTTGCGGACAGGGGTTCCGTTGCACTGGGTGATGGCTCTGCGGGCTTCTCCGAAGTGGGGGGCTGTTGTGGTTCTGGTGCCGGATAAGACTCCTCGGTCGTTGGTCCCTTCGCGCTGATAATGCGAAAATCTGCGGTACGCTTGCCCGTAACGGGGTCGCGGTAGCGGATTTTCTGGATGCCAATGTTCTGTAGGATTTTCTCCTGCATGCCCAGACCTTTGGAGAAGGAGAACATGATGGCAAGCATCGGGACCAGGGAGACCAACGTGATGTAGGTCAGCGCCGAGGCTTGCAGGCTGCAATTGTCCCCCGTGAAGCCCTTTGCCACAATCATGATGATGCGCGCAATGGAAAACATCGCCCGCCGCAACGCAGGCAGCGTGGCGGTGTCCTTTGTCCAGATTTCTTCCTCGAAAAAACGCTTCGCCTCGGAAAGGAAAGACTGAACTTTGCCGGGATTCTTTTCAGAACTCATATGCTTGATCTTGTGTCTATGTTTGTGGGGCAGATGCGCTTCTGTTGCCCGTGGGCGTCTCGTGCGCTTGTTTCGGTAAAGGGGTAATTGCAAAACTACCGTTGGGATGAGAGTTTTGCAATTGTCTCTAAAAATATATGCAAGGAACTTAGCATTTCAACTGCGCTGGGGGAAAAAACAGGAGCGCAAAGGGATGCAGGCGTGGCGTGGCCTCCAAGAAATGGGAAAAAAAAGCGGAATTAACTTGTAAAAAAATAATTTATTGGTATAATGTATGAAAAGGATATTGCGATCCGGAAAAATCGTAATGTTCCAAATCAACATGAACTGCCAAGATAAGGAGCGAGCCATGAAGAAAAGGAGTTTTACATTAATTGAGTTGCTGGTTGTTATCGCTATCATTGCGATTCTGGCCGCGATGCTGTTGCCTGCCTTGGCGAAGGCGCGTGAGAAGGCACGCGAGATCAGTTGCGTGAATAATCTGAAGCAGATTGGCGTGCAGGAAGCCATGTATTTGGATGAATCTGGCGGGATTATTCAGTGCGGGAATGGAAATTACAACTATGAATATCAGGGGAAGTTCATGGATGTGCTGGCCTATGCCGCATATAATATGACCAAGAACGGGTGGGACTGGGTCCATATGGACATGGACAAGCCTATCATGGTAGGGGAGAAAAAATGCTACAGGCCTCGTGCACCGTATGCTTGCCCCAGCCGTCCCTCGCCGATGTATCGGGAACAGGATGTCTTCCATTATGGCAACAATGGCACAAATGGCTATGCCAGTGTCACGAACAAGACAAATCCCGCCTCTCGCGTGAATCACTATATCGGCCGCATTCAGCAGCCCAGCGCACGTTTCGCAGTCGGGGACATTGAAAACCTCGGTGGCAATTGGCCTACCCCCCAGGCGAACGACCGTGCCGGCCTTTGCAAGGGCACTGGCGCACTTTGGCATCACGGCGGCGGTACTACTACCAATTGCATGTTCGCCGATGGCCACGTGGAAAACCGCAAGGCAAGTTCCATCCCTAAGGACAAGGCTGCCACGGATGGCTACTTCTGGAGCAAGGACAACGAGTTTAAATAGAACCAGGGGAGAACCGGGGGAGGAGGATAAAAGGACCGAAAGGACTTAAAAAACGGAAAGGACAGACAAGAGGAGAAATCCTATCTGTCCTTTCCGTTTTTTTTCGTCCTTTTTGTCCTTTCGCTTCCCTCCGTCCTTTGAAACCTCAGAATTGGTGGAGGAAGCGGACGTCGTTGTCGTAGAGGAGCCGGAGGTCGTTGATGGCGTAGCGAATCATCGCCATACGTTCGATTCCGAGGCCGAAGGCAAAGCCGGAGACCTCGTTGACATCGTATCCGACGTTCTGGAAGACGGCGGGATTGACCATGCCCGCGCCCGCGAGTTCCAGCCAGCCCGTTCCCTTGCAGACATTGCAGCCTTTGCCGCCGCAGACCATGCAGGAGGCGTCGCATTCGACGGAGGGTTCCGTGAAGGGGAAGAAATGCGGGCGGAAGCGGATTTTCGTGTGTTCGCCAAACATCTCACGGGAGAAGGTGGCGAGGCATCCCTTGAGGTCGGCGAGCGAGACGTTCTTGTCAACGTAAAGTCCTTCAATCTGGTGGAAGGACATTCCGTGGGTCGCGTCGGGCGTATCGCGACGATAGCAGCGCCCTGGGCAGACGATGCGGACGGGTGGTTGCTGCGCCTTCATGACGCGGATCTGCACGTCGGAGGTCTGCGTGCGGAGAATCATGGTTTCCGGGTCGAGCCAGTCCCGCTTGTCAAGGTCGAAATAGAAGGTATCTTCGGGGGTGCGGGAAGGGTGGTCCTGGGGTGCGTTGAGAGCGTCGAAGTTGTCCCAGACGGTTTCGAGGTCAGGCCCGTCGGCAACGATGAATCCCATGCGTCGGAAGATGGCGACTGCCTGGTCCATGACGAGGGAGATGGGGTGCTTGTGCCCGATGCGGTGATGTCGTGCAGGGAGGGAGACGTCAAGGGCGTCCTTGTCCTCTTCGGCCTGGTGGATGCGCTGGGAGGTTTCCTCGAAGAGTGCGGTGATTTGCTGCTTGACGGAGTTGAGGGTTTTTCCGACGGCGGGTTTCTCCTCGCGCGGGACCTGTCCCAGTTTGCTGGTGAGAGTTCCGGGAGACCGTTTTTCGCGCCGAGGAATTTGATTCGCGCCTGTTCGAGGGAGGCTTCGTCGTTGGCCTGTGCGAGTTCCGCTTTTGCCTGGTCGAGGAGGGCGAGCAGTTCGTTTTCGAGGGGTGACATTGCGTTTTCCTTTTGGTGGGTATGTTCAGGTTTCGTAGATGACGAGATGGCAGTCAAGCGCACCGTTCTTGAGGGGATACTCCTCCGTAGGACGGACGCCGATGGCGCGAACGAGTTTGGGGTTTCCCGCGAGCAGGCAGATGCGCCAGCCCTTCAGGCGTGCGACGGCGGCGCGGAGTTCCTGGTAGACCGCGTTGTCCGCGTCCAGGCGGTGCCCGTAAGGCGGGGTGGTGACGAGAAGGCGGCGGGTGCCGTCCGACTGGAGTTCGCGGATGGGCATTTGGCGGAAGGCGAGACGAAGGCCTGCCGAGCGCGCGTTTTCCTGGGCGTGGGCGACGGCCTCGGCGTCTAGGTCGAATCCTGTGATGCGGGGCGGTTGCCCGTGAAGGCGTCGCAGTTCGCCTTTGATGGCGTCAAGTCGCTGTGCGGCGTTTTCATCGAAGTCGGCCCATTTCTGGAATCCGAAGGAGCGTCGCAGACCAGGTGCGATGTTGGCGGCCCATAGGGCGGCCTCGATGACGAGGGTTCCGGAGCCGCACATGGGGTCCACCAGTGGCGTGGAACGGTCCCAGCCGGACATACGCAGGACGGCGGACGCAAGGGTTTCCTTGAGGGGAGCCTCTCCTCCGCAGACGCGGTAGCCGCGCTTGAAGAGGGGAGTGCCCGACAGGTCGAGGTAGAGGGTCGCCTTGCCGCGGGTGAGGTATACGAAGACGCGGACATCGGGCTCCTCGCGGTCAATGTCGGAACGTTTTCCGAAGTGGTCGCGTTGGGCGTCAACGATGGCGTCTTTCACCTTGAGTGCCGCGAGGTCGGGAGGGACGCCGGCGGATTCATGTGCGAAAGCGGCGACGGCGAAGGTCTGCGCGGGGGTGAGCCGTGTCGCCCAGTCGGTATTTCGTGCGTGGTGATAGAGTTCGTCAAGGGTATTTGCGGGAACTCGTGCGAGGACGGCCATGACGCGCTGTCCGATGCGGGTTTGCAGGCAAGCGCGCCAGCCGTCTTCCCATTCACCGAAGAAGGGGATTCCGCCGCGATTCAGGCGCACGGAACGGAAGCGCAGTTCGCAAAGTTCATCGCGAAGTGCTTGTTCGGTGCCGGGTGCGGCTGTGACGTAGAACTCCTGCATTTAGTCCTTCCAGATAAGATTCGGGTCCCGGGGGCTGGTTTCTTTCTTCTTGCGCGGTGTATCGGGGGTGTAGACACGTCTTTTGACGAGTTCGCGCTCGTGCTCCAAAATGTGTCCCCGCTGGTGCAGGTTCTGGATGCGTTCCTCAAGTTGCTTCCAGTCATCCTCGGTCGGTGGCGTGGCATAGTCCCATTCCTCCGTCCCTGCGACACGGAACTGCCATTTGACGGAATCGCCGTGGAAGGTGACACGCACTTCGCGCTTGCCGCCTTCGTGGTTTTTGTCTGTCCAACAAACTGGTTTTCGCATAGCAACCTCACTTTCTTAACAAATATCTAAATAATATAACTCCGTTTTGGGAAAAGGGGATTATAGTAATGTACAAAAACCCTACGAAAAGAGAGAAACCATGCAAAAAAGAACCCTGAAACTCAAGAACGTCGTTGTTGACGGCAAGATTGTCGACGCATTCATCTCCAACGGAACCTATGCCCGCATCGCGCCAAATCTGGCGGATGAGGCAGAGGAGACGATTGATTTTGCCGGTGGTCGTGCCCTCGTCCCCGCCTTCTACAATACCCACACCCACTCCGCCATGACCATCCTTCGCGGATATGCGGACGATCTTGCTCTCTTCGACTGGCTGAACAACCACATCTGGCCTGTGGAAGCGACACTTTCGTATGACGACATCTACATCGGCGCTCGTCTCGCCATGCTTGAAATGCTCCGTTCGGGTATCGTCTGCTTGAACGATAGCTACTGGCTTCCTGCTGCGACGGCACGGGCGGCCGCGGAAATGGGGCTTCGCGGCGCGGTCGGTCTCTTCCGTTGCGGCAGTGCCGATCAGACGCAGGCCGGCTACGAGGCTGCGCTCGCCTACGAAAGTTCCCTCCCATCCCGTGTTTTCTACAACATCGCGCCGCATTCGGTCTACACCCTCTCTCCCAAGCAATTGGAGGAAATTGCGGAGGAGGCACGCACGACGGGCCGCGCCATCCAGGTCCATGCGTCGGAGACGGCGGACGAGGTCGCAAACTGCCGCAAATCCTACGGGATGACGCCGATTCAGTTGCTGGAGAAATGCGGTCTGCTGGATGAACGGACCGTCCTGGCGCACTGCGTGCATCTCACTCCCGAAGACATCGAAATCCTTGCGCGGACCAAGGCGGTCATCGCGCACAATCCTGTTTCCAATGCCAAACTTTGCAGCGGAATGTTCGATCTGGCTGGAACGATTGCGGGCGGTTGCCGTGTCACCATCGGCACGGATGGCTGTGCTTCCAACAACTGCCTCTCCATGTTCGATGAAATGAAGGCGGCCGCCCTGACCGCGAAAATCCGCACGCAGGACCCCACCGCCGGCCCGGCCTCCCTCATCTATGACCTCGCGACCCGTCAGGGCGCGCTCGCCATGGGACTGGACGCCGGTGAAATCGCCCCCGGCAAACTCGCCGACGGTATCCTGCTCGACCTCTCACACCCCATTCTCTCCGCCAATTACAATCTTGTTTCCGACCTCGTCTACGCCGCCGACCCCAGCGTGGTGACCGATGTCCTCTGCGACGGTGCCTTCGTCCTGCGAAATGGCCACGTCCCGGGAGAAGCAGAAATCCTCGCGGACGCCAGGCGTGTCTGTGCACGCATCAAGGCACATGCCTAGAAAAAAAGTTGTTTTCGTGAAAGATAACTCTGTAACGGATACCATTATTTCGTGAAAGGAGCCTTTGCCGAGGCTTTGCAAAGAAGAGGTGCCATTCCCTCAGAAACCCAAAATATAGGAGAATCTACCATGAAGAAACTGTTTTTGAGCCTTGTCTGCCTCGCCGTTGGATTGGCCTTCACCGGCTGCCACCATCACCACCATCACACCAAAAAAACAGAAGTGATCCAAATCAACCGCCCGTACCATCCTGCACCACCGCCACAGAATCACAAGCCTGCACCGCATCCGTACAAGCCCCTGCCGAAGCCGAACAAGCCCTCGCACAATCATTATCAACCGAAACCCGGTAAGTACTAGTTTTTCCTGTTCCCGCGCAATCGTTCCCAAGGAGGTGCAACATGAAACACTACTCATTGCTTTTTCTGGTTTTTCTGTTTGCCCTCTTTGGGAGCGGCTGTCAGTATGATGTCTATGAAACGGACGGCGTTGCGCCCGCACCAAGCAGTCTCTATTTCTACGAGGAACCGTTTTGGTACGGCATTCCCTATTATTACCACGACAAGCCACCCAAGCATCATCATCACGGCAAGAAACCCCCGAAGCCCGATTATCACCCGCCACATCCGCCGCATCCCGCACCAGGACCTCGTCCGCAGCCAGGACCTCGCCCGCAGCCGGGACCTCGCCCGCAGCCGGGACCTCGCCCGCAGCCCGGTCCGCAGCCAGGACCTCGCCCGCAGCCCGGTCCCCAACCGGGAACACACCCGCAGCCGCCGCCTCAGATTCGGGCCCCGCAACCTAGGCAGCCGCGTCCGTTGCCATCTTCCCCACGTTTTTCCCAGCCCCGCAATGGTGGTTTCGCCCCGAAAGGACACACTCGCGGCGGCAGAAAATAGCAGTTCTTACGAATCGATTGAGGTGATTTATGTTTGATTTGACCGGAAAAAAGGCATTGGTGACGGGTTCCGCGCGCGGTCTCGGAAACGCGGTTGCGATGTGCCTTGCGCAGGCGGGGGCAGATGTCGTCGTCAATTACGTGTCCGACAGTTCGCGCGAGCCTGCCGAAACGTTGGCGAAGGCCATTCGGGATTTGGGAAAGCGTTCGCTTGTTGTCCAAGGGGATGTGGGCTCCGAAGAGGATGTGAAACGAATGATGGCAACCATCGAACAGGAGTTCGGTGGCGTGGACATTCTCGTCAACAACGCAGGAATCAACAGCGACCGCAACATTGATACGCTCGACCTAGAGGAATACCAGCGAATCCTCCAGTGCAACCTGCTGGGCGGCTTCCTTTGCTGCAAATACGCGATTCCTTACATGCGCAAGCAGAAATGGGGACGCATCATCATGATGTCTTCCCTCACAGGCGAACAGGGCGCACTCTTTGGACAGGTCCACTACGCCTCCACAAAAGGAGCCCAAATCTCCTTCGCCAAAACTCTCGCTCGAACAGTCGCACTTGACGGCATCACTGTCAATTGCATTGCCCCAGGCGTCCATATGACCGACCGTCTGCGTGAAATCCTTGTCACCTCCGACCCACACCGCATGGACGCCACCATCGAACGCATTCCCATGCACCGTCTCGGCACGAGCGAGGACATCGGATACGCCGCAGTCTACCTCGCCAGCAACGAGGCCTCCTATGTCACCGGCGCCACGATTGACGTCAATGGCGGCATCTACATGCGATAGTAGCACCCCCTGCGACACGTGTGCGTAAGGCCGCGCCGAGCGCGGCCTGCAAAACCCATACCAAGGCACGCTCCGCACGGTCATACCTGCGCGGCACTTGTGCGCATGGCGGCGCGTGCTTATGGCCGTGCGGAGCGCGGCCTGCAAAACCGACAGGGGCGCATCCTGTTCCCCTTTAGGCGCAAAGCCGCATCTAGCGCATCTAGCGCATCTAGAATCAGATACTTTCCATAACGCGGGAGGAATCGATATTGACCTTGTGGGTCACGTCCTCGCCATTGGATTCCAGGAATGCCTGGATTTGGTCCCTGTAAAGTTCGCGGATTTTGTAACGGCGGATTTTGAGGGTAGCGGTGAGGGTTCCGTCGTTAAGATTGAAGTCTGGGAGGACCAGAACATCCTTGGGACGTTCCAAGGTCGTGAGTTTTGCGGTGGCTGCCTGCACTTCCTGCTTGACTTTGTCATGAAGTTGTTCAGGGGTGAGCCCGCCAATCAACTCCTTGTGGACGTTTACGAGCGCGTACACGTTCTTGCAGCGTTCGCCGATGACCATTACCTCGGAGACCAGATTGGCACTGCCGCGAATCGCGTCCTCGATGAATTCGGGATGGAACTTTTCGCCGCCGACCAGGACGAGCAGGTTGCCCTTGCGTCCGTCAATGTGGATGAATCCGTCACTGTCGCAGTAGGCGATATCGCCAGTATTGAGCCAGCCGTCCTCGAAGGTCTTGGCACTGGCGTCCTTGTGCCGCCAATAGCCCTTCATGACGCAGTCGCCCTTGACGAGCAGGGCACCGTGGACATCCTTCCCCATGTGCCCTTCGTCGTCCTTGAACGTGAAGTCACCTCCGTTTTCGGGCCGGAGCCAGGGGAACGGATGACCGCAGGAGTTGAGTTTATGGTCGTCGGGCAAGTTGGAACTGATGATGGGGCTGGTTTCGGTAAGACCGTATCCGACGAGGATGGTCACGCCCAGGAACTTGAAGAAAATCTGCCCCTCCAAATCCATAGGAGCACCGCCGACGACGATGAAGCGGAGGCGTCCACCAAAGGCCTTTCGGAACTTGCGGAACACCAGGGGGTCGTAGAAGAACTTGTGATAGAGCATTCGGAAGATGCCGCCGTTCTTCTGCGGGCGCGCCGTGAAGATTCGCGACGCATTGTAGATGGCGCGATCCACCAGAGCCTTTTGCTTGGGCGGTAGCGCTTTCACTGCCTTTTCAATGGTTCCCTTCATGATTTCAGCGACGCGCGGAACCGCAATCATCACATCAGGCGCATATTTGGCAAGGTTCTTCTTGAAATCGCGCAAGTCCTGCGGCACTTCGCAGGTCATTCCGCCAAGCGGAATGGTAAGGATTTCGCACACCAGACCGTAACTGTGCCAGTAGGGTAGTACGGAGAGAAGACGGTCATGCGGCCGGAGATTGAACCGCGTATAGGCATCGTGACCATTGATGTACAACGCCTTGTGAGAAAGCATCACCCCTTTGGGCATCCCCGTCGAACCGCTTGTGTAAATCAACACGGCCACGGAATCCACTGGCACATCCGAAGGCGGTGGAAGTTCACTGGGCAATTGCGTGTGCAACGGCATCTCATCCAACGGAATCACGGGACGCTCGCCCGCCGCTTTCTGGACCTTGGCAAACGCCGCTTTGTCCGCCAGCACGAACACAGGGTCGCTGTCGTTTAGAATGAAACCCATTTCCTGCTCGCCCATCGTTTCGCAAACAGGAACCGCAATCGCTCCCATGTACCAGCATGCGTAGAAGAAAACGTAGTGTCGCGGGCATTTCGTCGCAATCATGGCGACGCGTTCCCCTTCCTTCACACCATGTTCCTTGAAGAACGCGCACCATGCTATCATGTCCGCAAACAATTGCCCATAGGTCGTGTCCTCAAACTCGCCACTTGGAAGAATCGTGGTGGTGACCACGTTCGAGGCGTATTGTTCTTTGACCCATTTGACGAAATGTCCTAGGTTGTGTTCGGGAATGCGTGGCAGCAGGTCCATGGTCATCTACCTTTTTGCGCAGGTGTTAGCAAAAAAGGCACCCGCACGGGAGATTCCGTGCCAGGTGCCTTTTCTCAGTCAATGCGTGGAGGCAACAATAGCAAAACCACCGCTTATTTCTTGACGAGTGCGGTCAGGCGCGCCTTCTTGCGGTCCGCCTTGTTCTTGTGGATGACGCCGACTTTCGCGGCCTTGTCCAGTTCAGCGAAGCACTTGGCGAGCGTGATGTCAATGGCAGCCTTGGCGTCCAGTTCCTTGTTCGCCTTTTTCGCTTCGGCGACTTCCACGGGGAAATACTTGTCCAGGAACGCAGAGACTTCCTTGGCGTCGTTTTTCTTGGCGAGCAGGGTGACGAGGTTGGTTTCGGCGGTCTTGACACGAGACTTGCGCATGCGGTTGCGCAGTTGGTGCTTGACGTTCTGCCTCAATCTTTTGAATGCGGACTGAATGTTCGGCATTGGTTCAATTCTTCCTTCTGGTCAGTTCAAAATTGGCGTTGCTACGCCGTGGTCTAATGAAATTAAAACAACTATATAATATGCCACGTTTTTGCGCAAATGCAACTGGGCAAGTCGCAAAAACTTGGGAAAAACCGGAAAAAAGCGAGAGTTAGCGCGACGCCACCAGGTATTTGTTACATTCGTTGGCGACGATGACGCCGTAGTTGGCGGCACCCAGCCAACCCGACATGATGATGCCGACCGACCCCGTATGGAACAGTCC
>JAFRLI010000232.1 GCA_017431255.1 Victivallales bacterium
CGTCCGTCTTGTTCAAACTCCAGGACGATGTTGATGATGCGGTGCATGCGGCCCTCTTTTTGCAGGTCGTTGTAACGCCGGAGGTCATATCCCATAATGCGCAGCACCATGTTCCTGTCATGCTGCGATTGGTATTCCAATCCAATGGAGATGACTTCCCGCCCATTGTCGTACTCGAACAACTGGTCCCGAAAAAGGTTGTCTGTTATATATTGCCCGTCGTCGTTCTTGAGAATCCTGTAATACTCTCCAGACACCAGGCGTAGCTTGTCTTCTTGAATGCTACCCATGACCTTAGGCAACACGTACTCAAGCAAGCACGCCAAAACCTCCGGACGACCAAAGAAGTTCTTTGCGGCAGTATCTTTCAGTCCCATGAGATTCACTCCTTTTTTTCACATCTCACACTGCTCTCATTTTTTCTCTATCTTGCTGTTTAGATAATATATGGATATTTTATGAGATTGCAAACTGACTTTTTAGAAAATATTTTTAGGACTTTCTCTTGTGCTATCATCTACATACCCCAAAAGAAGAATGAGAACGGATTTTCAAGGATTATCGCCAAAAAACTGGAAGTTCATTCTTTTTGAATGATATGGATTCTTGATTTTTATGGAATAAATGGTAGAATATAGAGGTAATTGCAAAACAACCGACCAACCGCCAAAACGCAGCAAGTGGGGACGAAGAGCGAAAGCTCTGCGTGGTGACCACGCTGAGTTTGAGTGATGAAGCCATCGTGCCGTGAAGATGGTGGGTAGTTCGTTTTGCAAGTCCCTCTTCCATATGCGTCATTGGTTTTCGGACCATTCCCCGTTGGAATGAATTCCATTTTGTCTTTCCAAATCATGCCTTTTTTTCGAACAAATTGGGTAAAGGGTTTCGTACTTTTGTGCGCAAGCCTTTCTCTGTTTGGTGCCGAGAGCGAACAGGTGAAACGGTTGCGCACCGCCGTTGTTTCCGGGATTCGGGAGTTCCAAAGCAGCATTGATGTCAGTGTCCTGATGTGCGGGGAGAGTGAGTTCTATCAACTGGATGTCGGTACCTTGGAGGACAAATCTCCCGAACTGTTTCAGTTGCTTGAGCCGAACAGATGCACTGCCATATTCCAAAACGGCTTCCTAAGCGAGGTCTCTCCCAGTTATCTGCTGAACAAGTCGCAGTATGACTTGCTGTGGGCACAAGTGGAGGAGGCTCTCGCCCCCATCCTGGAAGGTGCTGCAAAATGCACGACGCCCTTGGCAAAGGTCCTGTATGTGCACGACGAATTGATTCTACGGACCGCCTACATGTCACCTCAGAAAACAAACAGTCCCCATGGGCAATATATCTTCAAGATATTGGGACCTCTCCTGTTTGGCGAGGGGAATTGCCGGGGATACACGCGTGCTTTCAAAATCATCATGGACCGCCTCGACGTCCCCTGTCATTCGATTACAAGCAAAGGTGCCAATCACGTTTGGAACATCGTTCAACTCGATGGCAAATGGTACCACGTGGACTGCACGGCAGACGACCCCCTTTGTGCTGGCTACATTGACGACTATCCCGACGGTGCGTCCACCTGGGTGGAAAACAAGGAGGCCCGTTGCGATTATCCAGGCTTCGTCTCCCACAACTATTTCCTGCGAGGGGACGATTCCCTTCTGGAAATGGACACCGCCACGAAATCGCAATTGCATTCCTTCCAGGATTGGTCGCTCCAGATTTCCGATTTTGGCGAAGGAGGCGGCGATTATGACGGTTTCTGGCTGGAAATGGACCATTCGAAAGGAACGGGAAACCAGAACATTGCAGTGCGTGGAAAACATGCGTTCTACACGACTGTCATAGGAGGGAAATGCACGCTTTGGCAGGTCGATTTGGAGACCATGACGAAACGGCAACTGACTTCCAAAACTGGCTTTTCCTGGCGCGGATGGGGACCATGGGAAGGATCGTGGTTCCTGCTGTCTGCAAATGTTGCCCTGCTAGGGGATTTGGTGCTATTCCATCATCAGAAAAGTATCTTTGCCTATGACCTCAATACCGAAGCCACCTATACTCTTCTGACTTTTGACCGAACGCAACTCCATGGAGATCTCTATGCCATCTGGATGGGAACCAATGGTCTCCAGGCACACATCAGCCAGGACTGCCAACTGCGAGGGTATCTCCTTCCTCCAGAACAACTCTCCTGGATTGCTCCCGAAAACCTGTCTTTCGGGGAGACGCCAACGGAAATGGAGCAAAATGGAACCCTGCTCCTCCCGTACACGTTCTCCAACGAGCCTGCGATTGCAACTCCGTACTGGACGAGTTCGGATGAATCCATTGCCACCGTGGATAAAAATGGCCTCGTGACCGCGCATGCAACGGGGACGGTGACCATTACCGCCACGATGTCCGAAAACGGCCTTTGTGCCTCCCGCACCTTGACCGTTCTGGCTCCCCCCGACTGTTCCGCCACGCTTGCCTTGCAGCGCGGCTGGAATCTTCTGGGGCTGCCCTTCCTGCCGACACGCCAGTCCCGACAGTTGCTGGAGGCGCTTCCCTGCTTTGTCTTTGATGCGACTTTAGGCACCTGGTGCAAGGGTTCTCCCACGGAAGCCGGTCAGCCGTTCTGGATTTTTGCCCCGTCCGACACAGAACCTCCTTTGGTACTGGATGGATTCCAAAAGGAAAGCGGCTTCCCGCCGTCCAGCACCCCAAGCGGGCGTGCCGGATGGTGCTTCGTGACCTCTCCCGAACCGCCCCCCAAAGGGGCAATGGTCCTGTTTTGGAATGGCAGCCATTTCGAGAAGGAACCTTCTTCCCTTTTGCAACCCAATCGTGTTTACTGGATTTCAAGATAACCCCCTCCTCAAACAAAAATGCAAGTCCTTGCCGGCATAGACAATTCAGACGCTCTTCAGATTCTCCAAGGAAAACGTCTTGCGCTTTTGACGAATCCCACGGGCGTGAATGCCTCCCTGCACCATACCGCAGAAATCCTTCATGAACAGTTTGATTTGCGGATGATGTTCGGTCCCGAACACGGCATTCGTGGAGAACTACAGGCCGGTGACGGCGATCCCGATGCCTGGACAGACCCCATCCTGAATCTTCCATGCTATTCCATCTACCAGCACAAAACTCCGCTTGCGGATTTGCTGGATGGCGTAGATGCGTTCGTCTACGACATCATGGACGTCGGTGCGCGGTTCTACACCTACTACATCGTGATGGGAGATGCAATGGAGGCATGTGCGCAACGGGGGATTCCGTTAGTGGTCCTGGACCGTCCGAATCCGCAAGGGGGCGTAACGGTGGAGGGGACGTTGATTCGCGATGGATTCTGGAGCGGCGTGGGGCGTTACGGGCTTCCCGTTCGCTACGGTCTCACGCCTTTGGAACTGGCGCGATACATCGTCGGCGAATGCGGGATTTCGTGCGAGGTGCAGGGTGTCTCATGCCTGGGGTGGCAGCGTAAAATGCAGTTTGCCGAAACGGGGCTGCCATGGGTGTCTCCCTCGCCGAACATCCCCACGCCAGAGAGCGCATTGGTCTACCTGGGAACCTGCTTCTTCGAAGGCACGAACCTTTCCGAAGGACGCGGTACCACGCACCCCTTCGAGTTCATTGGGGCCCCCTTCCTGGACGCCCAGGAACTTGCCGCACGTATGAATGCCCATCGTCTTCCTGGCATTGCCTGGCGTCCCGTACACTTTACCCCGACATTCCACAAGTTCGCTGGCGAACTCTGCCACGGTGTCCAAATACACGTCTTGAACCGTTTCGAGGCTAGACCCTTCGAAGCAGGACTCTGGCTCCTGCACGAAACCCAGAAAATGCTGGGCGGGCAATTCGTCTTCCGCACAGACAAGTTCGTCGACAAACTCTTTGGAGACGATGTCCTCCGCACTGGCACGGAATCCATCCCCGACATCCTGGAACGAGCACGACACGAGTCCGCCAACTTCCTAGAACGCACTTCCCAATACCACATCTACGGGTGACACTCTTTTCGGATTTTTCATTTGCATCCTTGCAAAAATCAAAAATGGATGTATTTGTAATGGTATTGTTCCCAAAGAAAGTCACCGCCGTGTCCTGGTTCGGGATGTGGCAAACAACCAAATCAAAGGAGGCATTCCATGGCATCCCCTGAAACATCGAACAAAAAACTGATTGCAGGACTTCTCGGAATCTTTCTCGGTTGGGCTGGCGTTCACAAGTTCTATCTTGGAATGCCCAAACCAGGCGTCATCGAATTGCTTCTTTCCTTGCTTTGTGGCATTGGCGGCATCCTCGGGTTCATCGAAGGAATCCTCTACTTGATGTGCGATGACGATAAGAACCTATCCGTAAATAATACCTCGTTTTCTGAAAACAATGATGGCAGCCGCCAACTGGAGTAGCCCCTCGAACGACGACTTCTTCTTCTCGAACCGGACAAGAATCTTCCTGAACCGGTTGAACCACGAGTGCGCC
>JAFRLI010000233.1 GCA_017431255.1 Victivallales bacterium
CCTAATATCGCGCCTGTCAAGGCCTTTGTCAAGTATTTTTGTCAAAATACTGCAAGAAGTGACAGGTTAGACTAACTTTCTGAGATGCGAACTGACTATTTTGAGAATCCGCCCCCGCTGCTGTTGCGGGGGCATTTGTGTTTCATAGAAGTTATTCGTGTCCGAACTTCTGGGTGACGCAGTTCTCGCGCGCGGGGTGGATGGTCCCCCGCCCTGGTGGGTACCGGTCCTAATATCGCGCTTGTCAAGGCCTTTGTCAAGCATTTTTGTCAAAATACTGCAAGAAGTGACAGATTAGACTAACTTTCTGAGATACGAACGTAACTATTTTAGAATCTTCTTCGACGCGGTTTCGAGTGGTTGTGTTGCATTAAAGAACCCTTGATGAGTAATGGTGCGTTCTGTGTTCTCACCGCCCCCTATAGGTTGCAATCAACTATCCAGAAAAACACATCTTTCCGTTGATGATTGCAAGCGTCCCATGCTGTGCAGATGCACGGCAGCACTCCTTCGGTTTTCTTCGCCGCTGCAGACTGCGGTTGGGATTATCCGAGGGAGGAGGCGGAGAGGAACGTGAACTTGTGGTTTTCTGCGTCCAGACCGATGACAGCATCGCCCCAAGAGGCACTGTTGTTGCATAGGGTCATGTAACTTGGGACATCCCATTGGAGTTCCACCCAATCTGGACGGAGTTTGGCCGGACCCAGTTTTCCGTTGTTGTTTCCTTCTTGGAACCAAGTGGTTAGACCTGCATTTTGCAGTTCGCTCACATCGTAGATTCCAGATTCGGGGACGTCCAATGCAAAGAACACTTTTTCGCCCTTGCCTGCCATTTGGATTTCCGCAGATTCGGTTTCGGAAATGACCTCGAAAGCCTCCTTCTGACTAACGTCCAAGGCGTAATTGGTATTGTTTTCGCCCCAAACGTCGTTGTGGGAGTCGATTTCGAGGAGATAATCCCCGGTGAAGAGTTCCAAGTTCGAGAAGAGTGCCTCCCCTTGCTCGTCCAAGGTAACGGACTTGAGGAGTTTGCCAGAGATGGAGCGGAGATTGAGCGTTGCTTCCTGGGCGTCGCCTGAAAGTTTGAAGTCATAGCGTCCTGCGCAGCCATCGTTCACGGTCAGCAGGAAGGTATCGGTAGGATTTCGGTAGCCGACCCAGCCTTTGAGATGAATGTCCTCGGGACCGGCGGCGAGAAGCCACTCGCCGTCTTCGAGTTGGTCGTCATCAACAGTTGCGAAGTTCAAGGAGAGGGAATAGTCAGAGTTTTGATCTCCCTTTCCTTTGTCACGAACGCCGACGCGCACGTAGAAGTTATTGGTTACGAGATAGTTGTCGATAAGGTTTGGCGAGGCGGTAGAGGCATCGATGGTGAAGGAATGGACGCGTTGGTACTGTTCGTCGTTACTATTTTGGACATAGAGTTCCACGAGCAGGGTGCCAGTCAATTCCTCGGGGGCATTCACGGAGAGAGACAGTTCGCCTGCGTCTTCCAGGAGGTAGTCCCAGATGTCTTCGCCGTCGAATGCGCCGACCCAACTTTCGAGGGTCTCCGAATAGGTTCCATTTGCGTCCACGCTGTCGGGGAGGGAGACGACGCCGCGCAACGGTTCTATGTTGGGGAAGAGGTCGCCTTCGAGGAAGAATGAGAGTTCGTCAGTGGAATGTTCGAAGTTGGTGGCGGTGAAGTAGTAAAGTCCCGTATCCAGCAGAATGTCGTTCGTAGTTGAGGTGGGTGTCACCTCGCCATGGGTGATTTGGACGGTCATCTTGGGGATGTCATGCTCTTCGCGGAGTCCATCCACCTGGTTCAAGGTTAGAGTGCCAGTGAAGTCTCCCAGATGCAACGCCGAGAAGTCATAGAATCCATCCATAAGGGCAAACTCCTCGGTGGAAACAGGGGACTCGAGGGAGTCGAGGGCCAGTTGGAAGTTCGCGTAAAATTGCACATTTTCGTCCCATTCCTCGACGGGGACAGGAATCTTGGTTCCGTCGGCGTCGTATGGTGTGACGCGGAACGAGTAATGTCCTGGAGCGAGGTTCAGTTGGAGCGTGGTTCCCGTGATACCGCGCAGTACGGCAGTATCGTCCCAATTCTCTTCCACCGCATATTCTAAATCGTAGGTGGCAGCGCCCTCGACGGCGCTCCAGGCCAGGACTTTCCCCGCCTCGGAGACCAACGCGGGAGCGATGGTTTTGGAGACGACGTTGTCCTCCTCGAAGAGTCCCTCGTCAATGATATTGGTTTGGTCGAGACGGACGGACACCACTGCGAGTTTTCCGAGGTACAAATCCGGGATGGGCACTGCAAATTGCAGTTGTTGGCTTGCACCGGCGACAAGGCTGATGGTGGTGTTGGCGACGACCGTGTCGTCGTCAACATTGCTTTCACAATCGCCGAGTAGGAGATCCACGGTGAAGTTGTTGGCGTCTTCGGAGCCGCTGTTGGCGATTGTGCAGAAGACGGTTGCCGTCTGCAAATCTGCCGATTGGAACTCGACATGGTAGTTTGTCACGTTCAAGGCAGCGGAACGCCGCAGGATTTCCACCTCTTCGGTCTTGGCACTGTAGGCGACTTCGGCGCAGTTGGTGCTTTGCGCCATGACATAGAACCGATATTTTCCGCCTTGGATGTCTTCTGGCAAATCCAGGGTGACACGGCGGTATTCGTTTTCGTGGGTGGCGTCCAGATAATCCAGGATGGTTCCCTCGTATTCGTCCAAAGGTTTCGCGGCCTGTTCCATGTACAGCGCGGCCCAATAGTTTTCGCCGGTCGCATGCGCTTGATATTCCACCGTGATGGATGTCTTGTCCAGCGACACAATTCGAACATCGGTTTCGACGGGGTCGCCCGCCTCTGCAAAAATGCAAACCTCGCCGTTTTGATTGCGGCTGCCGTAAACCTCCAAAGTCCAGGTGCCGCGCGTCGGATGGTCCACGGTCAATTCCAGTTGCGAGTAACTGATTTGCGTCACCGAGACGGTATCATTGGGTTCGCTGGAGAGGTAGATGCTGCCGTTTGCATCGTAGAGAAGCCATTCCACATTGGTGAGGGAATGCTGTACGGCAAGGGTGATGTACATTCTGCCTTCCGCTGCCAAATCGGACGAAATCCAGCTGTAACTGCCGATTTTTTCTCCCGAGACAGGAGGCGTCTCTCCCGAACGGAGCATCGGCCTCTCACATTCGAACGGCAACGCGTCTTCCAGCTTGGTGTTGCTGCAAATGCAGGCTTCGCCACGTGTGGACAGGTCAAAGAACCAACTTTTGCCGACATCGACCCCGAACTTGACGAAGGCAACCTTGACCGACGCACGCCCGCTGACCGAAATGGAAAGCGTCTTGCGCGAATGGTTTTGGTTGTAAACGACTTGGATGCCACCCCCCACATTGACACCGACCCAGGTGATCCCCAGCGCGGTGAAGTCCCATTTGAAGGAACCGTTGAAGCCACCGTTGATGGTCAACTGGTCATTGCCCCAACTGACCCCGCCCGATATCTGGAAATTGAACGTGGAGGAACTCTTGGTTCCAACCGAAAGGTTAATCTCATTGAAGGAACCGTCTGTCCGTTTCCAGCCTCCTTTGATTTCTATCAGACCTAATAAAGTTCCTTCGACGGACAGGCTCACGTTTTGAAAGTCGGTGGCGACATCGCCGAATACACCGACCTCTACCACGCGGAAATTGCCGACCTTCAGCCCCAGGACTTTGGCGACAGGCGATACCAAATCCCCGAAGTTAATCTCTGGACCGAACGCCACTCCCAGGCCAGGCGAAATGGTCATCACTGTGTCCGCTATGCCCGAAGCACCAATTTTGATTTGGGTGAAGACGACGGGACCAATCGGAATCTCCCCTTTGACTTCCAGAGAGATGCTGTTGAGTTGACCGCTTTTGAACCCCACGCGTCCAACAACCATCCATTCCGTGCCAGAGGGAACGACGAACTTCGCGCCCAATCCCACTTCCCAGGAGTCTTCGAACGAGTTGTAGGCCCCGATGACACCGAGTTTCAACCCGCAGTTCACGCCGATTTTCTTCAGCCAGTACAAATCCATCAGACCCGTCGCGGAGAAGACGGTCTGTTTTTCTGTTATCACGTTATTTGGGTCGAACAAAAAGTAAAGGCCATTGGTTTCTTTGCAGTCCGCCGTGATGTCGTAGACGTGGATGTGGTCTCCTGTGTCAGTGGCAAAGGCGTTGCGGGCGCGTACCGCCTCTTTCTTTTCATCGTCATCCATATCCTTGTTGAACAGTTCCAGGGGATCTGTCAGACAATCGGGATCATAGGGACCGATAAGGGCGGCCGAGGCCTTGAAGAGTTTTGCGATTTGGAAATACGCCATTCCCTGGAGGACCAAGATTTTCCCCTTCATATTCTCAGAGGAGTCCGTGATCGTGACAGCAGAGATGTAGACATCGCTCAACTCCAGGCGGAAGGCACTGCTGTCAATGCCGAACGTGCCACCGATGCTGTAGAGTCCTGGAGGCTCTTCCTTGTAGCGTTCCAGCAACTCATCGATGCTGGTTGGCGGGTCTTCCTCTTCTTCCTTTTCCTTGTCCCCCCTGACCGTGAGGTTCGTAGTACTCGCAAGATTCAAGTCAAGGACGAGTTCTTCTTCTGCAGTTGGAATGACAGTGTTTTCCATAAGGAATGACCTCTTTGGAAGAGGGAAAGCCAAACTCCCGGAAGTCTTGGCTTTCCCTCTGAAATAAGTTGTCTCTACGAACAATTCCCTCGATAACGCCTCACAACACCGAACGGCCTGCTGATGTGGGAACACGGGGCGCCAGGTCTCGAAAACAATATCATAATGTAATCTTCTTTTTCTGATTTTTCAACTCATCTTTGATAATTGTATTTATATCATAATGTAATCTTCTTTTTCTGATTTTTCAACTCATCTTTGATAATTGTATTTCAAGAAATAGTGGATATATTAATCTGTTAATGGCTAATTCCCATCCCAAATAATGAGGATAGTGAAAGGTGACCTATGGGATATGAAGTTTCTTCTGGACAAACGTCCACCGGCATTTCTCTTGTTGATGACTACATGTATGTATGCAGTGGTGGCGTGGCGAACGCGACCACGGTGGACAACACCGGCAATTTGTGCGTGGAACGTGGCGGCATTGCCAACGAGACCATCGTGAACGAATATGGTAGCATGTCTGTTGAAGGCATCGCGAGCCAAACCATTGTGAACGGTTCCGGCCATTGGGGTGGTGGGAAGTTGGTAGTCACGAGTGGCGGTGTGGCGGATGAGACCGTCGTGAACGAGGGTGGCAGCATCTACGTTGACGAAGGCGGTTCGGCCAGCATGACCATCTTGAATGATGGCGGGAGCATGCACGTTTTCAGCAGTGGCGTGGCGTCCTCGAACACCGTGAACAGCGGCGGCAATCTATACGTCGATGAAGG
>JAFRLI010000023.1 GCA_017431255.1 Victivallales bacterium
CATCGGACAGAATGCCGAATACGGTATCAAAGATTTCCATAATGGCGTTGTCCTTCACGTTCCAGAACATGCCCTTGCCTCCATCCGCGACTGCGAGGCCGACGTTCTCCGCACCACCTGGACCAACAAAGGCTCCCAGCAGGGGTCTTCCCTCCGAATCGAAAACCTGGCCATCATCCTGGACGACAACCAGTCCCCCTTGCGCTGCATCGACCTGCGCCGCTGCGACCGCGTCGAACTCAAGAACATCTCCCTGTTTGGCTATGGTGCATGCTTTCCTACCATTTTCCAAAAGGGGCTTGGAACCGTTCCGCCCGTTGCCGCACCAGGTTGCATCGGTCTTACCATGACCGACGGAAGTAACTACAACTACAGTAATTACACGAATGTCTTTGCCTACGGATTTGACGAGGCGATCCAGGTTGGAGGCGAACATGTCCTCTGCCTCAACTGCGGCGGCACAAACTCCCGCTACGGATTCACCTTCGGAAACTATCCCTTCCACTGCGGAGCAAACCACCCGATCGTTCTCATCAACTGCCTTGACGAACGAAACATCAACCTCCCCCTCTTCCATCAATGCGGAGACCACGACCGCAAAGGCAACCACATCCAGGGAATGCAGGAAGTCACCATGCTCGCACTCAATATCGAACGGAATCCCGACATCACCCCTGGCGGCAAACTCGGTTCCCTCATGCGAGAAACCTTCCCCGGTACCTGGCGGGGCAACATCGGCTTCACCTTCCAGCCAGCCTGGTGGGCCACCAATGCCACCAATCTCCCCATCTGGGAAAACGATGGTTCAGGCTCTGGTTTCACTACCCGCAACAATGCCCATAAAACCATCTGCACCACCGAGGAACGACTCCAATACGCACCATTCCTGGGGCAGCAAATCTTTGACACCACCCTCAACAAACTCCTCATCTGTACCAACCCGGCCACCAAAACCTGGCTCGACCCAAACGGAAATCCCGTCTAGGCGGGACGACGGCGGGACATTCCGACGGCGGGACGCCGTCGCTACTTCACGAGCGTAATATCGTAGGAGACGGTTTTACCGGCGAAGGGATGATTGCAATCGACGAGGCAGGAGGTGTCATCGACTTCAAGGATGGTGCCCGGGCAAGGTTCGTCGCCGTCATCGGGAGTGAGTTCAACAAGCATTCCCGGTTCGGGGGGAACGTCGAGTTGAAGCATGTCGCGAGGGACCTCGAAGAGGAGTTCGGGGTTGTAGGTCCCGTAGCCTTGTTCAGGCGAAAGGACGACGTGGCAGGATTCGCCAGGCACGAGGCGCATGATGGCGTCTTCGAGAGCCGGGAGGAAATCGCCTGAACCAAGAAGGACCTGGTCGGGATCTCCGTCGAGCGTGGATTCCAGAATGTTGCCGTCCTCGTCGCGGCAAGTATAATGAAGCAGCACCAGGGAGCCTGGACACGGATGATTCGACTGCTTGCGAGGTGCGTTCATCGGCGTCAATTGTGGGTCTGCCCGTACCACTTTTTGAGGACTTTCTTGCGGATACGGATGGACTTTGGCGTGATTTCGACGAGTTCATCCTCGTTGATGAAGGAAATGCAGTCCTCCAAGGTCATTTTACGTGGGGGGATGAGGGAGATTGCCTCGTCGGAACCAGAAGCGCGCACGTTGGTGAGTTTCTTTTCGCGTCCCGGATTGATAATGAGGTCTCCTTCTCGGCAGTGTTCGCCGATGACCTCGCCCGCGTAGACGTCAATATTCGGTCCCATGAAAAGCGTGCCGCGCTCCTGAAGTTTCCAGAGCGCGTAGGCGTTGGTGGTGCAGTTTTCCATGACGACCATGGCACCGCGCTGGCGATGGTTGATTTCCCCAACATAAGGGAGGTATCCGTGGAAGATGTAGTTCATCACGCCCATTCCGCGCGTGTCGGTCAGGAACTCCGAACGGTATCCGAGGAGGCCGCGTGTGGGAACGATATAGACGAGGCGCGTCATTCCATTATGGGAGTCCATCGACTGGATGATGGCCTTGCGCAACCCCAGTTTTTGCATCACGGGACCGACAAAGTCATCGGATACATCGACCGTCAATTCCTCAAACGGCTCCAGCGTCTTCCCGTTCTCCTCACGCAGAATGACCTGCGGACTCGTCACCTCAAACTCAAATCCTTCTCTGCGCATCTGCTCCAGAAGCACCGAAAGATGCAGTTCGCCACGACCAGAAATCTTGAACCCCTTGCCCTCCCCTAGATACTCGACATGCAACGCCACGTCGGACATGCACTCGCGATTGAGGCGGTTCTGCAAATGCGTCGGCGTCCCGTACGTGCCCTCTTTGCCGGCAAATGCGGACTGGTTCACGAGCATGTTCATCGAAAGCACAGGATTGTCGATTTCCATCGGCGGGAGCGGACGCGGGTCCGTGGGGTCCGTGTAGGTGCAGCCGACCGTCACATCATCCATGCCTGCGATGGCGACGATGTCCCCGCAGCATGCCTTGTCCACGGCGACTTTCTGGTTGGATTCAAAGCGGAACACCTTCGTGATGCGTGCCGGTTTGACGGTGCCGTCGCGCATGACCACGGCAATGGCTTCGTTGATGTTCAGATGCCCGCCTGTGATTTTCCCGATGCCCAGACGTCCCAGGAACGGGGAGTAATCCAGGGAACTGACGAGAACCTGCAGCGGGTCGTTTTCCGAACCCGACGGCGCGGGAATCTTCGAAACGATGCACTCGCAGAGCGGTCCCATGTCCTTCCGTTCATCTTCCAGGGAGTTGGCGGACCATCCATCGCGTCCAGAGGCATAGATGACGGGGAAATCCAGGATTTCATCGGGTGCGTCAAGACTGACGAAGAGGTCGAATACCTCGTTGATGGTCTTCTGCGGGTCTGCGGCAGGTTTGTCTATCTTGTTGATGACAACGATGATGGGGAGACGCAGGGAGAGCGCTTTCTTGAGCACGAAATAAGTCTGAGGCATGGGACCCTCCTGGGCGTCCACGAGGAGAAGCGCGCCGTCTGCCATTTTGAGGACGCGCTCGACCTGACCGCCGAAGTCGGCGTGTCCAGGAGTGTCAATGATGTTGATGGTATAGTCCTTGTAGGGGAAGGAACCATTTTTCGAGGTGATGGTGATGCCGCGTTCTCGTTCCTGGTCGTTGGAATCCATCAGGCATTCCTGGACCTTCTGGTTGTCGCGGAACATTCCGCTGAACTTGAAGAGTTGGTCGACCATCGTGGTTTTGCCGTGGTCGACGTGCGCGATAATGGCGATATTGCGAATCTTGCTTTGTTCCATAGTGGTTGGTAGCGGGTCACTGGAGGCGCGTGGCGGTGGCGTTCTGGTTGTCGAGAACGACGACGGTGGGACGGAAGTCGCGCGCCTCGTCAGGTGTAAGGGAGGCGAAAGCCATGATGGTGACCATATCGCCAGGCTGTCCCAGGCGCGCGGCGGCGCCGTTGAGGCAGAACTCGCGACTGCCGCGGGGTGCCTCGATGGTGTAGGTTTCCAGACGCTGTCCGGTGTTCTGGTTGACCACCAGGACCTTCTCGAAGGGGAGGATGCCCGCCATATCGAGAAGGTCGC
>JAFRLI010000234.1 GCA_017431255.1 Victivallales bacterium
GACGCGCGGACACGCAGGCGTTCCTCCCCATTCAACTTGCTTTCTTGCGACCGCTAG
This sequence comes from Victivallales bacterium, assembly GCA_017431255.1. Classification (GTDB taxonomy): domain Bacteria; phylum Verrucomicrobiota; class Lentisphaeria; order Oligosphaerales; family Oligosphaeraceae; genus RGIG2581. Next base: position 58 of record JAFRLI010000234.1, read on the forward strand.
CCCCCTGTCTCGGCGGGCAACGTGCGGCCTTCCTTTTGAGGTAGTTGCAAAACTCATGTTTGAGTCCACAGTACACACAGAATACACAGAAGGCAATCCGCCGCTTCGCGGCGGATTGCACGTTGTTTTTTGTGTTATATCAAGTGTTTGGTCGCGCGTAGCGCGGACAAACAGGTCTGTGTATTCTGTGTGTTCTGTGGACTTCAAAAGAGTTTTGCAATTATCTCTTTTGAAATAGAAACGAAAAGGGAGAGGCAATGATTCCGTTACTTTATGGTTCAAGACCTAAACACAATGCAGGAAACATTCCCCTCGCGGCACATCTCGCGTGCGGGGGGATGAGGAAACAGAAAATGACTGCAATTCCTAACGGCGCGGCATGCCTCGTGCGCGGGGGGATGTCGTGGAAGATGACGATCACAAATGACATCAACACACGCATGCCTCGTGCGCGGGTGGATGTCGTACGGTCGCACCACCCTCGCGGCATCTCCGCAGCACGCCTCGCGCGCGGGGTGGATGGTCCCCCGCCCTGGTGGGTACCGGCACTAATATCGCACCTGTCAAGGTCTAAGTCAAGCATTTTTGTCAAAATTCCGCAAGAAGTGACAGTTTGAACTACATTTCTGAGATACGAACTTATTATTTTGAGAATCCGTTCCGAGGCGGTTTCGGGGAACATCTGTGTTTCATAGAAGAACCCCAGGAAGAGCGATGGAACGCCCTGTGGTGACCTCACCGCCCCTCGGGGCTGGCGAGGATGTCCCAGTACGTGCCATTGCTCTTCCTGGAGGGCTGAATCATTCTCCTAAATAGCAGAGAAAAAGATGCGGGAGATGTTCTTGATATTTGCGTCAAAGATGCTATGTTAATACATAATCTGACATTTTGAAGGACTTGCTTCCGTTTTGTAGGAGCAAGGCATCTTTGGATATGGATTTGCGCCTGTAGCTCAGTTGAATAGAGCATCTGCCTTCGGAGCAGAGAGTCGGGGGTTTGAGTCCCTCCAGGCGCGCCATTTTTTTGTATTCATATTCGGACGCATTGACGCCTTTTCCGTGCCTAAAAACGCTATTGTGTGTTTGGCCAATGCGTTCGCAGATGATAAGAGAGGAGGGTTTTTAAGGTCTTTTTGGGGGAGTGTGTACGGTTTGTGCGTGTTTTTTTCTGCTTTTGCATAATAAACTAGCAGATGGTGTGGTGTCGTTTGCAAGCAAAAGGAGAACAGAGCATGGCAAAGAAAATCGAAAGCCGGATGACGGCCGATGTTGAAAGCAGGAATCTGGTGAATCGTGGCGGCGTGTGGTATCTGTGCGCGTACGTGAGGGGTGCAGTTGCGGTAAAGTTTGCGGACTGGTGACCTGGCGGAAGCCAGGATGTTGAGGGACGCTAAACTCCCGATGTTGCGGGCACACAAGGACGAGCGGCAGTTGCTGCAATATCTGGCTCGGCAGTTGAAGGGGATACACCGCTTCCTTGAATTTGTCCCATTGTGATTTGGTTTTCTCAGCTGCTATGGCGGAAGCGTCGGCTACAGTTTGGAATGATGTCTGTGCCTGTTTCTGGAGTTGCCGAAGCGCGTCTATTTCTTTCTGCGTTGCGATGGCACCGCGCTGATACGCGTTCTGGACTGCGGTCTCGTATCCTTGGCAGAGCGCCGCGACTTGTGTATGGGACTGCCCGAAAACTCTATTGGCGAGCGATGCCTTCTTGGTTTCGTCCGCAACACCTTCCAATGCGGTCTGCAATAATTTCATCTTCTCGACGGGGGACGAGGACTGGATTAATTCCTGGGTAATATGCAGGTCACGAAAAGTCTGTTTTGCTTCCTCGTTTGAATTTGCGACATCACGGGATAAAGTATTGATATGTTCAAAAGCGTCTGCAAAGTCCTCCATTGGGACGTTGGCGGCAGAAGCTGCGGCTTGCAGTTCCTGGAATTCCTGCGCGGTCGTTCCCATTTGGGATGCCCCGTCGGAGATTTCCTGGAAGATGGCCGAGATGCTGTTCAAAGCCTGGTCGGCTGCTCTTTTGGTTTCGTCCAGTTGGTCTTTTAGGAGGTCGTGGTCTTCGGAGCCGATAGTTTCCTTTCCTGCCTCCTGTAGCCGATTCCGAAGGTCGGATGCAGTCATGGCCGCAGATGTGAGGCTGTTCTGGGCGACGGCGATTCTGGTGGCCCAGTTGTCTGAGGCGTTGTTGACGGCATTGGTGGCGGCGTCGATGGCCTGGATGAATCCGTTTACATCGGCGGTAATCGTGGCGTTTAGTTTTGTTTCCATTTGTCAGGAGAAATTAAAATGGATTTGAAAGTTCTATCCGAAGTGGAGTTTTTTGAGAATGAAGACGAGTATTATTCTTTTGACTATGATCCAGTCACAAGATTCAAGAAGTGGACACGCGCGTATGGGGCATGGGGCGAGGAAGAAGCAGCGTATCGAGCCGTAAAATGTGAAGTCAGCATCTGGCGGCGATTGCGGCGGATGCTTTTCTCATTCGTATTCTTCGGCTTGGTATTCTTTTTTTTCGCTTATGTCACAGCTTGGAATGATGCTCAGACGTTTTGGCGTGACCATGAAGGTGGTCCTGTTTGGGTTTGGTGGTTGCGTGTGCTGACCTTTTACGCATTTGTTGCCTGGCCAGTCATTCTTGGGTTTCTGACGGCTCGGCGCATTATGCGTTCGTGGGTCCTGTCTGAATTGCATCGTCCCGCACAAATTATGCACTTCAATGAAACACAAAGCTGGCTCCTTGTGTTCTTTTGCATCGTGTGGTTCCATTTCTGCCTGTTTAGTCTTGATGCCGAGTGGTTGTATCGACTGGCGCATTATCTTGGAGAGAAGAACGGGTTGTTTCTGACCGTGCTTCGTCCGTGGATCCACTGTTGAGTCGGTCCAGTGCGGCCTTGATGGCTTCGTGGTCTTCGGGACGTCGAGTGCAACCGCCGTTCTTGCGGACGGCGGCCGCGACGAGATGGAACGCCTGGACGGCGGGCATCTTCCAGAGGATTTCCCCGGGGGAGGCACCGGGGCACGTCGTGGCGACGGACGCCATGATGTCGGCGAGCCACTCCGGTCCCCACTGGGGATACTGCGACTTTGGGCGGGCGGAGGGCCTGTCCCGCGACGGCTGGATGATCTCCAGCGCCCGGAACGCGGCGAGTATCTCGGTGCGGAGGACCGTGGCGAAGGTGGCGTCCAGGGGGTGCCTGTCCACCATGTCGAGGATCTCGCGTGCCGCCGCGATGTCGTTCTTGGTGACTTCGCCGCCGAGGAGGAAGGGGGAGCGTGCGAGATGGAGCCAGGCGAGGTGCCCCAGGGAGAGCGGGATGGCGGTGCTTCCGAGAAAGCCTCGCGTCTCCTCGTCTATCATCTCGGTCGTGTTCTTGCTGGCAATTTTCATGGGGTGAAAAAAAGGGGGGCGGGCGTTGGCGATGGTGAAGAGGGTGCGCGTGAACACGCGCTGCCTGCGATACCGGCTGGTGGAGGTACGACGCTACAGGGACGTGCACACCTGGCAGTCACAAAGTGGTCCCATTTTTCAGGCGGGGATTTTGGGACGACTTTGTGACCACATCCAAACGCACCCCATGACATCGCCGAGAAGTGCAAATGAGCACAAAAACGGCAAAAAGAAAGCCTGGAGCCAAACGCTCCAGGCTGATTTTTTGGTACGAGAGACGGGACTTGAACCCGTACGGATTACTCCACTGGAACCTAAATCCAGCGCGTCTGCCAATTCCGCCACTCTCGCAAGAATAGGGAAATAATATATTCCTTTTCCTGGGGATTTCAAATGATGGAAATCTCCTTGATTTTCAGGGATTGGGTTGCAGGAATCGAGAATGGGCATTATATTCTGAATAGGTCACCGAAAGGCATTTCGGTTTTGAGACGGATATTGAATGAAATGAGGTGAAGCGATGCTGTTTCCGCAAAACATGACCATTTCCCTGGACGACATCACAAAACTGGACTTTCAAGTAAAGCGTGTGGGAACCCCGACTTTGGAATCGCGCTTGAAAGATGTCATCTTCATCGACGATTCGGAGACGATTGCGTACTATGCGGACCCCGCGATTAACCAGATGCTCCGCGAGCAGAACAAGCGCATTCCAGCCTTCATCGCAGCGGGGCCTCGTCGGCAAATCTACCATGATTCCGACTGGACGAAGGCGGCCATTGTGACATGCGGCGGCATTTGCCCCGGTCTGAACGACGTCATTAAGACGCTCGTGAATACGCTGTATTACACCTATGGGGTGGACAACATCTACGGAATCAAATACGGCTACAGGGGGTTGGTTCCGGGATTTGGCATCAAGCCAGTGGAACTGAATCCGGATATCGTTGACGACATCAATGCCGACGGCGGCACCATCCTGGGCTCGTCTCGCGGCAACCAGGACGTCATGGAGATGGTCAAAACTTTGGACCGCATGAACATCAACGTGCTATTCACCATTGGTGGGGACGGAACGCAGCGCGGTGCCCACGCGATCGCTATGGAAATCGAGAAGAGAAACCTTCCCATCAGCGTCGTGGGGATTCCGAAGACCATTGACAACGACCTCAATTTTATGGATAAGACCTTTGGATTCGAGACGGCTGTGCAGAACGCAATGCCGATTATCAGTTGTGCGCACAACGAGGCAAAAGGGTGCTACAATGGTGTCGGTCTGGTGCGTTTGATGGGACGGGATTCCGGATTCATCGCGGCGTATGCCTCGCTGGCGAATTCCGTGGTGAACTTCTGCCTGATTCCGGAGGTTCAGTTCGAACTGGAAGGCGAGCACGGCTTCCTGGCTTCATTGGAACGACGCCTGGACAAGCGGCACCACGCGGTCGTGGTGGTGGCCGAAGGAGCCGGGCAGAACTTCTTTGACGAAAAGGCGGAAATCGACAAATCCGGGAACAAGTTGCACAAGGACATCGGGGTGTTCCTGAAGGAGCGCATCACGGAGTATTTCCAGTCGAAAGGGAAGGAAGCGAGCGTGAAGTACTTTGACCCGAGTTACAATATCCGCAGCACGCCTGCCAACGGCCTGGATTCGATTTTCTGCCTGCACCTTGCGCAGCATGCGGTGCATGCGGCAATGGCGGGGATGACGGACGTGGTGGTCGGCAACTGGAACGGGTATTTTACGTATGTTCCGATTGAACTGGCGACAATGACGCGCCGCAAGGTAGACCCTCGCGGAACCTTGTGGCAGAGCGTGCTGGCGGCGACTCGTCAGAACCAGTACTGGAGTTGAAGATGGCGGGAGGCGTGTCCAATTACGTGTGCGAACTGACGGAAAGTCAGGCAGCGCGGTTGCACCGTCTTCTGGAGGAACGGGGATGGGAGTTTGGCGCGGCACCGTATGCGCGTTGGCGAGCGAAGAAGGACAAGGTCAATGTCGTTGCCTACGAATCGGGCAAGACGACAGTGCAGGGCAAAGGTACGGATGAGGTGGTGCAGTACCTCATTGAGCCAGAAATCCTGCAGGAAGCGCGTCTGGGATACGAAGCGGTTCTGGCGGAACAGGCGACGCCCGAGATGTTCGAACCGCACGCGGGCATAGACGAATCGGGGAAGGGGGATTATTTCGGGCCGCTGGTCATCGCGGCCTGCTACACGGACGCCGCCAGTGCGCGCATTCTCTTGGACGCAGGTGTGGCGGATTCGAAGACCATCAAGAGCGACGCGAAAATGATGGCATTGGACGCGCTGATTCGCAAGACGTGCGCGGGGCAGTTTGCGGTGGTGGCCATTGGTCCCGAGACGTACAATCGCCTCTATGACAGTTTCGGGAATCTGAACCGTCTTCTGGCCTGGGGGCATGGCCGTGCACTGGAGATTCTTTTGGAACTTGTGCCAGATTGCCCGCGTGCAATAGACGACCAGTTTGCGGCGTCGAAGCATGTTGTGGAACGTGCCTTGCAGGAGCGAGGACGCAAGATTTTGCTTGATCAGCACACGAAGGCGGAGGCGGATATTGCGGTGGCGGCGGCGTCGATTCTGGCCCGTGCGGAGTTTGTGCGTGGGATGAAGCGCGTCGGAGAATCGGTGAGCCTGCTTCTTCCGAAAGGAGGCGGTCCTGCGGTGAAGTCGCTGGCACGGAAGATTGCGGAGGCAGGAGGGATAACGGCACTCGGCAAGGTCGCCAAACTGCACTTCAAGATTACCCAGGAGGCACTGGGCACCGGGGGCACGGGCACGACTCTTAGAGAATTCGGAAATTAGGTGCGCCTGCGTGTATGGACTAGGGAGCGGCTGGTTTGGCCGGCGGGAGTGGAATCCAGACCGAGGTGAACTTGCGATTGGGGCCGTGTGGGCCAATGGGGGTCATGACGAGGGCAAGGTGCGAGGGGATGACCTCCCAGAGGAAGGTTCGCCAGACGGAGCCAGGGCGTGCTGCGATGGCTGTCATGACGGTGGCTCCGTCTTCGTTTTTCCAAAGGCGGTAGAACCCGATGACAAGACTGTTGCGGAGGCGGAAGAAGCCGTCGTTGCCGAGGTCTAGGATTTCCGGGAATCGGTCGGTCCCGCCTTTCCAGGAGCCGACGACGGAAGTGCGGGAGAGAAGTGCTTCCTCTCGCAGGAATATGGAGACGGAGTCCTTCCCTGTGATGGAAAGGGTCCCGTGCTTGTCGTCGACATGCAGTTCGGCGGTGAAGGGGATGGGGGCTTGTCCAGGGATTGTGACGGTGAACTGGAGGATACTCTTGTTTATCTGGAATGGGACGGTGGGGGTGGCGAGTTTGGTACGGATATCGAGTTTGACGGTGTGGTCGTCTTTGAAGTCGAGGGCGTCGAAGAGGGGAGGTGGCGGCATTTCACCAATGACGGATGGAGCGCGTTTGTAATAGACGAATGACCAGCGTCCCAGAAGTTCTTCATAGGCGGCGTATGAGGAAACGGCGCAGATTGTCAGAAGAATCAAAACAAAGTGTTTCATGGAAGTCGAGCCTTGGGAAAGGAGGTGAGAAGTCATTTGTCACAAACGATGAATGCGGCATGGTCTGGTTGGAAATCGCCCAGATTCAAGCGTTCGCGAGGAGGGGTATTTTCGGGTGGCCAGGGATAGACGTGGCGTGTTCCCTGGGCGATTCGGTGATGCCTGAGATGGAAGAAACAGGCATTGGTGTCGTGGAAGTCTGGCCAGAGGAGGAGGGGGAGGCGAACGATGGCGGTCCAGGCGTCGTGTGATGTGTCAAAGGAGATGGTGGCGGCGTGGTAGTTGTCGTTGGCCGTGCAGGAGCCGTGGGAGTGGAAGAGGGTGATTCTCCAGGGGAAGGTGGAAGCGTCATTGTCGAGGAAGAAGAGCCTGACTTCGTCCGAGGCATCTGGTTGGAACGGGACTTTGAGGGAGAGTGTGAGCTCGTTGGCTTCCGGGAGGTAGGTGAGGACGGCCTCGAGGGATGGGGTATGGATGGGGGACGGGTGGGAGGCGTTGCAGTGGATGGTATGCTGGAGGGAGGGGGATGTTTCAGGAGGGGTGGTTCCGTTTTGGAGGGCGTGTGCAGCGTCGGCGAGGGGACCGTCGAGGAGTGTTTGGAGTTGTTGGATTCGCCAGTCAAGACGTCTTGGGGAGTAGAGATGGACTTCTGCCTCGGAATGGAACCCCAGCCGGGAATCATGTTGGCAGAGGTCTTTCATTTGGCGGGAATGTGCGATTTCCTGCTGGAGAATCGCTTGCAATCTGGCGATGATCTCTCGTTTTTCGAGAAGAGATGTATTGGGATTGCGGTAGCGTTTGCGGAGGAGATAGAACTCGAAGACGTTCTGGGCACTGTGAAATTGGAGGTGGAGCGCATTGGCCAGTCCAATGTCTCGGATTCGTTCGGGGGCGTCCAGGAAATCTGAACGAAGGGAATTGAGAATCCGGGTGCCTTGGGACCATTCCTGGACCATGCGCGACGTGAGAACCAGAGCCTCTTCCAGAGTATGGTTTTCGAGACATTCCCCGATGGCGTCGCCCGATGGCGGGAAATCGGGTTTCCAGGTAGGGGCGAGGGGGAGGTTCTGCAAGTGGAAGTACAGCGGCC
>JAFRLI010000024.1 GCA_017431255.1 Victivallales bacterium
ACGGAGCAACCGAAGGAAACTTCCGCCACGGAAGCGGAGCAGCCGAAGGAGGCTCCCGCCCCGGAGACTCCGCAAGAGGAGCCTCCCAAACCCTCTGCGGAACAACTCCTCAAGGAGGCTCAGGAGAAGACCCTCCGCGTCATGGCGGAGTTCGACAATTATCGCAAGCGAATCGCCCGCGAAACCGTGGAAAACCGGGAACGCGCCAAAATCAACGTCATTGCGAGTTTCCTGCCGGTGTACGACTATTTCACGATGGCGATGGAGCAGCCTGACCAGGATTTGGCAACTTTGCGTGCCGGTATGCAGATGATACAGAATGAGTTTACGCGTGCGCTCAACAACCTCGGTGTGAAGGAGATTCCATCCGTCGGCGAAAAGTTTGACCCGCAATTGCACGATGCGACGAAGAGCGAGCCGAGCGAGGAGGTTCCGGAGGGAGTGATCATCAGCCAGTGGAAGAAGGGGTACAAGGTTGGGGACAAGTTGGTTCGTCCCGCGATGGTCGTCGTTTCTGCTGGACCTGCCAAGCCGGAACCAGAGGTCCCGGCGGAAGAGTCGCCAGCTGAAGGGGCTTCGGATAGCCCGAGGGACGGGGAGTAGCGGACGCTCGCCGAGTTTTGGAGGTGATTCAATATGGCTGAACAAGACTATTATTCCATTCTGGAAATCAATCGCAACGCCTCGCAGGACGAAATCAAGAAAGCGTATCGCCGTCTCGCGCTCAAATACCATCCTGACCGCAACAACGGCGACAAGGCTGCCGAGGAGAAGTTCAAGCAAATCAATGCGGCCTACGAAGTCCTTGGCAACGAGGAGAAGAAGCGCGTCTATGACCAGGTCGGCCACGAAGCCTACACCCACCAGGGAATGGGCGGTGGCGCCGGTCCTGACATGGGCGGTTTCGGCGACCTCGGGGACCTCTTCGGTTCCATGTTCGGGGACATGTTTGGCGGCGGCGGGCGTCGTCGTCGCAGTGGTCCCGTTCAAGGTGAGGATTTGGAGTACCAGTTGGAGATTTCCTTCGAGGACGCAGTCTTCGGTTGCGAGAAGGACATTCAGTTCCGACATCACGATACTTGCTCGCACTGCCATGGGGAAGGATGCGAACCGGGAACCTCGCGGAAGACCTGTCCGCGTTGCCAGGGAACGGGGCAGATTCTCATGTCGCAGGGCGGGTTTTTCCAGATGCGCACCACGTGCCCCTCTTGCGGCGGTGTGGGTTCCGTCATCGAAAAGCCCTGCTTGCAATGCGGTGGAAAAGGTCGCGTGACCACTCTCAAGAAACTGGGGCTTCACATTCCCGCCGGTGTCGATACCGGGTCGCGTTTGCGTTCCCCGAACAATGGCGAGGCGGGTGTCCATGGAGGACCTCCGGGAGACCTGTACGTCCGTTTGTCGGTGCAGGATCACCCCATCTTCAAACGCGATGACCTTGACATTCATTGTACCGTCCCCATTCCCTTCGCCACGGCCGTCCTGGGAGGAGACATCGATGTGCCGACCGTCTACGGAAAAGAACGCCTCACGATTCCGGCGGGAACCCAGAATGGAACCACCTTCACCCTTCGCGGAAAAGGCGTGCAATCCCTCACTTCGCGCAATCGCAAGGGAGCGGAAATCGTTCATATCGTCGTTGAAGTTCCGACCACGTTGTCGTCCGCGCAGAAGTCGATTCTCAAGCAGTTCGCGCAATCCTGCACGGGTTTGGAATCGCAACGTTGTACGGAGTTCAAGGCAAAAGCCGCAAAGTACATGAAGTAGCCAATTCCGCGCTTTGAGAGGAGGACCCATGCGCCAGTTGCTTCTCGCCATTCTGTTTGCGTTCGGGACCGCCATTTGGGCGGAGGAACCCTTGCGTGAAACGGAGGCGCAGACGATTGCGCGCTGCCTGCGGGAACTGAAGAGCGGCGACCCTGAAGTGCGCCGCCGCGCCGCGCTCGTCGTCGGAAAGTACAATACTCCCGAGACGCAAGACGCGCTCATCCGTTGCTTGCGCGACGCCGATGCGAGAATTCGGCAGAGTGCCCTAGTGTCCCTGTGCGAGGAACACAATGTCCCGATGGAAGCGCATGGTGCGGTGCTTGCGCTGTTGAAGGATCCTGACGTGCAGATTCGCCGTCTGGCGGCTTCGTTGTTGCGGGAAATCATTTTATTCGGGACACCCATTCGAGCAGGCGAATCTAGACGGACGAAGGAACTTGCGCTGGCGGGGGCGGTGAATGATGCCTTGGGAGATGAAGACGCCTCCGTGCGGAAAAGTGCCTTGCGGGTCTCCATATATTTCCCCGAGATGTTGGATGCTCGCCGTCTGGAAGCATTTTTCTCGTCCAAAGATGTTGAATTAAAGACATTGGCATTGCAGTCGTATGCGCAGCAACGAGTTCCGGTGAGCCAGGTACTCGCGAAGGTTTTGCCGTTGGCAAAGGATGCATCGGCGGAGGTCCGCGCGGCGGTTGTGAAACTGCTGAGTGTGCAGGGTGCGACCATTTCCACAAGTCCTGGAACGGTCACCACTGGCGAGTTAGCTTTTTCCGGGGCGCTCCCAGCTTTGCAGAAACTTTCCCAGGACGAGGATGCTGGTGTTGCGGTGGAGGCATTGCATGTATTTTTGCGTTTTGACCGTGAGGATGGGACGAAGCTCCTGCTGAAGCAACTCTCCTCGCCCGAAACCCCGCTTGCTCACAAGCAGGGATTCTTGCCACTCCTCCACTACAGCAATTATACTTCTCCCGACCTTCTGCTGACTTTCCTTCAGGACGGTCCCGACGCCTTGCGCCTTCCCGCCTACCAAGAACTCATCACTGGCCGATATGGTCAAATGGGTAAGAATTTCTACCTCAACTGCCTGGCTTTGCCCGACCCTATGGTTCGAAAACTTGCCGCAAATACGGTCTCCACCCGACTCGCCAATCTGACCTTGCCCCAGTTCACGCAGCTCTCTGCCAATCCCCATTCCGACATTCGCGAACTCGCCGCGAAACTCGTGCGACGCGTCCCCGCCTCCCCACAGCGCAACGAACTCCTGCTGGATCTTTGCGCCGATGACGAGCAGATAGTCCGCATCGCCGCACTTCGGCAACTTCCACTCCTGCGACCTGCGGGATGGTTCGACATTCTTACCGCCTCTTTTGAGGACGCTGACCCAAAAATCCGCGAAACCGCCGCTGAAATGCTCTGTCTTGTTCCGCGTACTCCTGAAACGATCCGCCTCCTCACGGATTTCCTTCCCACTTGCACCAACCCCGCGCTTGCTCAACGCATTCAACGGCTCCTCGCCCCCAAACCTTCCACCGCTCGTCCCCGAACACTTCCCAAACAAATCACAAAATAGAGAAAGGACCGAAAGGAGGGCGGCACATCCTTCTTTGCGCATGCAATCGTTCGTAAGTTTCTGAAAATCGAGTTTTTCCTTCCCAAATCCTACATTCTTCCTGCTCATGAAGACGCTTTCCCCCATTCCCATTGCCGACCCTTGCTCCAATTCTGACGACACGTTCTCCGTCCAGCACATGCAAGAGGCTCTCAACCATGTTTCTCGTCCTCATCTCACCTTGGGTGAGGAGTGGATGTATCTCCCCGCAGTCAAAGCCTTGGGGACCACGAACAATTCCACTGCATATTGGACGCCGGACCATGCCCCCTCGACCGTGTCCGATTTGCCGGCAGAACGCTGGCAGGACGAATACCGTGCAGGGGTGGCTTTCCAGTTGAACGAAAAGTCGCAATGCGATTTGGACAAAGTCGCCGGAACCCCCCTTCCGCATTTTTCAGATGCCATTGTCTACAATATTTTTACGGCAGACAAAGACGGCATTGGCACGCTTGGTTTTGACAGTGACTGGTGGAGCGAGGTCTATGTCAACGGGGTTTGTGTCGGGACCACTTTCTGGAGAGGGGATAGTTCGGTTGAGTTCACGGGGAAGAACCACGCCTATTTTGTTCCCGTCAAGGCCGGGAAAAACCTGCTTGCTGTGCATTGTTGTCGTGGAGCCAGCAGTTTCATGCTGGCATGCACAGCCAATCCCGTTGTGAGCAAGGTGGATATTCCGCTGGTGGAGTTTGGACCCTGGCTTGCATCGCCTGGCACAGGGGAAATGACAGTCCGTTTTCTCACCGTAGGCAAGATCGGGGCCGGTGTGGAATATCGTCGCAAAAATGCGGAAATCTCGCGCATTGCCTGGGACGAAGAGTGTGGCATCATCGCCAGGCGCGAATGGCACTCTCTACGCCTCACAAACCTATCGAGAGGAATCCCTTACGAATACCGAATCGTCCTCCTGAACCCCACCAATCCCGCCAAGCGCATCTATCCGCAAGGCGAACAATATCACGAGTTCCTCGTTCCCGACCTCATCTCCCGCAAAGCCAGTTTCTTCTTTACCGCAGATTTGCAGTATTCCCTTGAAAAACAGCAACGCTACCTCGACGCTCTCCTCCAGGCCGCAGACGCCAAATCCTGCGACTTCCTCGTCCTGGGCGGCGACATCGGCTCCAATTTCGACAACATCACCGAATCCTGCATCGCCAACATCCTCCCCGTCCTGCAAAAATACGATGTTGACAAACATCCCCTCGTCTACCTCCGAGGAAACCACGAAACACGAGGACGCGAAGCCTATCTCATCCCCCATTTTTTCGGGACCTGGGACGAAAAAACCTACTCCGTCTTCCGCTTCGGGGACACCGCATTTCTGCAACTCGACTGCTGGGAGGACAAACCCGCCGACTCGCCTGGCGCCGCCTACTGCAAATACTGCCTCGACCAGACATTCATCCAACGTCAACTTGCCTTCCTCAACGACGCCCTCCGCAGCAACGAATGGACGACTGCAACCCACCGCATCGTCCTTTGCCACGGCGCACCTTACTCCCATTACGATTCCTGCATGACCATGCCCTTCCGCCTTCAGGAATGGACGGATCCCTTCTTCGAGGGCAAAGAACCTCGCACCCCCATCCTCCTCTGGATTGCAGGACATACCCATCGCTACGGGCGTTCCATCCCTGGCACCGATGTCATCGCCTCCCCCGTTCCTCCAAAACCTCCCTACAAGGACGGAACCTCCTACTCCTTCCCCGTTTTGACGGTCGGCGGTCCTGACAAAACCCAGCCGCTTCTCGCCTCCGCATTCCGCGTGGATGTCAACGAATCCACAACCACCGTCCGCGCCTGGGATACGGAAGGCAATCTCCTCGAGCACATTGTGTACCACGACAACGGTACCTGTGAAGAACTCAAGTCCTTTCCACATCATCGAGCATAGGAGCGCAACTCAATGGAAATCAACAATTTCAAAGAAAAAGTGATGGGCTGTTGGCTAGGCAAAGCCGCAGGCGGCACCCTCGGCCAGCCCTGGGAAGGAAGCACGGGTCCCCTCGAACTCACGTACTACGACCCTGTTCCCACCACGATGATTCCCAATGACGACCTCGACGCGCAGGTTGTCTGGGCCTGCATGCTGGAAAAAGAGTGGAAGGGGAAAGTGTCGCGGCACCTTTTCGCCAAGGCCTGGTCGCAGTACTGGGACTTCCCGTGGGACGAATACGGTGTTGCATTCCGCAATCTCCGCCTCGGCATCAAACCGCCTTGGACTGGCATTTACGACAACTGGTTCAACGCGGGCATGGGTGCCGCCATCCGTTCTGAAATCTGGGCCTGCCTCGCGCCAGGCGATCCAGAGCGCGCGGCAAAGTTCGCCTACGAGGACGCGTGCGTCGACCACTGCGAAGACGGCATCTACGCCGAACAGTTCTTTGCTGCTCTTGAAAGCGCCGCCTTCACGAAAATCTCCATCCCCGAACTGATCCGCCTGGGGCTGAAATACATTCCCGAAGACTCCCGTCTTTACAAGGCAATCCGCCAGACCATCCGCTGGTGCCGCACGCCCCATCTCTCCATGATCGGCGTCCGCAAGCGCATTCTCGAAGCCTACGACAATGGCAACTTCACCAACGTGATGGTGGATGTCCCCTTCATTGTCGCGGCTCTCCTTTTGGGACACGGGGACTTCTCCAAATCCATCTGCATCGCCGTCAACTTCGGGCAGGACGCGGACTGCACGGGAGCCACCGTCGGAGCCATTCTGGGTCTCCTCAAACCCCACAAGATTCCCAGCCGCTGGATTGCCCCGATTGGACATGACCTCGTGCTGACAGACAGCATCCCCCTGAAGGCACCCAAGACCCTCGAAGAGTTCACCGACCTCATCCTGGAACTCGGTCCCAAGGTCCGTCTCGGCGATACCTCCACCCCGCCCGAACCAGACTACTCCAAGTTCGCCATCACCTTCCAGCGCTCCATCTTCGCCCCATGGTTCGCCCGCGACCCACGCAAGTTCCACCCCGTCATGGGCAAAGACTGCGACCTGGTTACCTACGGCGGCAACCTCATCGAGGTCGACCTCACCGTCCAGCCCGTCGATTCCCTGCAACTGCTGGAAACGACGTTTGCGGTTCCGAAGGACGATGACTACGTGCTGGTGGTTTCCTGCGCGAACGCCGTCCGCGCCTGGGTGGACGAGGCGGAAGTCATCGCCACCGAACCTTCTTCCTTCCTCCCTGCGTTCCATCGCACCCCGCTCGGCCAGCGTGTCGTTCTGCACCTTGCCAAGGGAAAGCATACCTTGCGCATCGGGGTGTCGCGCCAGTCCCAGGAGCAAAAGTCCACCTACCTGCTCTTTGGCGTCGGCGACATTACGAACCGTTGGATTCCCAACGCATTCCATCCCGAAATCAAACTGGCTTTCTAGTGAGATCATTGCAAAACTCTTTTGAAGTCCACAGAACACACAGAATACACAGACCTGTTTGTCCGCGCAGCGCGGCCAAACACTTGATATAAACAAAATACAAAGTGCAAGCCGTCGCAAAGCGGCGGATTGTTTTCTGTGTGTTCTGTGTGTTCTGTGGACTCTAAAATGAGTTTTGCAATTGCCTCGTATGACAAATGTGACAAAAAACGGACAAAACACGCAAACTGCAACGCACTTTCACGGAATGATTTGAAAAAACTCATAAACGGGTTAAATTTAGGTGTTTGAATTTGTCATTGAATCCCCGCGGTATATCCGCATCCAACCACATTCCTGAAGGAGTCTTACTGTGAAGAACTGTGCCCCCGAAAAAATCAGAAACTTTGTACTTGCTGGTCATGCTGGAGCCGGAAAGACGGCCTTGGCCGATTTGATTTTGTTCAAGGGCGGCGCCGTGTCCCGCCAGGGCAGCGTGGACAACGGGACCAGCGTGTCCGACTATCGCAAGGAAGAACAAGAGCGTAAGTCCTCCATCTATCCGGGCGTCCTCCACACCGCTTGGAAAGACGGCCATTTCTTCTTTATCGACACCCCCGGAACCACCGACTTCGTCGGACGCGCGCTCCCTTCCATCGAAATCGCCGACCTCATGGTCCTCGTGATTGACGCAGCCGCCGGTATCGGACCTGGCACCATCACCGCTCTCAAGCACGCCAAAACCCGCAACATGCCGCGCATCATCTTCATCAATGGATGCGATCGCGACAATGCCGACTACGACAACCTCCTCGACCTCCTCCAGCAGAGCATGGGCAAAACCGCCTGCCTCCCCGTCTCCCTTCCCGACGGCATCCGCGGCTCCTTCAAGGGCGTTCTCTCCGCTCTCGATGAAAACGCCGCCGCTGACGCGCATTCCGCGCTCATGGATACCATCGCCGAGGGCGATGAAGAACTGATGATGAAGTACATGGACGAAGGCGCCCTCTCCCCCGAGGAAATCAAGGTCGGTTTCCGCAAGGCGGTCCTCTCTGGCAGCCTCTACCCCGTCTTCGCCGGTTCCGTCGCCAAAGACATCGGCGTGCAGGAACTGATGGACGCCATCCTGGACTTTGCGCCCGCACCGACGGACAATGTCCCCCTCAACCTCGAATCGGGTACCATCGACCGCACGTCCTCCGATGTCGTGGCGTACGTCTTCCAGTCCGTCATTGACCCGCACATGGGCCAGTTGAGTTTCCTGCGCGTCCTCTCCGGCACGTTGACCGCGAACTCCGAACTGGTGAATGCGCAGAAGCAGACCAAGGAACGTCTTGGCACCATCCAACTGGCGCAGGGCAAGGATTTGACTACGGTGGATGCCGCGGGTCCTGGTGAAATCGTCGTGGTTGCGAAACTGAAGAACACGGGCCTGGCCGACATTCTGGGAACCAAGCAGGTGGAAGCCGTCTTCACGCCGATTGAATATCCGCAGCCGACGACCATCTTCGCCGTCTCCGCAGCCGCCAAGGGCGAGGAAGACAAACTCGCGCAGGGCCTTGCAAAGCAGGCCGCCGAAGACCCGACCATTCAGATTCGCCTGGACGCCGAAACCAAGCAGACCATTCTCTCCTGCATGGGCGACCAGCAGCTGAAGTTGATTGTGAACCGCCTCAAGAACGACAGCAAGGTGGAAGCCGTCCTCGAAACTCCTCGCATTCCGTACCGCGAGACCATCAACGGCGTCGGCCAGGCCTCCTATCGCCACAAGAAGCAGAACGGCGGCCATGGACAGTTCGCCGAGGTCCATATGCGCCTCGAACCGTACACTCCTGCCGAGGGTGAGACCGACTACCAGTTCGCGAACGAAGTCGTCGGCGGCAACGTTCCGAAGAACTTCATCCCGGCCATTGAGAAGGGTGTTGGCGAAGTTCGTCTGAGCGGACCGCTCTCTCACTCCAAGGTCATCAACTTCAAGGCAGTCGTGTTCGATGGCAAGTACCACCCCGTCGACTCCTCCGAAATGGCGTTCAAGATTGCCACCCGCCACGCGTTCCGTGACGCCATGGCACAGGCGAAGCCGATGCTGCTCGAACCCATCATGAGCCTCCGCATCTACTTCCCGACCGAGTATCAGGGCGCCATCTCCGGCGACCTCAATACCCGCCGCGGCCGCGTCCTCGGAATGGATCCTGAAGAGGGCTTCCAGGTCCTCAATGCCGAAGTGCCCCTCGCCGAAGCCTACTCCTACCCGACCGCTCTCCGCTCCATGACCCAGGGCCGCGGCTTCTTCGAAATGAAGTTCGACCGCTATGAGCAGGTGCCCAAGATGGTCGCGGACAAGATTCAGGCCGCCGCTGCCGCAGAGGCCGACAACGACGAGGAATAGTCCTCCCGCCGCCGTTTCTCCACGCCCGCCGCCGATTTTTCAGCGACGGGCGTTTCTTTTTCCAAACTGCTGGATTGCAACTTACCGCAAAACGGCTATATTTTCTCTAGAGGTTCTAGATGCTCTAGAGGTTCTAGAAGAATGGAAATCCGATCGCAAAAACCAAAGCAGGAGCCCACAATGCTGAAAACCCTCACGGAATCCCAGATTCACTCGCAGTACGAATTGGCGAAGGCGCAGTACAAGGCCATTGGTGTGAACACCGAGGCAGCGATGAAGACGCTTGCGGCGACGCCCATTTCGCTGCACTGCTGGCAGGGCGATGACGTCAAGGGCTTTGAGGTCCACGACGGCGCCGTCTCTGGCGGCGGCATCATGGCCATTGGCAACTATCCCGGTCCCGCTACCACTGCCGACATGCTTCGCCAGGACGCGGAAGAAGCGTTCTCTCTCATCCCCGGCACCAAACGCTTCAACCTCCACGCCATCTATGCCGAGACCAACGGCAAGGTCGTTGACCGTGACAAAATCAAGCCCGAGCACTTCACGAATTGGATGAAGTGGGCCAAGAAACTCGGCATCTCCCTGGACTTCAATCCCACCTTCTTCGCGCATCCTCTCGCCAACAGCGGTTACACTCTCTCCAGCGCCGATGAAAAAGTCCGCAAGTTCTGGATTGACCACGACATTGCGTGCCGTCGCATCGCTGAGGCCATGGGCAAGGCACAGGGCAACCCCTGCGTCGTCAACCACTGGATTCCCGATGGTCACAAGGACCAGCCGGCCGACCGCCTCGGACCACGCCAGCGCCTCATCGACTCCTACAACCAAATCTTCTCGAAGAAAATCTCCACCAAGTACTGCAAGGACGCCGTCGAATGCAAGTTGTTCGGGCTGGGTTCCGAGGACTACGTGGTCGGCTCCCATGAATTCTACATGGGCTATGCGCTCTCCCACAAGGACATCCTGCTGACGCTCGACATGGGGCACTTCCACCCCACCGAAACCATCCATGACAAGATTTCCGCCATCCTTTGCTTCAAGGATGAAATCCTGCTCCACGTCTCCCGCGGCGTTCGCTGGGATTCCGACCACGTCGTCAACTTCAATGACGACATCCGCAACCTCTTCCAGCAAATTGTCCGTGGTGGCTTCCTGCCGCGCGTCAACATCGCGCTGGACTTCTTCGACGCCTCCATCAACCGCATCGGCGCCTGGGGTGTCGGTACGCGTGCCACGATGAAGGGATTGCTGAACGCGCTGCTGGAACCTGCAAAACTTCTTCAGGACTACGAGGCCGCCGGCGATGGCGCGATGAAACTTGCCCTGCTTGAGGACCTCCGCACGTACCCGCTGGGTGCCGTCTGGAACGAGTACTGCGTTCGCCAGGGCGTCCCCGTGGACGGCGCTTGGATTAACGACCTTACGAAGTATGACCGCAATGTCATCAAGAAACGCTAGTGGCTAGTGGTTAGAGATTTGGAAGAAGAGTTCACATGTCGCATCGTTACATCATTTCCGTCATGTCCCGTGACCGCGTCGGCATCGTCGCGGACGTTTCGAGTGCCCTGAAGAATCTGGGTGGCAACCTGGAAGACCTGTCGCAATCAGTGATGCGTGGGTACTTCTCGATGATTCTGCTGGTGTCGTTTCCGGAGGAGCGTTCTGCGGAGAAGATTCTCCAGAGCATCCATGCGGTAAAGGGCCTGAGCGAGTTCCAACTGGGGTTGGTTCCCTATGAGGAGAATCCCGTCCCTGTCAAGTATGACAAGGACAGTCTCTACATCCTCACCGCTTCAGGACCTGACCGCGCAGGTCTCGTCGCCAGTTTGACGACCTATCTCCGCGAAAAGAACATCAATATCCTAGATCTCACTACCAAGTTCGACCAGGGAAACTACATCATGATGTTCCAAATCTACCTTCCCGAGGGGACGGACGTCGCCAAATTGAAGCGTTCCCTGCAAATTGCAATGGAATCCGAAGGGCTCAAAGTCGAACTCCGCAATGAGGCCATCTTCCAGAAAACCAACGAACTCTAGCGAGGTATCTGCATGATGACGCACAAGGTCTTCTTTCCACTTCTCCTCACCGTTTGCTTCATCGGTACGGGTTGCGCTCAGATCAGCGATACTGTCCGCGGCTCCATGATTCTCGCTCGCGGCGACAAGGCACCTGCCAACCAACCTGCCAATCCCGCCGCTCTTACGGGCGAGCAACGTCTTGACGCTGAAATCGAAACCGAGAAGTTCACCACGCTCTGGCGCGGTCTCGATGAAATGGTCACCGACTACGATGACGTCCTCGCCGGCAACGACAAGTCCTGGTTCAACAACCGCACCAAGAAACTCACTCGCACCGCCGTCAAACTCGTCGCTTCCAAAGCAGGAATCGACGCCTATGACCAAATCCTCGATTATCAGAAGCAGATTGCCGACAAGGAACAGGAGCGCGACAAACTCATCGCCGGACGCTTCGGCTATCCGGTCTCCTCCTCCAATCCCTTCGCGATGACGCGCGAGAAGTGCGACAAGAAAATCCAGACTCTTGGAGAAGAAATCGATGCGCTCAACGGCAACATCGCCAACAAGACTAAGTTCCTGCTGGCGGACCTGAACCGCTTCGGGCGCATCGTGGAGGAAAAGCACCTCAAGTACCTCCTCACGGCGGCGGGCGGGGATGACGTCATCCAGATGATGAACCTTTCCATCCTCCTCAAGCAGGTGCAGTACGCCATCGGCAAGCAAATCAAGGATTCCTCCCAGTTCAACGGCGCGCAACTCCAGCACTACGTCGGCATCCAACTCGTCCTGCTGCTTGCCTACGACCAGGCGCATGTCATCGGTCTCGAAAACATCAACAACAAGTATCTCCCGAAACTTGCGGAAATCCAGAAGAACGCCCGGCTCAACATGGAGGAATCCCGCAAACTCCAAAAGGAGTCGGCTGACAGTGCCGAGTACCTCGCGCACAACCTGCAAATCAGCGAGAACACCGTCAAGGTCGCCGACCAGTACAAAGTCGCGCTCCAGCAGATGGCGCAGAGCCTGCAGACCTCGAAGGCCAAAGTCGAGCGCAATGTCGCCGTCACCCGAAACACCTACAAGACCATCACCACGGGCGCCAGCCTCCTCAAACTCATTCAGGAAAGTTCCCAGGACTACTCCCAGATTATCAACTTCAACCCTCCTATCCTCGATATGATTTACTCCGACCAGATGATGGAGGCATTCCGCCAGGTCTCCACGGAACTTAAAAAGTAACCACAGCAGATCTCTGGACGGAAGCATTCCGGCGGACCCCTGGCCACCATCCAGCGGACCCCCGGCCTTTGGCCGGGGGAGGCCTCCGGCCGATGAAGGAACCATGCATATCCCCCAGGATAACTCTACGCCGTAAACCATGCATGACGGAACCATCCAGCGGACCCCCGGCCTTTGGCCGGGGGAGGCCTCCGGCCGATGAGGGAACCATGCATATCCCCCAGGATAACTCTACGCCGTAAACCACGAATGACGGAACCATCTAGCGGCCCCCCCGGCCGAAGGCCGGGGGTCCGATGGAGTGATTCATTTTCTTGGAAAAATGCGGGGTAGTCGTGTGCAAAATGGATTTGAGGGATTATGTTAAATGATTGCAAAACGTAGGTTACAAAGCCCGAAGCGGGCTAGGAGTTGCAATCATGAGTACAGACACGCCCCGTGCCGTTCGCAAAACCAAAGCAGAAGACAATACCCTTCGGATGGATATTGCGAAGTTGAAGGAAGACTTCACGCGGCATCTACGATACACCCTTGCCATTACGGAGCGGGACACGACCCCGTTGGTCAACTACATGGCGTTCTCCCTGGCCATCCGCGACCGTCTGGTGGACGCATGGATGAAGACGCTGGACGCATACAGCGAGCAAAACCCGCGCGAACTCTATTACCTCTCCCTCGAATTCCTCATCGGGCGCCTTCTCTCCAATAACGTCACCAACCTGGGACTGGAGAAAATCTGCGAGGAAGCCTTGAAGAACCGCAAGTTCAACTGGGCGGCGACCAAGGACTACGAGGTGGACGCTGGTCTGGGCAATGGTGGTCTGGGACGTCTGGCGGCCTGCTTTCTGGATTCCCTTTCCACGCTCGACATCCCCAGCATGGGCTACGGCCTTCGCTATGACTACGGTATCTTCAAGCAGAAAATCGTCCGTGGCATGCAAGTGGAGGAGCCGGACAACTGGTTGGCGAACGGGTATCCGTGGGAGTTCAAGCGTCCTGAGCACGAGGTTTACGTGCAGTTCGGTGGCGAGGTGCAGGTGCAGATGGTGGATGGACGCCAGGAGTGGCACTGGATCCCTGCGGGTCGTGTGAAGGGCATTCCGTATGATGTGCCGATTGTCGGCTACGGCGCGACCAGCGTCAACACGCTGCGCCTGTGGTCTGCGGCTGCGGACAATGAGTTTGACTTGGAGGACTTCAACCAGGGGTCGTATGTGGACGCCGTGCAGTCCAAAGTGCTTGCGGAGAACCTCACCAAGGTGCTCTATCCGAATGACAACATCGACCAGGGAAAGGAACTGCGCCTGCGGCAGCAGTATTTCTTTGTGGCATGTACGCTCCAGGACATCCTGCGCCGGCATCGTCGTCGTGGCAATACGATCGCGCAACTGCCTGACAAGGCGTTCCTGCAACTCAACGACACCCATCCCACGCTCGTCATTCCCGAATTGATGCGCATCCTTTTGGACGAGGAGCATATGGAATGGGAAGACGCATGGCACATCACCACCTCCTGCGTCGGCTACACCAACCACACCATTCTGCCCGAGGCTCTCGAAAAGTGGAGCGTCTCCCTCTTCGGGAAACTCCTCCCGCGCCACCTCCAAATCATCTTTGAAATCAACGGGCGCTTCCTCCAGAGCGTCAGCACACGCTATCCGAACGACAAGGCGCGTCTCGCCCGCATGAGCATCATCCAGGAGAGCCCGTTCAAGGCGGTGCGCATGGCGAACCTCGCCATCGTCGGCGCGAAGCGCGTCAACGGCGTTGCGAAGATTCATTCGGACATTTTGAAGAAGGTGATTTTCAAGGACTTTGCGGACATCTGGCCGTACAAGTTTATGAACGTGACGAACGGAATCACGCAGCGCCGCTGGCTGCTGAATTCGAATCCGCGCCTGGCTGCGCTCATTACCTCGAAAATCGGTCCGGCCTGGATTACGAACCTCTACAAACTCTCCGATTTGCTGGAATACCAGGACGACGAGGAGTTTATGCAGGAGTTCCACGCCATCAAGGAGGAAAACAAGGTCAAGCTCGCGAAGGTGATTTTGGAAACTACGGGCGTGGAAGTGGACCCGAAATCCATTTTCGACGTGCAAATCAAACGCCTCCATGAGTACAAGCGACAACTCCTTTTGACGCTGTACATCATTATGCTCTACAACCGCCTCATCGAAAACCCCGACTACGACATGTACCCGCACACGTTTATCTTCTCGGGCAAGTCCGCGCCGGGTTATGCGACCGCGAAACTCATCATCCGCCTCATCCACAGCGTGGCGGAAGCGGTCAATACGCATCCGACGGTCAGCCAGAAGTTGAAGGTGGTCTTCCTGCCGGACTATCGCGTCAGCCTGGCGGAGCAAATCATTCCTGCGGCGAACGTCAGCGAACAGATTTCGCTGGCGGGCACCGAAGCCAGCGGCACGGGCAATATGAAACTCATGCTCAACGGCGCCCTCACCTTGGGGACCATGGACGGCGCAAACGTCGAAATCCACGATGCCGTCGGCGATGACAACATTTTCATCTTCGGTCTGCGTGCGGAAGAAGTCGCCGCCAAGCGTCCCAGTTACAATCCCAAGGACATCTACTACGCCGACGCGGAAATCAAGAAGGTCATCGACACCATTTCCAACAACGTCTTCAGCATTCTGGAACCGGGACTCTACGCGCCGCTCGTGCGCAACCTCATTGATTTCGGCGACTACTACATGCTCCTCGCCGACCTCCGTTCGTATGCGGACGCGCAGGAGAAGGTCGACGCGCTCTATCGCGACCAGAAGACCTGGGACAAGAAAGCGCTGACGAACGTGGCATTTTCGGGCAAGTTCTCGAGTGACCGCACGATTCGCGAGTACTGCGACTTGATTTGGAACGTTGTCCCCTGGCGGTAGGTTGTAGTTGCAGCGAGGAGGTCCCGCATGAACCGCAGTTCCTTGGGAATCTACATCTTTGTGGGAATCCTCCTCCTGTTGGCCGCTGGCGTAACCGCCATCGCAGGACTCACGCAGGCGTTCGCCTTTCCGCAGAAGTTGCGTGCCCTCGCGCAGGTCCGCCAGATTGCCAGCACCTCGCAAGACCAGGAGACTCGTCAGAAGAGCCTGAATCCATTGCGGGAGTTCTCCGATTCCGCACAGGCGCGCCTGCTCTCCGCCGAGTTCCAGCGCGTCCTCCACGAGGCTTCCACGGGAAAGGACGCAGACTTGCTGGCTGCATGCGACGCAGAGGCAAAACGCCTGGCGGAAAGCAGCCACCGTACCACCCAACTCTGCATTTGGCTTGTCATTGCATTCTGCGTGGCCGGCGTCTATGCAGGACTGCGCACCTATCATCGCCTCCGCGAGTACTATGTGACTCCCCTGTCCCAACTCACGGAACGTCTCCGCATCGCAGCCTGCACCACGAATGCCCTCCTGCGCCTCAATCCGCGCGATAGCCTGGAACTCAACACCATCGCGCAACTTTGCAACGATATCATCGACGACCGAATCCGCTCCGTCGAAGAGGCCCGTGAACGTGTCAAAAAAGGCTATGAATCCATCCATCGCCTGCTGGAAGCCTTCCCCGAACCGACCGTCGTACTTACCTCCACACGCGAACTCGTGGCTGACAATCCTGCCGCCAAGGAACTCTTCCAGGGCGACGGCGGCAACAGCCTCTACCAGCATTTTCTGGAAGCGCTTGTCGCCGGCCAGGACTCCTTTGCCTCCCACGGAATGACCTTCACCATCGTTCGCCCCGTCCACACCGCAACCAACGCCTCCGTAGAAGTCTATACGCTCCGCCGATAGGGATTGCAGGGGTATCGTGAAAAAACGCGATTTCGGGCTTGCAAATTGCGGTGGAAACGGATACAGTAAAAGCAGGGGAGGGGGGAGTGTTTTGTCAAAGCAAGGAGGCGAAACGATGGCGATTGTAACGATAGCGAGAGAGCGTGGGGCGATGGGGCAGTTGGTGGCGGCGGAGTTGGCGCATCAATTAGGGTATCGTTTGATAGACCGCCAGGTGGTGGAGGAGGCCTTGGAGGCGGATGGCTTCACGGAGAAGAACGTGTCTGCGTATGATGAAAAGAAGCCTGGCTTCTTTGCGCAGGTATCGAATATGATGGAGGAGTACATTCGCGGGTTGAAGACGCTGGTGTATCGGGAGGCCGCGAAGGGAGATTGCGTGTTTTTGGGACGTGGAACGCAGTTCCTGCTACAGAACGTCCCCGGCGTGGTGCGCATTCGCCTGGTGGCGCCGTTGGCGACCCGCATCGCCCGCGTCAGCAAGCTTCTGGATTTGGATGAACGGGCCGCAGAACAGCAAATCCATCACATCGACCGCGACCGCAGCCAGTTCAACGAACATTTCTTCGACTCGAAATGGGACGCGGCAATCAACTACAATGCAGTCCTGAACACGCAGGGGCTCGTCCCCGAACAAGTGGTGCGCATCATTCGCTCCATCCTTGCGGAAGCCTCCTCTCCCGAACTGGAGGCCGCCGGCAAGATCATGGCGCACAATCTCGCCACAGGACAACTCATTTGCCGCCATCTCTTGCACGATTTGCAGCTGCCTCTCTACTTCCTGGAGGCCGAGGTCAAGGACGATACCGTCATTCTGCACGGTCTTGCTCACAGCATGGCGGACATCGACAAGGCGCGCGAAAACGCAGCCATCGAAGGCGTTCGCAACGTCATTTCCAACCTCACCATTGGTCGCATGATGCGGTAAAAACCATGTCGCGATTTGAGCATTATGGGGTTGTTGTGACGCCGCGGGATTTCGTCGGTGCGGACTGGATTTCGTTGTGTCAGCGGTATCATTTGCGGACGCTGGGGCTGCATTCGGGCGGGGGTGCCAGCGCGAATGTGCGGCAGATGCTGGGGGAGTTCGGGACGGAGGCGTTCCGCAGGCGCGTTGCCGAGGCTGGTCTGGAGTGCGAGTACGAATGCCACGCGGCGGCCTCGCTGTTGCAGCCGTCCTGGTTTGAGACGCATCCCGAGTATTTTGCGTACGACCTGCGCCGTCGTGCACGGCGTAGCGACAGCAATTGGTGCGTCACGAATCCCGAGGCGCAGGAACTTTTCCAAAAGAACGCAGCGGAACTGGTACGTGCCTTGCGCACGGAGACGCATCGGTATCTGCTGTGGAATGCCGATGTGCCGCGCATCTACTGCCACTGCCCGAATTGCGCGAAACTTTCCCCGTCGGACCAGACGATGCTCGCAGTGAACCTGCTTGCGCGCGCGGCGCGTGCCGTGGATCCGCTGGCAACCGTCCCCTATCTCGCGTACAGGGAACTGATGGAACCGCCAACGACCATTCTCCCCGAACCTAACGTCTTCCTGGAATATGCCCCCATCGACCGCTGTCTCATGCATCCCCTTCAGGAGCCCGACTGCTACCCAAACCGCATTGCATCCCGGCAATTGCTACGCCTCCTGAAACTCTTCCCCGCATCCACCGCCCATGTCCTGGAATATCACCTCGACGCCTCCCTGTTCAGCAACTGGAAGCGCCCCGCCGTCAATGTCCCGACAACCCGCGAGGTCATGGAACGCGACTTCGATTTCTACGCCTCCCTCGGCATTCGCAGTTTCTCCTCGTTCGCCGTGTTCATGGACGGTGAGTTCTTCCAGAGATTCGGGGAACAGACCCTCGCTGCCTACGCGGAACTCCTGAACCAGTAGAGGAGCCTGGATTTGCCTCACCCTCTGCAAGCCTGTCAATACCCAATCTTGTGATACCTTTTTGGTTATTATTCAGAACCCTGGTTCATGGTAATGATTTTGAAACACTTTCTTCCACAAAATACACAAAATACGCAAAAATATTGGATACACCTGTCTCTTCAAAAGGTTCTAAAGAACCGTTGCTTCCTGCCTGTCCCCCGGCGGGAAAGGTCTTGAC
>JAFRLI010000235.1 GCA_017431255.1 Victivallales bacterium
AGGCTCCCGAAGACAATCCTTCTCTTGGTCTCCGTGGACTCCGCTTCCTCTTTTCACGACCCGATATCTTCCTCCCACATCTCCGCGCCATTCTACGTGCCAGCGCCTACGGCAAACTCAGCATCCTCTTCCCCATGGTTGCGGATGTCTTCGACCTACGGCAGGCACTCAATTTCCTACAGCAGGCACGAAACGGTCTGCGGCGCGAAGGTCTTCCCTTTGACGAGCATGTGCGCGTCGGCATCATGGTTGAAATCCCCTCTGCAGCCCGCGAACTGGAGTATATGCTGCCTCTCATTGACTTCGTTTCCATTGGCACGAACGACCTCACGCAGTTCCTCTTTGCGGTGGATCGTGGCAACTCCAATGTGTTCCGTTGGTATCGCCAGTGTCATCCCGTCATTTTGCGAATCATTCGCGACATCTGCACGCTCGTGGATTCCATGCCGGGGAAGCAGGTCAGCATCTGCGGGGAACTGGCTGGTTCGCGCCGTGCGTTGCCATTGCTTCTTGGGGCGGGTGTCCGCCATTTCAGCATGAGCCCGTTCCGCGTCCCGCGCCTGCAAGATTCTGTTCCAAACTACACCATCCCCGAATGCGAACGCCTTCTTGACGAAGTTCTCGCCACCTGCGACACTGAGATCGCCATCATGCAGTTCCTCGCAAAACGAGGCATCGTTTCCTAAGGAATATCCCCCATGCAAGAACCTCAAAAAACACTCAATCTGGCGGACATCCTCGCGGAAAAACCTCCCCGTATCGGGAAAACAGGATATGTCGCCCTCATTGGACGCCCCAACACGGGCAAGTCCACTCTGCTCAATACCTTCCTTCAAACCCATCTTGCCGCTGTCTCCAGCAAACCTCAAACCACACGAAAGCACCTTCTCGGTATCTTTACCGATGATTCTTCCCAAATCCTCTTCCTCGACGCTCCCGGTATCCATGAACCTCACAGCGCCATCGATGACTCGATGGACCGCTCCATCCAGCGCGTCCTGAAGGATTCCGATATCGCAGTCTGCCTCGCCGACCCCACCCGAAAGCCCGGTGCCGAGGACGAACTCGCCATCCAGCGCATTCAGGCCGCCCGCAAGAAGGACGTCATTATCGCCATCAACAAGATTGACATCGCTACCCCGGAACAGATGGAAGAGTGCCAGGCATTCTACCAGCAGGCGTTCCCGCAGGCAAAATGCGTTCGTATCGCGGCCATTGACCGCCAGCAGTCCGAACCTCTTCTGGTCCTCCTCAAGAATAACCTTCCCGAAGGACCTTTCCTCTACGAGGAAGACGAACTCACGGATGTCTATGAACGCGACATCGCCGCCGAACTCATCCGCGAAGTCCTCCTTGAACAACTCCGCCAAGAGGTACCCCACTGCACGGCAGTCACCATTGACAAATGGGACGACCGCGAAGACCATATCTTCATCGGCGTTACCCTCAACATCGAACGCGAAGGGCAGAAGGGAATCATCCTCGGCAAAGGCGGCGAGCGCATCAAGGCAATCCGCCTGGAGGCGGCGAAGCGCATCTCCGGATTTGTGTCGAAGCGTGTGGAACTTTCGTTGTTTGTCAAAATCAAGCCAGATTGGCGGAACAACAAGCGGTTCCTCTCGGACATCGGTCTTGAGTGAGCGTGCCATGAAGTGGCTAGGAGTGATTTTCCTGCTGTCGCTGGTCTGCTACGCGCAGGACGTGTCCACATTGGTGGCGACGCGTCCCGAACTGCGAATTGCGCAGTTTCGTCCAGTGGGAGGCATGTATCGGGACACATATCCCGAGGCACTTTCTTCCCTGCTGCGGCATATTGCGAAAGAAACCACCGCAAATGTCGCCACGGTTCCGTTGCAGATTTCAAGTTTTACGGACGAACGACTCGCGCAATGCCCCTTCGTCTACATCAACCTCGATGCACGCAAATGGGAGTTCTCCCCAGAGGAAGGAACTGCTCTCAAACGATACTTGGAAAATGGTGGTTTCCTGTTGATTGACGCCGGCATCACCGCCTCTTTCCTGCGTGGCACGCGATTTGCACAACATCATAGCTTTGCAGAATGGGACGCCGCACCCGAAATCAAAACTGCCTTCGCTCAATTGTTCCCCGAAACTTCCTTTATCCCACTCCGTCGCACCGACCCCATTTTCCGAACTTTCTACCAGGGACTTCCAGACGCTTCCTTGCTCCCGGATACCGTCCGTGACTACGTCGTCCAGGAAAAATGGCCCGATGGCACATATTCCGCAGTTGCACTGCGCCTGAACGGACGCATCGCCGTCCTCTGCACCCCCATTATCGCAATGGGGTGGGGACGCAATTCCCTCGGACAATGGCTCGGAAATATCCAGTTCCGCGTCCTCGAATCCGCTAAGGGAATCGACGAATCCCTCCAGAACGCCGCCTACTCCGGCGAACGCTTCGAGGTCGTCCGCGAAGACGGTGCCAAAGATGTCCTCTACTGCCAGGAACGCGCGCTCCCCGCATGGTGCCACGAGGCAAATGGACACTGGAGAGTCTTCCGATACTACTCCTCCAGCGAAATTAACGACTTCGCACACACCTTCTATACACGCCTCGGTACCAATATCCTACTCTACGCCCTCCTGCAGTGATTTTGGAAATCCACTGAACATTATTTAGAGTCCACAGAATACACAGAATACACAGAAGGCTATTTGCCGCCTCGCTGCTGATTGTCAATTGTATTTCGTTTTATATCAAGTGTTTGGACGCGCGTAGCGCGGACAAACATTTCTGTGTATTCTGTGTGTTCTGTGGACTATAAAGTTATCATTTCGTTGAGGACGCAGTTCTTGCAGATTAGAAAAAACGTGATAGATTAACTGAAGAGTTTTTCTGGAAAGCAAGAAGCAAACGCGGAAAAGGAGAATCCCATGTCGTTTTTAGAGTTGGCAAAGTCGCGGTATTCCGTTCGAAAGTACGAAGGGCGTCCAGTGGAGCCGGAGAAATTGGAGGCATTGCTGGAGGCTGCAAAATTGGCACCGACTGGTTGCGACAACCAGCCGCTGCACATCTATGTCCTGCAATCCCCTGAAGCACGCGCCAAGGCCGCCAAATGCACGCGCTGCACCTTTGGCGCACCGCTGGTTTTCCTCATTTGCTATGACACCAATACCTCCTGGAAACGCGAATACGACGGCTATCGCTGCGGCGAATTTGACGCTTCCATCGTGGTGACGCACCTCGCCCTCGAAGCAACGGATCTGGGGCTGGGCACCTGCATCGTCGCCTGGTTCGACCCGGCGGAAACCCGTCAGCAGTTCGCTCTGCCCGACAATCTGGTTCCGCTGGCCTTCCTTCCTTGCGGATATCCTGCCGCCGAACCGGCTCCCCGGCATTTCGAGCGCAAGGCTGTTTCGGAGTTCACTACCATCCTGTAGGATTTCACTATGTCCAAACTTGTCGTGCTAGAAGGTCCCGACGCAGGGGCACGGTTTTCCATCGACGACGGTCGCGTCCTCATTGGACGCGGCGACGAATGTGGCATTCGCCTCAACCAGGGGAGCATTTCGCGCCAGCACGCAGCTCTGACTTTCCAGGGAGATAGTTGGCTGCTGGAGGACCTTGGGAGCCAGAACGGCATTTTTGTCAATGGCCAGCAGGTGGAACGGATATCGTTGCGGGAGCCGACGCCATTGCGCTTCGGGACCATCAACCTGCAGTTTGAGCCAGGTCCCGAACTCAAGGCCGCGCCGGCACCTACGCTTGCGCAGCCTACGGGTGACATCGCGTCTTCCATGAAGGACATCCAGGCGATGGGGTCCGTCACTTCCTCCATTTTGGAGCAGTTTGGACGCGTCATCATCGGTCAGAAGGATGTTGCCGAGCAACTTCTCATCGCCATCGCGGCGGGCGGGCACTGCCTGATGATAGGTCTGCCCGGCCTCGCCAAGACCCTGATGGTTTCTACCCTCGCAAAAATCCTGCGGCTGCAGTTCAAACGCGTCCAGTTCACTCCCGACTTGATGCCTTCGGACATCATTGGAACCGACATCCTGGACGTCGATGAGCAGACGGGACACAAGTCCTTCCGTTTCATCAAAGGACCCATCTTCACGAATATGCTCTTGGCGGACGAAATCAACCGTACTCCGCCCAAGACCCAGGCGGCTCTTCTGGAGGCCATGCAGGAACGTCAGGTGACCGCTTCCAACCAGATGTTCAAACTCCCGCCGCCATTCTTTGTACTTGCCACCCAGAATCCCCTCGAACAGGAAGGCACCTATCCTCTCCCCGAAGCGCAGTTGGACCGTTTCATGTTCAACATCCTCGTCGAATATCCCAGTGCCGACGAAGAGGAGGCCATCGTCATGGCGACCACCAGCAAGAGGGATATCGAACTCCAGCAAGTTCTCGGTGGGGAAGACCTCGTGCGTTTGCAGGCCATTGTGCGCGACCTTCCCGTCAGCCCGCATGTCGTCAAGTATGCAACGCGTCTCGTGCGCATGACGCGTCCTGGTGATCCCGAGGCTCCTGAAATCATCCGTACGAACGTTCATTGCGGTGCCGGACCGCGTGCCGCTCAGTGCCTCATTCTTGGTGCGAAGGCTCGCGCCGTCTTGCAGGGACGCCTCAATGTCGCCTGCGAGGATGTCAAAGCGCTCGCGTTGCCCGTTCTGCGTCACCGCATATTCACCAACTTCAACGCCGACTCCGAGGGGATCACTCCCGATAAAATCATCCAGACCCTTCTCGAAAACCTGAAGGAATAAAAAAAACTAACGTGTCGCATTTCTGTCTTAAGGCGCGGGCGCAAGCCCGCGCTTTCTGTACCAAGACCACACCACACACCCTTACCCCCTACCCACGTCCCACTACCCACTACCCACTAACCACTAACCACTAACCCCTACCCACTACCCACTAACCACTACCCACTAACCACTAACCACTAACCCCTACCCACGTCCCACTAACCACTACCCACTAACCACTACCCACTACCCACTACCCACTACCCACTAACCACTACCCACTAACCACTAACCACTAATCACTAACCACTAACCACTAACCACTAACCACTAACCACTATGAAATCCCTTGCAATATGGTTGACTGGTGCAATGCTTTGCGCCGTTTCGTTGCATGCAGAAATCCGGGAACTTCTGCGTCTGGACTTCGGGGAGATGGGGACGGAGGACGCCTCGCATGTCGTGGTGGACTCAGGGCATGCGGAGTTCCCGAAGGCACTGGACTTGCGGTCGGTGCGCGGGGAGGATGGAAAAGTCAAGCGGGGCAATTACAGCGTTCCCATGAAGTGCGACGTCGGGGCAACTGTTTTGACCATCGACTATTGGTGGAAGCCCGTGGACGGAAATACCTCGCGCTACGGATGGCTCCTGAACTCCGCTGACAAAAAGAAACTCATCACTCTCGTGCAGGAGTCCGGGAAGATCCGCATTCAAGATGGCGGAACTTGGCGGGATATCGACAAAATCACGCTCGGGCAGTGGCACTGTATTCGGTACCAGATTCACCTGCCACAGCACACTTTCGACGTGTTCGTTGACGATCTACAGAAGCCAGTCTTCGTCGGAGCCCATTTCCGCGAGGAATGCGCCGCGCCTCCGGCACGCCTTTGGACTCTGGGCTGGCATGCTTCCGAATCGAGCACGCTCTTCGGTCCCGTCGCCGTCACCCAGGAGACGTCCGACACTTGGCCGCCTTCTTTTGCGGCGGAGCCACCGCTTTTTCTCCATACGGCACCCATCCTGAACTCCCTCGTCGGGTGGGAGGGATTTCTTCCCGAAAACCTCACGGAAGACGATAGAAAGAACCTGCGGGCGCCCGTCGTATACCCTATCCCGTTCGACGGCTCCACCAAGGAAGGCACGACCATCTCCCTGTTCGTCGCCAAAGGCACTCTCTGCGTCCTGTTCCATCTTGACGGAGACCCGAACGCCCCCAGGCGTGCCCCCAAGGTCACTCAGAAGGACGGTCGCGTCTGGATGGACGACTGCTTCGAGTTCTTCCTGCGACCGTGCCGCGCGGACGGGACCATAGACCAATCGACTCCATACTACCACTTCGCTGGAAATCTTGCAGGCGCGCTGTATGACGCAAAATGCACCCCGAATGGTCTCCGCGACGCAACGTGGGACGCGGGTGCGACGCTGAAAATCCGCCGTCTTCCGCAGGCGTGGGAGGCATTGCTGGCCATTCCGGTGGCGGCGTTTGGCGTTCCGTTGGCGCACGATGCCGACACCCTGTGGGGATTCCATGCCGGGCGTGAGAACTGCGTCACCAAGGAGGTTTCCTCCAGAATGCGCCTTTCCCAGTTCCACGATGTAGAGCATTTTGGCTGGCTTGTGCTCCCCGCCCGAGAAAGCAAACTCCCATTCTCCAAACGCGAACGGCTTCTGGTGCAACGCATTTGCCGCATTCTCGACT
>JAFRLI010000236.1 GCA_017431255.1 Victivallales bacterium
AATGGCAATAACGAAAACTGATTTCATGCGCGGCATGCAATGCCCGAAAATGCTGTGGCTGGACAAGCACAAGCCCAGCCTGAAAGTCATTCCCCCGGAAATCCATAGTTCCGCGTTTGGGAGTTTTGTTGTTTGAGGCGGTTTTTGTGGCGTTTTCGTATGGTGCGGGAACCAAAAACTTTTCGGAAAACTCGAAGTGGATTCGCAACTATCCCGATATGCGGAAGTTTGCCCTTCCCGCGCCGGAGGGGGTGCGTCCGGTGAAGGCGGAGGAACTGCGTCTGGACCGCATCCGCGCGATGTCGGTCCCTGGATTCCGGGATGTTTTTGGCAATCGCGAGACGGTGTTTGCGGAATCGGAGAAACTGCTTGCGATGCCGTCCACCGTGGAGACGGAGTTGGACTATCTCAATCGGTGGGTGCCAGGCAAACCGCACCACAATGGTTACGCCTTTACGTTTTCGCATTTTGGACGCACTGCCCATCTCTATTTTGCGACGGGACACCCCTTGCTTGGGCGATACCTCCACGACTACGTGCTGCATGCCGCCACGCTTCCCGAATGGTTCTATGTCGGGGACAAAGTAAAGGAGGAATCTTGGCAGAAGAACAAGATTGCCTCCTTGAGCGCGACTGGTGTGACACGAGCCTTCATAAAAACCCTATGTTTTGCGGGAGAACTCTTTACGGCGACGGAACGCGCTTTCATCGAAGAGGCGGTTCGAAAGAACTGCTATGAACTGAGTTTGCGCTGGATGCAGCAACGTGGCATGCGGAACTCCAACTGGGTGACGGTCATCGGGAACGCTTTGCTCATGACGGGGCGGTATTTTGGGGACGAAGAGGCAGTGAAACTCACGATGGATTGCCTGCGGAATTATGTCCAGATTGCGGTGGAGGAGGACGGCAGTTACGGGGAGAGTTTCCACTATTTCTGCTACGGGTTTGGTTCGTTGGTTCCCTCGTGGGAGATGATGTCGGACGCAGAGCGGGAGAGGACCTTTGCGGGAGCAAGATTGTCGCGTTCGTCCCGCTGGTGTGCCAGCCACATCCTGTTCCGTCCCGCCTATCCCGACCAGACCTTCTTCCACAACCTCTCCTTTGGCGACAGCAATGTCAACGAACCTTTCCCAAGAGAGCTTGCCCATCTCCTGGAACAGCAGTACGGGGACAAACTGTCGAGGTATCTGGCATGCAACGAAGTCCCGCCGGCTGCCCTGCTGGCAGAGATTCCCCTGGCGCAGGCATTTGATACGGGGGAGGTCTTCCTGCGTTCCTCCTGGCAGCCCGACGCCACCGTCGTCGCCGCATTGGCGCATCACGAAGTGCAGAGCCATTGGCATCGCCGTCCGGAAAGCGGTAATTTTCTCGTTGGCGTGGACGGTTTCCCCCTGGTTGTGCCCCATGGCAACACCAACGAATACAAACGCCCCCTGTATAAACTTGCCAGGCAGACCTCTTCCGCCAATACGCTTCTTCTCGACGGGCAGAACCAGAAGCACCATCTGCAACAGAACTGCAAGACCATTCTGGCGCGTGAGAACTCCCTTGCCGCGGTTTCCGTACAGGCGCTGGAGGAGGCCTATGTGCCGAAGTTCCAATCCATACGACGTCACATCTTCCTGCTCAAGCCATCTAGGACGGTTGTGGTGTTTGACACTTTGCGGGGCGGGGAGGCTCCCGTCAGCATTGTCGCCAACATCCATTTCAATGACATTCGCCACGACGCAAGCCTGGTTCAGGATGGTCTGCGTTTCCACTATGAACGTCCGAATCATATATCGGCCAATCTTTTTGTCGGTGCCTGCGACGAGGAAGCCACCGCCAGTTCTGCCAAGTCCTTTGTTGTCTCTGAACTCTACAACAATCGCGACGAAGAGTCCCAACTGCGAGAAAAGGAAAAGGGGAATGCCTTCCGCGTCACGTATGGCCTCCTGAAACCGGCAACCCAGGCGCGACTCTACGCCGTCTTGCAGACCTCGCAAGGCTCCCGTGTTCCCGTGTGGAACCAGGACTCTCTTCTGGTGGACGGAATCTCCATTCGCATTTCTCCCACGCAAATCACGTTGCAACGGGGGGACGTTGTCGAAAACTTGCCACTGGCGCAGTAGAGGCACATTCTCTGGTTTCCCTGGTTTGCAAAACGCGTGTAAGGGAATACATTAATATATTGATTTTTTGTATCCAATGGGCGTGTTGTTGCGCCTGGAAAGCGTGCCAAGGAGACTGAACATGTTGAACGAACTGCGTGAGTATGGAGTGGTTCCCGTGATTGCGGTGGAGACTCCCGAGATAGGGTTGCACATTTGCGAGGCGTTGCTGGAAGGCGGTTTGCCAGTGGCGGAAATTACGTTCCGCACGATGGCGGCCGCGGAGACCATCAGCCAGGCCGCGAAACGGTTCCCTGAATTGATTCTGGGGGCAGGAACGGTATTGACGCGTGACCAGATGATGCAGGCGGTGGACGCGGGCGCCAAGTTTGCCGTGGCACCTGGTTGCAATCCGCATGTCATTGAGGCCGCCAAGGCCTGCGGGATGTTCTTTGGTCCCGGAGTCTGCACCCCGAGTGACATCGAACGCGCGGCAGAATTGGGCTGCAAGTTCATGAAGTTCTTCCCGGCAGAGGCCTCCGGCGGCGTGAAAATGCTCAAGGCACTTCTGGGACCTTATGGACACCTCGGTATTTCCTTCTGCCCGACGGGCGGCGTGACGACCTCAAACCTGGCCGATTACTTGGCGATTCCGCAGGTGGCTTTTGTCGGTGGCACCTGGATTGCGCCGAAAGACGTCGTGAAGGCCGGGGATTGGAAGGTGATTTCGCAGAAAGCCTCGGAAGCGCTGGCGGCCGTTCGTGCCTTGCGCAACGCCTAGTGTTTTGAGAATCATGACCTTTGCAGACACCAAGCCAACGTGGCGGAGCGTGGCACTGCTGGTGCTACTGGCTCCTCTGCTGTATGCATTTTTGCTTTCCTTCCCGGAGATTCGTCTTGTGGACGAGGCGATTGCGGCCGCGTACACGGACGAGATGGTGAGTGTCGGTCGCTGGTGGAAGACGCATTTGTACGGGATGCCCGTTCCTGGTTTTCCGCTTTATTCCTGGCTGGCTGCGCTCTGTTCGGGATTTCGGTTGCCGAACGTGGTGACGTTGCGCCTGCCGGCGTTGCTGTCTCTTCTGGGAATTGCGCTGGCGAGTGGATTGTTTGCGCGGAAGGTGCAGTCGTTGCAAGCGGGGCTGGTGTCGGCAATGGTGGTTTTGACGACATATGCGAGTTACTGCGTGGGATGGCGTGCGCAGATTGAGACGGTGGTGGGTCTTCTGCTTTCGTGTGCGTGGTATCTTGTGTACACGCAAGGCTGGCAGAAGAACCGCTGGTGGCTGGCGTGGAGCGTGTCCTTTGCGCTGGTGTTCGTAGCGAGCCTGGGAGTGGGGTGCAAGGCGTTTCTGATATTCTACCTGCCGTTTTGTTTCCTGTGGAAGGAGTTTTCGTTTTTTGAGAAGATGCAATCGCCAGCGCATTGTGTGCCGCTGGGGGCATTTGTAGTGGTGACTGCGGTGTGGCTTCTGCTGGTGCCAGGGCAGCCGTATATCCCGTGGAATGAACATGCCTACTACGGTCCTTCGCAGAACGTCGTCACCTACGCCTCGCATTTGGCAAAGATGCTGCCGTATCTTCTGCTCTACCTGATGCCCTGGACTTTGTTCGCGTGGGCGCCGTTTTGCCTGGCTCTCCAGCGTTTTGAAACGGATTCCGCCGCGTGCCGATACTTGCGCACGATTGTGACGGTGAACTTCGTGTTCTTCTGGTTCATACCAGGCGGTTCGCCTTTGCATCTGCTCCCTGTGCTGGGACCGATGGCCGTTTTGATTGGGGTCTATTCCGAGATTGTGTTTCGCCGCTATTCGGACTTCTGGGGCAAGGTGTTGCGGATTTCCGGCTGGCTCGGGGTACTGGCATCGGTGCTGGCGTGTCTATTTTATTTGTGTGTGCTGGCGGATGTGATTCAGATGCCGACCTATCCTATGGAATGGGTTGGGACCTCGTTGTTCCTGTCTTTGGCAATGTTGGTCATTTTGTTCACGCAGGTTTTGTTTCATAGGGGGCGTGGGAGCGTGTACAGTTGCCTTTTATGGAGCATTGTTGCCTGGTGGGTGTTGTCTGTCGTGTGTTGGCAGATGCCGAAAGCCTGGTATGAATCCGACCGTCGCATGCATGGGCTCACTCTTGCAGGACACGCTCCGAAAGAACTGTTGAAGTTCGAAAACAACAGCATGCCTCTTATGGAATCCCAGAAGCCGATCGAGGAACTCCTCAAGGACACCAAGAGAATCGTCTATCTCTACCTGCCAGACAAGGCACGTGTGCCAGATGTCCTGGTGGAAAACTTCTATCTGCGCACTCGCATTCGCCTGGTGACGGACCCCCAAACGGAACTGCCCGTACGGCGCCCCGTCATCTATGTGCTGGGACCGCGCGAACCTCCTGTCCCACAACGGGATTGGATTCCCATGACCCCGCGCGTCGATTTCAAGGAACGTCATTCCATCGCGAGGGAGTGGCATAGCCCCTTCGAAGCCTGGGAGGGAACCCAGCCTCTGATGGCAATCAAAGTCACAACACAAGAGAATACGCGCTCTGAAATGCGTCTTTACAAGGGCGTCCTCAATACTGTAGCCCCCATTCCACCACAGACACAAAAATGAAACTTTCGATACGTGAAATCGATGACAAGACGCTGGCCGAATGGCTTGCGCAACATAAGCAACCCGCCTTCCGTGCAAAGCAAATCCGCGAATGGACCGACCAGCGCCTTGCGGTCTCGTTTGCAGAGATGGCAAATCTCCCGAAGGCACTCCGTGAACAACTGGCAGAGGAGTTCACGGTGCTTGCGATAGCTCCCGTGAATGAACTGCGTGCGGAGGACGACACGGTCAAATGGCTTTCGGAACTGCAGGACAAGGCGGCGGTGGAGACTGTTCTCATCCGTGCGCCGCGCCGCAATACCGTGTGTATCAGCACGCAAGTCGGGTGCGCGGTGCGGTGCGCGTTTTGCGAGAGCGGGCGCAACGGTTTTGTGCGCAATCTGACCCCTGCGGAAATCTGCGACCAGGTGGTTCTGGCGAGCCACGAATGCGGCAAGCTGGTGGACAATGTGGTCGTGATGGGGACGGGCGAACCGATGCACAACCTCGACAACCTCCTGCCCGCGCTGGAGACGCTCTGCGACCCCGAACACGGCTTCGGGATGAGCGCACGCCACATCACGGTCTCCACGAGTGGCATTCCCGCCGGCATCCGTCGTCTGGCGGACCAGCAGCGCCCCTGGAATCTCGCGCTCTCCCTGCACGCTCCCAGCGATACGCTACGCGCACTCCTCATCCCCCCGCGGCATCGACACCGCATCGCGGACATTCTGGACGCCTGCGCGTACTATCGCAAGCAGACAGGGCGCATGGTTACGTTTGAGTACGTTCTGGTCGGCGGATTAAACGATTCCAAGTCCTGCGCCCGCGACTTGGCGGACATCGCACACTCCGCCCATACGAAGGTGAATTTGATTCCGCTCAATCCTGGAGCAGTGCGATGGAAGGCTCCATCGCCGGAGACTTGCGAGGAGTTCCTGCACATCTTGGAGATTCGCGGGGTGCAGGCGACCTTGCGTCGCCGCAAGGGGGACCATATCCGCGCAGCCTGCGGGCAACTCAAGGCTCGCAAGGGTGCCCCTGAGACAGACGCTCCAGGCAAGGACTGAGTTTTCGCTCTTGCACAACGTTTGTTCCATTGTAAAAAATTAGAGGAGAAAAACTTATGAAGAACCTGGTGCTTGTCGCGATGTTGCTGTGCATCGGAGTGCTGCATGGGGAGACGGCGATAGAGTTGTACGATAAGCAGAACTGGGCGGAGGCGCTGCCCCTGTTCCGTAGTGAGGCACTTTCCAAGGAGACCGCCTCCGCGCAGGCGGCGGTGGCGTACAAGTACGCCGTGGCATGCCTGTCTCGGTTGCACCGGGAGAAGGAGTTTGATGAGCTTCTGGAGGCATTTCTGGCGGCGCATCCCAAGGATTGGCAGTGTGCATTGGCGGCGGCGAATAGTTATAGTAACATACCGCATCATGGTCTGATGCTGGGAGGGAAGTTTGTTCGGAATGCGCATGGAAGGGGGCGTTATGTGAACACGTCGCACCGCGACCGTGTCCATGCGCTGCGTCTCCTGCTGGAGGCGATGCCCCTCATGGAAGCAGAGGGAGCCCCCAACAACGCGCGTCGCGACTTCTATCTCTCGTTCCTGGATGCAATCCATTACGATTCCAATACGAGCCGTGGATTGTTTCATTTGACGGACCTCACGCAGTTGCCGGATTGGGAGGCACCGCAACCAGAGGTGGGGTGGAATTATCCGAGGCAGAAGGATGGGGTAACTCCCGTCTG